>NZ_JBVVQB010000079.1:0-25573 GCF_055811775.1 Mesorhizobium sp. WSM4844 | reverse complement strand
GCGATTAGCGAAAGCAGAAATGACAGCGCAATCTCCCCCCTTGCGGGGGAGATGTCCGGCAGGACAGAGGGGGGTGCCTTGGCACCAAAGGGCGACAATGGCAAAAACCACTCGATCGAGCCTCCAACCTTGGAAGAACCCGGCAGCAGCCCGGCAATGGCCAGCGCCAGAGTGCTCTTGCCCGAGCCGCTCTCGCCAATGATGGCGAAGCGCTCGCCGGCGTCGACATCGAGGCTGACATGGTTCAGCGCCGCCACCTCGCTGCCGTCGTGGCGATAGGTCACCGTCAGATCGCGGATCGAAAGCAGCGTCGTCACGACAGGCTCCTTCTCACCGCAGCCGTTTCGACGACGCCTTCGCCGGCGAGGTAGACGCCGAGCACGGTCAGCACGAGTGCTATGCCGGGAATGATCGACAGGAAGGGCGCGATGCGCAGCACGGCGCGGCCTTCGGCGATCATGCCGCCCCAGGTCACGCGGTTGGGGTCGCCGAGGCCGAGAAACGAAAGTGCCGCCTCGGTGAGGATCGCCGCGGCGACGATCACCGACGACAGCGCCAGCACCGGCGGCAAAGCGTTGGGCAGCACTTCGCGAAAGGCGATCTCCAGCGGATGCATGCCGATGACACGGGCGCCGGCGACAAAATCGCGCTCGCGGATCGACAGCATTTCGGCGCGCGCAACGCGCGCCGGCCCCGTCCAGGCGCCGAGCGCGATCGCCGCGACGACGACGCCGAGCGACGGCCCGACGACGCTGACGAAAGCCAGCGCCAGCAGGAAGCTCGGCACGGTCTGGAAGGCGTCTGTGATGCGCATCAGCACCTCGTCGACGAGGCCGCCGGCAAAGCCGGCCAGCGTGCCGACTATCGAGCCGACGGCAAGGGCTGCGGCCGCCGCCGCCAGCCCGACCGCCAGCGAGGTGCGGGCGCCGTGAAGAAGCGCGGCCAGCACGTCGCGGCCGAGCCGGTCGGTGCCGAGCGGCAGCGACCAGTCCTGAAAGGGCGGCAGCAATGCCGGCCCGGCAATGGCTTGCGGGTCGCCAGGAAAGAACAGCGGCGCTGTCAGCGCCATGGCGAACAGCGCTACCAGGATGATCGCGCCGGCGACCGCTTCCGGCGTGCGAAGAAAGCGGCGAAGCGGGCTCACGCGCTGGCCTCGCTGGCGCCGACGCGCGGATCGAGGAAGGCGTAGGCGATGTCGACAAGAAGGTTGATAATGATGACCAGAACGGCGCTGACCAGGATGATGCCGAGCAGCAGCGGCGTGTCGCGCGCTGCCACCGCTTCCTGCGCCAGCCGGCCGAGCCCGGGAACGGAAAAGACGCTTTCGATGACGACGCTGCCGCCGAGCATCTGCGCCGATTGCAGGCCGAGCATGGTGACCAGCGGCAACAGCGCGTTGCGGGCAACGTGGGCGAGCACGATGCGGCGGCGGGACAACCCTTTGGCACGGGCGGCGAGGACAAAATCCTGCCGCCAGACCTCGGCCATGCCGGCACGCATCATGCGCAGATAGAGTGCCAGATAGATGAAGCCGAGTGCCGACACCGGCAGGACGAGATGGCGGGCGATATCGGCCGCGCGGTCAAGGCCGGTCATGCCCGACGCGATGCTCTCGATGCCGCCGATCGGGAACCAGCGCAGGTCGACGGCAAAGACCATGATCAGCACCAGCCCGAGCCAGAAGCCGGGAACGGCATAGAGCGCCAGCGAGCCGATCGACAGCAAGCGGTCGCGAAAGCCGCCGGGCTTGGCGCCGGCATAGATGCCGAGCGCAGAGCCGAGGCCGAAGGAGAGCGCGGTGGCGCTGCCCATCAACAGCAGCGTGTTGGGCAGGCGTTCGAGGATGACGTCGCGGATTGGCCGCGAGAACGTCACCGACTGGCCGAGGTCGAGATGCAGCAGCGCCCAGAGGTAGTTGGCCAGCCGCGTCAGCGCCGTCTGGTCGAGGCCCCAGCGATGACGCAGCAATTCGATCATGCCGGCGTCACCGCCGGTCGAGGCGATATAGGCGTCGACCGCGTCGCCGGGGGCGGCTTCCAGCAAAAGGAAAGTGCCGATCACGACAATCAGCAGCACGAAGACGCTGCCGACAAGGCGACGGCGAAGGAGGAGAAGCGCGCGGGTCATGGCGGCGCCGGCTGCTTGGCGATGTGCCGATCGTAAGAAATGCCCCGCCCAGGCACCCCCCTCTGTCCTGCCGGACATCTCCCCCGCAAGGGGGGAGATCGGATGTCATCGGCGATTTCGCCAATCTTCAACGCAGCAGGCAAACGAGCCGACGTTGCGGCCAGCCAATCTCCCCCCTTGCGGGGGAGATGTCCGGCAGGACAGAGGGGGGTGTGAAGGAACTCGGCATTTGACCAAGTTTCCACACAGACTTCGCTGCGAATTTTCATCCGCGCGAGTGTGTCACGATTCCAAATAGGTGTCCGCCCAGTTCGACACCGCCCAGCGCGGGTTGTTGGCGACATTCCCCACCGTGTCCCTGACGACGCTGATGAAGCTCCATTCGGCGACATTGATCAGCGGCAGGTCGGCTGCGACCTTTTTCTGAAACTCCCTGTAAAGTTCCGTGCGCGCGGCGGGGTCGAGCGTCTCGGACGCCTTGGCGATGAGGGCGTCGAGTTCGTCGTTCTTGTAGCCGCCCTGGTTGGAGAACGGCACCCCATCCGGGATGCCACTCTGCACCAGGATGGTGGTCGAGATCGCCGGATCGCCGCGGAACACCGGCGGCCCGACCGCAAGGTCGAAGGCATGGTCGGTGTAGACCGCCTTGATATGCGCGGCCGAGTCGCTGTTGACCAGCTGGGCTTCGATGCCGATGGCGGCGAGCGCCTGGCGCAGATAGTCGCCGAACTGCTTGGTCTCGTTGAAATAGGGCGCCGGCAGCAGCTTCAGCGAAAAGCGCTTGCCGTCGTCGCCTTTGCTGTAGCCGGCTTCGTCGAGCAGGGCATTGGCCTTGGCCACGTCGAAGGCATAGGTCGGCACATCGGCCGTATAGAACTGCGGATCGTTTTTCGGCACCGGGCCGGTGGCGGTGGCGGCGTAGCCGAGAAACA
Source organism: Mesorhizobium sp. WSM4844 (assembly GCF_055811775.1). Taxonomy (NCBI): domain Bacteria; kingdom Pseudomonadati; phylum Pseudomonadota; class Alphaproteobacteria; order Hyphomicrobiales; family Phyllobacteriaceae; genus Mesorhizobium; species Mesorhizobium sp. WSM4844. The sequence continues at coordinate 22,514 of NZ_JBVVQB010000079.1, read as the reverse complement.
CCGTCTTGACGACGAAATCCTTGTCGATGGCGTGGGCGATCGCCTGGCGCACCTTCAGGTCGGCCAGTTCCTTGCGGCGATGGTTGATCTCGACGACGAGCTGATAAGTCAGCGCCTCATAGCCCTTGGTGATCACCTTGAGGCCAGGCACTTTTGAGATGCGGTCGAGATCGGCCAGCGGCACCGCGGAAAAGGCGGCGAGCTGGATCTCTTCGGCCTCGAGCGCGCTTGCCGCCGAGGTGCGGTCGGGCAGCACCTGATAGATGATCTCGTCGAGGTAAGGCTGGTCCTTGCCCCAATAGTCCCCATTCTTCTCCAGCCGGTAATACTCGCCTGGCTTGTGTTCGGCGAATTTGAACGGGCCGGTGCCGACAGGCGCATTGTTGGCCGGGTTCTCCTCGATCTTGCCTGTCTCGTAGATGTGCTTCGGCACCACGCTGGTCAGCGCCGGCAAGGCGTTGCGGATCAGCTGGAATGGTGTCGGCCTGGCGAATTTGAACACCGCCGTCAGTTCGTCCGGCGTGTCGACCGTCTCCAGATCCTTGAACACGGTGCGGCCGAGATTCTGCAGCGGCTTCCAGATCTGCAGCGCCGAGAACGCGACGTCGGCGGAGGTAAAGGGTTTGCCGTCATGCCATTTGACGCCCTCGCGCAATTTGAACGTTACCGACAAGCCGTCCGCGGCGCCCTCCCAGCTTGTCGCCAGGCGCGGGTTGAGCCCGTCCTTGCCCTCAAAGGACGCCTCGGCCAGCGGTTCCACGATCTTGCTCGCAATGAAGAAGACGCCGTTGGACGCGACGATCGCCGGATTGAGGTTGCGCGGCTCGGAATCGGCGGCGACGACCAGTCGCCCGCCTTTCTTCGGCGTCTGTGCCCAGCCGATCGTCGGCAGCGCCGTCGAAGCCAGCAGGAGTGCCGAACCGGCAAGCACGCTGCGTCTGGAAATTGTGACCTCTGACATGATCGAACTCCGTCCCTCTCAGCCACTCGGCCGGGTGGCCACTACCCTCGGACGCCGGACGGCATCCTTGCAAGGGTGATTATGAGCCTTGCCGAGGGTTTCGCCAGCGACGGATTTGGCGCATCCTCATGTGGCTTTGAAAATTTCGTCCGCTGGACCAGTTACAGGGAAGCGGTTCAATCCGACCTTATCTGGTAGGACCAGACTTGTCTCGGTAAGACCAGACTGGAGACTGCCGCGATCCGATCGGCCGGTCAGGGAATTCAGGGAGAGAAAGATGAACGTCGTTCCGGGCAAGAATGCCGTCAGCACCATCCCGTTCGATCATGCCAGGATCGACCGGCTGATGGAGGAAGCCGGCATCGATGTGCTGCTCGCCACCTCCAAGCACAACACGCAGTATCTGCTTGGCGGCTACAAGTTCATCTTCTTCGCCGCCATGGATGCAATCGGCCACAGCCGCTATTTGCCTGTTGTCGTCTACGAGAAGGGCGGACCGGACCACGCCGCCTATATCGGCAACCGCATGGAGGGCGCCGAGCACCAGAACAACCCGTTCTGGACGCCGACTTTCCACGCCGCCTGCTGGGGCACGCTCGACGCCGCCAATCTCGCGGTCGAGCACCTGGCGAAAATCGGCAAGGGCGACGCCCGCATCGGCATCGAGCCGGCTTTCCTGCCGTCGGATGCCTACACGCTGATCCGCAAGGCGCTGCCGGATGCAAGGCTTGTCGATGCGACCGATATGCTGGAGCGGATGCGGGCGATCAAGACGGATGCGGAGCTGGAGAAGCTGCGCACCGCCTCTGAACTGATCACCGATTCCATGCTGGCGACCATTGCCTGGGCGCGCGAAGGCACGACCAAGACCGAGATCATCGAGCAGCTGCGGCGCGAGGAGACCAATCGCGGCGCGCATTTCGAATATTGCCTGCTGACGCTGGGCGCCAGCCACAACCGCGCCGGCTCGCCGCAGGCCTGGAAGAAGGGCGAGGTGATGTCGATCGATTCCGGCGGCAATTATCACGGCTATATCGGCGACCTCTGCCGCATGGGGATTCTCGGCGAACCGGATGCCGAACTCGAGGATCTGTTGGCCGAAGTCGAGGCGGTGCAGCAGGCGGCCTTTTCCAAGGTACGCTCCGGCACGCTGGGTGGTGACATGATTTCTCACGCAGAAGGCGTGCTGAAAGCGTCGAAGGTCGCGCCCTATACCGATTTCTTCGCCCACGGCATGGGGCTGATCACCCATGAGGCGCCGTTTCTGATGACCAACCATCCGGTGACCTATGAGGGCACCTATGCCGAAAAACCGCTGGAGAAAAACATGGTGCTCTCGGTCGAGACGACGATGCTGCACCCGACGCGCGGCTTCATCAAGCTCGAGGACACGGTGGCGGTCACCGATAGCGGCTATGTGATGTTTGGTGATAGGGGACGGGGTTGGAACAGGGGCGGAGTTTGACAGCCTTGCAATGAAGGCGCTGCCCCCTCACCCGGATTGCCAACCGAATTGCAAGGGCAATTCGGGACAATCCGACCTCTCCCCCGAAGGGAGAGGAGATCGCCAGCGACGGCGCCTACTCTTCTCCCCTCGGGGAGAAGGTGGCCGCGAAGCGGCCGGATGAGGGGGCAACTACAAATGCGATTAGCCCTGCCGCAAACAAGGGGCGGGTGTGCAGAGCTTACTTCCCGCCCGGCGGCAGCAGCCTGAAATCCGGCAGGTCGCGCAACGCCAGTTCCGGCCCGGCCGGCGAATAGACGACGAAAAGCTGCATCGGCGCATCGCCGGTGTTCAGTGTCGAGTGGAAGCGGCTTTCCGGCACATAGATGGTGCAGCCGGGGCCGACCTTCTCGACGACCGGATTGCCGTCCTCGTCCTCGACCATCTGCTCGCCATTGCCTGATATGACGAAGATGATCTCTTCCGCACCCGGATGATTGTGGCGCGTGTGGCCCTTGCCGGACGGAAGGTCGACGACGCCACCGGAAAAGCGCGTGGCGCCGTTCACTTCGGGAGCCACCGTCAACGACAGCCTGCCCCAGTCGAAGCCGAAGGCGCTGACATCCTTCGGGTAGACAAACACCTTGCTCTTGTCGGTCATCGTCTCATCCCTTCTTCTTCTTCGCGGTCGTCTTGGCACCGCTTTTTTTTGTTTGCGCATCGGATTTTCCCAAAACCGGTTCCGACTTTTGGGTCCGATGCTCCAGCGTGACCGCCTTGAAATCGGCAGTCTGCCTGGCGATCGCCGCCTCCGCCGGCAGCCGCTCCATCGAGCTTGCCCCGTAAAAGCCGTGCAGGCCCTTGCAGCGTTCGAGGATGTAGCGGGCATCGTCCGGCATCGAGATCGGCCCGCCATGGCAAAGCAGGATGACATCCTTGCGCACCGCACGCGCCGCTTCAGCGATGGCGTCGATCTCCGTCACGCAGTCGTCGAGCGATTTGGCCGACGTCGCACCGATCGAGCCGCCGGTGGTCACCCCCATATGAGCGACGACGATGTCGGCGCCGGCCTTGGTCATGGCGCGTGCCTCATCGGGGTTGAACACATAGGGTGTGGTAAGGAGATCGAGATCGTGTGCCGCGGCGATCATGTCGACCTCGAGCCCGAAGCCCATGCCGGTTTCCTCGAAACTCTGCCGCATCTGGCCGTCGAACAGGCCGATGGTCGGAAAGTTCTGCACGCCGGAAAAACCCATCGTCTTCAGCTCGGCCAGCAGCAGCGGCATGATGACGAAGGGATCGGTGCCGTTGACGCCGGCCAGCACCGGCGTCTTCTTCACCACCGGCAGCACCTCGTAGGCCATTTCCTTGACGATCTCGTTGGCGTTGCCATAGGCGAGCAGGCCGGCAGCCGAGCCGCGGCCGGCCATGCGGTAGCGGCCGGAATTGTAGATGATGATCAGGTCGATGCCGCCGGCCTCCTCGGCCTTGGCCGACAGCCCGGTGCCGGCGCCGCCGCCGACGATCGGCACGCCGCCGGCAATCATCTTGCGGAACTTTTCCAGGATCTTCTTGCGCGGTATGGCGGGCATGGCTTCGTCTCTCACTGTCTGGCGATGTCGAGAAAAGCCGCAACCGCAGCCTTGGCGAATTCGGGATCGTTGATGTGCAGCGGCAAGCGGATGACGCGACGTGTGTTATCCGGCATGATCGTGCGCTCGATAGCCTCGAAGAGTGCTGCATCGGCTTCAGGGTCGAAGAAGGCGCCGCCTTCGACGTCGAGCGCCGAAACGCCTTTTTCGGGAATGAGGAACCGGACGGGTCCCTCGCAGAGGCTCAGTCTCTCGCCGATCCATTCGCCGATCCTGCGGCTTTCGTCAGGCGTCGTGCGCATCAGCGTCACGTTCGGGTTGTGCTCGTAGAACAGCCGCCCGCTATAGCGTTCCGGAATCGTCGACGGCGCCCAGAAATTCACCATGTCGAGCGCGCCGACCGAGCCGACGTAGGGCAGCCTGGTGCGGGCGATCGCCCCGAAGCGGTCTTCGGTTGCCGGCAGCACGCCGCCGAACAGGAGGTCGCAGACTTCTGTCGTCGTGATGTCGATGACGCCGGACAACAAGCCGCTGTCAGCCAGCTTCTCCATGGTGCGGCCGCCGGTGCCGGTGGCATGGAAGACCATGCAGTCATAGGTCGAACGAAGCTGCTCGGCGATGGACGTCACGCATGGCGTGGTCACGCCGAACATGGTGAGCCCGATCGATGGTTTGCCGTCGGGGGGCGGCGCCGGTTTCGCAGCCATGCCTGCTATTGCCTGGGCAGCGTTGTGCAGCACGACGCGAGACAGCCGGTTCAGGCCGGCCATGTCGGTCACCGACGGCATCATGACGATGTCGGAGACATCGACATAAGGCGCGGTGTCGCCCGAGGCGAGCGTCGAGACCATGATCTTGGGCAGGCCGAGCGGCAGCGCGCGCATGCCTGACGTGATGATCGAAGTGCCGCCACCGCCGCCGATACCGATCATGCCTGATATATCGGTGCGCGACTGGACAAACCGGGTGAAGGCGATGGCCATTGCCGCCACCGCGGTGCCGCGGTCGTCGACGCCCAGCACGGCGGTGCTGCCGTCGGGATGGTGGCCGGCGACCTCTTCGGCCGGGACATCGACCGGCACGGTCGCGTTGCGCGTTCCGACGTCGACGCGGGCGACAGCAGCTCCGGTGGCGGCGACCGCATCGGCCAGAAAGGCGAGTTCCTCACCCTTGGTGTCGGCGGTGCCCACCACATAGACGCGCTTCATTGCGTTTCCCTGGTTCAAGGCGCACTCGGCGTAGTTGCCGGCCGCTCTTTTGCCCCGGCCGTTCGGCAGCGCGAAAGGCCATTGCAATTTTTTGAGACGTGCGTATCATATTGATATGAATGTCTCACGTCAACCAGTGACAGTGCCCGACGATGCCGGTTCTGCAGCGGCGCGCGGGCCGCGCGCCCGCACAAGGCGGTTGATGCTGGAGACGGCGACAAGGCTGATGCAGGCGGGCGCCACGCCCTCGGTCAGCGAGGTCGCCGAAGCGGCGGAAGTCTCCCGCGCCACCGCCTATCGATACTTTCCAAGCCAGGCGGCGCTGGTGCAGGCGGTGGTCGACGAAGGGCTCGGGCCGATCCTCACCTGGAAGTCGGCCTCGGCCGATCCCGAGCGCCGCGTCGTCGAGCTGTTCGACACGGCCATGCCACGCATCGAAGCCTTCGAGGCGACGTTCAAGGCGGCGCTGAAGCTGTCGCTCGACCAGTGGGCGCGGCGGCAGGCCGGCACGCTGGACGGCGAGCCAGCCTTCACGCGCGGCCATCGCATCGATTTGCTCAAGGACGCGATCGCACCGCTCAAGCACCGGCTGCCGCCACGCGAATTCAACCGCTTGGCACAGGCCCTGTCGCTGATCTTCGGCGTCGAAGTGCTGATCGTGCTGAAGGATATATGGGGACTGGACAGCCGCAAGATGATGTCGGTAGCGCAATGGGCAGCCGGCGCGCTGGTGCGGGCTGCAGTGATGGAATCGATGGCTGGAGGAAACAGACCTGCGCCGGCGACAGCTGCGGAATAGTATCGATCTGGTTCGACCAGATGGGGATGCCTACTACTGACAATAGTCGGCGTTTCGTAGCGCGAACAAGGGTCTTGCGTATCAACGAGTAGGAAAATTTAAGAAAAACAGACAGATGTTGGTGGAATCTGCTTGTCTGAGGCCCTGCCATCGTCCAAGAAAGAGCTTGACGTGCGTCCGAAATTGGTAATACCAGATCAGGACAATATAGCGGGTCGAAAGTGAGGGCTGCGATCCATTTCCGGTTGGGCGAGGAGGCTCGAAAACCGGAACGGCGCCATCACGGAAGGAACTACCAGGGCCGGCGTCGCCGCCGGCTCGGATGATACGGTAGAATGCGCACAAGGGAGGAAATCATCATGCGCAAGACAATGACCAGCATGCTTGCTGGTATCGGCTTAGTGCTCGCCTGCGGAACGTCTGTCTACGCGCAGGATAAGGAACTCACCATCTTCTGGGCTGAGTGGGATCCGGCGAACTATTTGCAGGAACTCGTCAACCTTTACGAGGCCGAGAGCGGCGTGAAGGTCACGGTCGAAACGACGCCGTGGCCGGATTTCCAGACCAAGGCGTTCACCGAGTTCAACGCCAAGGGCAGCGCCTACGACATGGTCGTCGGCGATTCGCAGTGGATTGGCGCGGCCTCCGAGGCTGGCCACTATGTCGACCTCACCGACTTCTTCAACAAGCACAATCTGAAGGAAGTGATGGCGCCGGCAACGGTGAAATACTACGCCGAATATCCGTCCAACTCCGGCAAATACTGGTCGATACCGGCCGAGGGCGACGCGGTCGGCTGGTCCTATCGCAAGGACTGGTTCGAAGACCCGAAGGAGATGGAAGCCTTCAAAGCCAAGTACGGCTACGATCTCGGCGTGCCGAAGGACTGGAAGCAGCTGCGCGACATCGCCGAATTCTTCCACCGTCCCGACGAGAAGCGCTACGGCGTCGCCATCTACACCGATAACTCGTACGATGCTCTGGTGATGGGCGTCGAGAACGCCATTTTCTCCTTCGGCGGCGAACTTGGCGACTATTCCACTTACAAGGTCGACGGGATCATCAACTCCGAGCAGAACGTCAAGGCGCTCGAGGCCTACAAGGAGCTCTATTCCTTCACCCCTCCTGGTTGGGCCAAGAGCTTCTTCATCGAGGACAACCAGGCGATCACCGAGAACCTGGCGGCGATGAGCATGAACTACTTCGCTTTCTTCCCGGCGCTCATCAACGAAGCCTCCAACCCGAATGCCAAGGTCACCGGCTTCTTCGCCAACCCTCCAGGACCGAACGGCGACCAGTTCGCCGCGCTCGGCGGCCAGGGCATCTCCGTCATCTCCTATTCGCAGAATCAGGAAGAGGCGATGAAGTTCCTGGAATGGTTCATCAAGGACGAGACGCAGAAGAAATGGGCGGAACTCGGCGGTTACACGGCAAGCGCCAAGGTGCTCGAGTCGCCTGAATTCCAGAACGCCACGCCTTACAACAAGGCCTTCTACGAAACCATGTTCAAGGTGAAGGACTTCTGGGCGACGCCGGAATATGCCGAGCTGCTCATCCAGATGAACCAACGCGTCTATCCGTACATCACCGGCAATCAGGGCACGGCCAAGGAAGTGCTCGATGCGCTCGCCGCGGACTGGAACGCGACGTTCAAGAAATACAACCGCGTGAAGTAAACGGCACTAACGCTCGGAGGGGGCGGGAGCCCGCCCCTTCCGTTTTCTTTTCCGGAGGAACGGCCCTTGGCCACTGCAGTCATGACCACGCTGGATCCCAAGTCGCGCTCCGCCGCCCGCGGTATGAGCGACCTTACGATCCGCAATCTCTTCATCATTCCGACGATCGTTTTCCTGATCGTCTTCAACATCTTTCCATTGCTCTATTCGCTCGGCTATTCGTTCACCGACTTTCGCGCATCGGGCGCGGCACCGGCAACTTTCGTCGGACTGCAGAATTACCGCGAGCTGCTCAACGACCCGTTCATCTGGTCGAATTTCGCCATCACCGCCAAATATGTCATCGTCTCCGTGGTCGGCCAGGTCGTCGTCGGCTTCGGCGTGGCGTTGCTGCTCAACCGGGATATCCCGTTGAAGGGCCTGCTGACGACACTGCTGCTGTTGCCGATGATGCTGTCGATGGCTGTTGTCGGCCTGTTCTGGAAACTGCTCTACGATCCGTCCTTCGGCATCATCAACTATACGCTCGGCCTCGGCTCCTTCGAGTGGCTGTCCAACCCCGACATGGCGCTCTACGCGGTTGCCATCACCGACATCTGGATGTGGTCGCCCTTCGTCATGCTGCTGTCGCTCGCCGGCCTGTCGGCGGTGCCGAAGCACCTCTACGAGGCGGCCGCGATCGACCGCGCCGGCTCGTTCTATACGTTCTTTCGCATTACGCTGCCCCTGGTCGCGCCGATCCTGATGATCGCGATCATCTTTCGCACCATGGAGGCGTTCAAGACATTCGATCTTGCCTACATCCTGACCAGCCAGCCAACCACCGAGGTGATCTCGATCCGGCTCTACAAGATGGCGTTCCAGGAATGGCAGACTGGGCGCTCCTGCGCGCTCGCCTACATCGTGCTGATCATGATCCTGGCGATCACCAACATCTACGTCAAATACCTGAACAAGGTGAAGGAGCGCTAGCATGGCCGCTGTCACCACCTCTGCCGAGCGTTCGCTCAACAAGCTCGCCATCGTCGGTGTGCTGATCGTCACGATTATATTCCTGGCGCCGATCTACTGGATAGCCTCGACGGCGTTCAAGCCGCGCAACCTTGCCACCACCATTCCACCGACGGTGGTCTTCCAGCCTGAGATATCGCCCTTCGTAAAGCTGTTCACCAAGCGGTCGCAGTTGCGCACTGCGCCGACGCCGGAACAATACGCCGCCGCCCCGTGGTGGGAGCGACTGGTGTTTGACGGCGGCGAGAAGGTGGTGCGCTCGGGCAAGGGCGAGGTGCAGTGGTCCGGTTATCCGAGCCGCTTCATGAATTCGCTGATCGTGGCCATCACCTCGACGATCCTTGCCGTCGGCATGGGCACCTTCACCGCTTACGGTTTCTCGCGCTTCAAGATAAAGGGGGAACAGGACCTGCTCTTCTTCATCCTGTCGACGCGCATGCTGCCGCCGGTGGTGGTGGCGATCCCGATGTTCCTGATGTACCGGGCGGTCGGCCTCAACGACACGCATTGGGGCCTGATCATCCTCTACACCGCCTTCAACCTCAGCTTCTCTGTATGGCTGATGAAGGGGTTCATGGACGAAATTCCGAAGGAGTACGAGGAGGCGGCGCTCGTCGACGGCTATACGCGCATGGAGGCCTTCTTCAAGATCGTGCTGCCGGAGGCGGCCACCGGCATCGCCGCCACCGCCGTGTTCTGCTTCATCACCGCGTGGAACGAATATGCCTTCGCGCTGATCATGACCAACCGGCGGGCCCAGACGGCGCCGCCGTTCATTCCAAGCCAGGTCGGTTCCGGCCTGTCGGACTGGACGGTGATTGCCGCCGGAACCTTCCTGTTCCTGCTGCCGGTCGCGATCTTCACCTTCCTGTTGCGCAACCACCTCTTGCGCGGCATGTCCTTCGGAGCGATTCGCAAATGATCCGCCATGCTACAATCCAGCGCACGGCCGAGATCGTGATGGTGTGCGGCATCATCGCGCTCTGCCAGCCGTGGAACCTCTTCCTGCACCGCTATGGGCTGACGATCATCATCGTCGGGCTGCTGACGTTCATGATCACCGGCTGGGTCGGTCCAAGGCAGAAGCCGCAGGCGACCGGCGCGCCGGAAAAAGAAGGTCACGCATGACCCAGATCGAGCTTCGTGGCGTCCAGAAATTCTTCGGCGCCGTCCAGGTCATCAAGGACCTCAACCTCAAGATCGACGACAACGAGTTCATCGTGCTGCTCGGCCAGTCGGGCTGCGGCAAGACGACGACGCTTCGCGCCATCGCCGGGCTTGAGACGATCGACGGCGGCGATGTCCTCATCGACGGCAAGCCGGTCCAGCATCTCAAAGCTGCCGACCGCGACATCGCCATGGTTTTCCAGTCGTTCTCGCTCTATCCGCATATGAGCGTCTACGAGAACATCGCTTTTCCGTTACGCGCCATGCGCAAGAGCAAGTCGGAGATCGACGGCGAGGTGCGCTCGGTCGCCAAAGTGCTGCAGATCAACGATCTGCTCGGCAAGAAGCCGTCGGCGCTGTCGGGTGGCGACATGCAGCGCGTGGCAATCGGCCGGGCGCTGGTGCGGCGGCCGAAGGCGATGCTGATGGACGAGCCGATCGGCGCGCTCGACGCCAAGCTGCGCGAGGAGATGCGCGCGGAGATCAAGCGGCTGCACATCAAGCAGGGCTCAACCACCATCTACGTCACCCACGACCAGATCGAGGCGATGAGCCTTGCAGACCGCATCGTCATCATGCATGAGGGCGTTCTGCAACAGGTGGGCAGCCCATCGGAAGTGTATACGCGCCCGGCCAATTTGTTCGTCGCGCAATTCGTTGGCTCGCCGGTGATGAACATCGCCAACGCAGCGGTGACGATGAACGGTTCCGGCGCCAGGGTCACCGTCGACGGTGCCGCGGAAGGGTTCGTTTTCCCGGCCGAACTGGTCGGCCAGCTCGACGCCGCGAACGTCGGGCAGGACCGCCTCTCACTCGGCATTCGCCCCGAAGGTGTGATAGTCTCGCGCGAGCCGGCGGACGGTTATCTGCCGGTCGAGGCGCACATCATCGAACCGCTTGGCTCCTACGACATCGTCGACCTCAAGGTCGGGACACAGATGCTGCGCGCCCGAACCCGTTCCGGTTTCGTCGGCAAGGCGGGGGTCCAGGTCTTCGCCAAGCTGGACCCGGCGCAGGCGCATTTCTTCGACACGGCAAGCGGCAATTCGCTGGGGGTGAGACTCTGATGGCCCATATCCAGCTCAAGAACATCTCAAAGACATTCGGCAATCACACCGCATTGACCGGGCTCAATCTCGACATTGCCGACGGCGAGTTCTTCGTGCTGCTCGGCGAGACCGGCGCCGGCAAGACGACGACGCTGCGTATGATCGCCGGCCTGGAAAAACCGGACGAAGGGCAGATATTCATCGACGGCGCTGATGTCGCTGACTGGGGTGCGGCCGAGCGCGACGTGGCGCTGGTGCTGCAGCAATACTCGCTCTATCCGCGCTACACGGTGCGCGAAAATCTCGAATTCCCGCTGAAGCCGAAAATCCGCCGCATCGAGCCCGACGAGATCAAGAGGCGTGTCGACCGCGTTGCCAAGACCTTGCGTATCGAGCATCTGCTCGACCGCAAGACGGATCGCCTCTCTGGCGGCGAGATGCAGCGCGTCTCGATTGGTCGCGCCATCGTCAGGAAGCCGCGCGTGTTCCTGATGGATGAGCCGCTGTCGGCGCTCGACGCCAAGTTGCGCGAGGCGCTGCGCACCGAGCTGAAGAACATCCAGATGAACCTTGGCCAGACCTTCCTGTTCGTCACGCACGATCAAATCGAGGCGATGTCGATGGGCGACAAGGTTGGCGTGCTCAACCATGGCCGCATCGTCCAGACCGGCACGCCCTATGAGATCTACAACAATCCGCGCGACACCTATGTGGCGAGCTTCGTCGGCTCGCCGCCGATGAACCTCATCGACGGCAAGCTCGTCAATGGCCGCGCGGTGATGGCACCGCTGAATTTCGAACTGCCTTTTGCGGGGGGGGCCAGGACGAGCGGCGAGACCGACGGTCGCCCGCTCGTCTTCGGTATTCGTCCCGAGGATCTCTATCTCGAGAGCGGGGCGCCGGTGGAAGCGCGCGTCCACGATGTCGAGAACCATGGCGTCGAAAAGATCCTGACGCTGCGGGTCGGCGACGCCATGCTGCGGGCCACCGTGCCGGCCAGAACCGATGTCGACATCGAGCAGCCGGTGCGCTTTGCCTGGGATCCGGACAAGGTGGTGCTGTTCGACAAGGGGACCGGGATAAGCCTTCGTCACGCAGGCTAAGCCGTGTCGCGCAAAAATGCGCGTCTGTTGGGCGGGAGGATGCCAGGCGGCTTGAAGCCTGTGGCCAGGTTTAGCCGGCTTGGCGGGTCTCGGCCTGTTCCTCGGCACGGAAATGGCTGGGAGCCGATCCGATGACGCGCTTGAACGCCCGGCTGAACGACGCGTCGGATTCATAGCCCAGGCGTGCGGCGACGACGGAAATCTTCAGCCGGTCGCGGACTAGCCATTGCCGTGCCTGGTGCATTCTCACCTGGGTGACATATTTGGCCGGCGTTTCGCCGACGATCGTCGCGAAGCGTTCGGCGAAGCCTGATCGCGAGGCGCCCATCATCTTGGCCAGCGTTTCCACCGTCCAGTCGCGGTCCGGTTCGAGGTGGATCGCGGCCAGCACGCGGCCGATCTCGCGATCCCTCACCGCCGCAATCCATCCGGACGAGTCGCCGCAGCCGCGCTCGACCCATGAGCGGATGACGGTGGCGGCCAGCACATCGGCCAGCCGTGCCAGAATGCCGCCGGAGCCGACACGCTCCATCGTCACCTCGCGTGCCATAGCCTCCAATAAATGCGGGATGGCCGGTTCATAGGCTTCCAACTCGTGCGCGCGCATCACGTCCGGCATCATGCCAAGCAATGGGTGCAAACCGTCGAGATTGAAATACATGCTGCCGAAAAACAGCAGCGTCCCCGGCCGACAGCCTTCGTTGGACAGGCAATAAACGCCCTTGCAGACCTCTCCGACCTCATAACCCTGGATCGGCGAAGCCTCAGTGCCCGGCTCGCTCGCCAGGACGTGTGCGGTGCCGCGCGGCAGCAGCACCGCGTCGCCCGCCTTGAGCTCGACCCATTCGCCGGACGGCTGCAGCAACCAGCATCCTGTGCGGCCGATGAAGTGAAACCGCGCCGCCGTCTGGGCCGGAAACTGGAGGCCCCAGGGCTCCTGCATTTCACAACGGGCATATTCGACGCCGTCGAGCCGTAACCCGCGCAATATGTCTGTCAGCGGATCGCCGGTGACCGGAATTTTGGACGAATGGTCAAGCATGATGGTGTTTCTAGCATGGAAACTCCAGGCGGTCACTCCCTATGTTGCACTGCAGCCAAATGTTGCGCTGCAACCAGATCGGAGATCCCATCATGACCGAACCCGCGACAGGCGTCATGTCAGCCGTTCTCGATCCGGCGGAAACTGATGAACGAGCCGAGCCGGCGTGGGGGGCGGTCATATCTCTCGCGCTCGGTGTGTTTGGGCTGGTGACCGCGGAATTCCTGCCTGCCAGCCTGCTGACGCCGCTGGCGCAGGATCTCGGTGTGACCGAAGGCACCGCCGGCCAAGCGGTGACGGCAACCGCCGTTGTCGGCGCGATAGCCGCCCCGACCATGGCCATCGTCACCAAACGGCTGGACCGCAGGCTCGTCATGTGGGGACTGAGCGTGCTGCTGATCCTGTCGAACCTGTTGGCGGCGTTTGCGTCCTCGCTTCCCGTTCTTCTGATCGCCCGCATCATGCTCGGGATCAGCCTCGGCGGCTTCTGGTCGATGTCGGCGGCCATGGCGATGCGGCTTGTCCCGATGCGGCTGATGCCGCGCGCCATGTCGATCATTCTCACCGGCGTTTCGGTGGCGACCGTCTGTGCGGCCCCGGTCGGTGCCTATGTCGGCGACATCTGGGGATGGCGAACGGCGTTCATGATCGCAGCTGTTGTCGGCGCCCTGGCGCTGCTGGTGCAGATCGCCACCCTTCCGAAGCTGCCGCCGGCGGGCGTGGCAAGTGTTCGGACCTTGCTGGAGGTAATAAAGCGGCCGATGATCAGGGTTGCGCTCCTGGTTGTCCTGTTGGTCGCCTCGGGACATTTTGCCGGCTTCACCTATGTCCGCCCATTTCTCGAGAAGGTGCCCGCGCTGGACATTGAGACGATCTCGCTTGTGCTGCTCGCCTACGGCATCGGTGGCTTCTTCGGCAACTTTGCCGGCGGGTTCATGGCTGAACGAAGCCTCAAGACCGCGGTGGGCCTGGCGCCACTGTTGATTGCGGTCGCAGCACTTCTGCTGCTGACCATCGGCGCTTCGCCCGCGGTGGCGGCGATAGCGGTGGCCGCCTGGGGTTTTGCCTTTGGCGCGGTGCCGGTCGGGCTGCAAAGCTGGCTTGTGCGAGCCGCTCCCGACCAGGCAGAAAGTGCTGGCGGGCTGATGGTCGCCACATTCCAGGTGGCCATTGCACTGGGCGCCGTTTTCGGCGGCGTGCTGGTCGACAATGCCGGCGTTGCCAGCGCTTTCGCCTATTGCGGGATCGCGACGTTGCTGGCGGCTCTGGCGGCGTTCTTGCTTGGCCCGAGGAGCACAACCTAGGCCATCCGCACGTGCGTCGAACGTAGGACGCCTCTTGCCTCCAAGCAAGGGCCCGAAAACCCTATGGTTTTCGGGCCGTGGCGATTGCGGCGACGAAACGGCCCAAACTGTCTTCGACATAGGATGTAACTTCGACTTTCGGGTCGAAGCTCCACCAAAGCAGCGAGCCTTGCCAGTGCGATGCCATCAGCAGGCCGATGTCCAACGGCGTGTCGACGACAGAGGCAAAGCAAGAGTCGAGGATGTTGCACAGGGATGCCTTCCACGACGCCCCCCGCGCGCGAAGCACCGGATCGCGCAGATCTTCGCGCAGGACGAGCAGGCCCTCGGCATAGGATTCGATGCCGCCATAGTCGCGTGACAGCGCCACCAGCAATTCGATCGCGCCAAAAGGGGTCCTCGGCGTCGCGTCTGCGAGCTTTGTCGTCTTCGCGTCCAGCCTGTCCCATGCCTGCAGCAAGGTTCTTTGCCTGAGCGTGGCCTTGTTCTTAAAACGCTGCACCAGGGTCGAGCCGGAGAGCCCGCAAGTTTGGGACAGCCGTTCAAATGTGAGTGCCTCCGGGCCATGCCTGTGGATCAGCCGGTGCGCCGCTTCCAGCACGTCCTCGTCGGATTGCGTTTTTTGCCGAGGCATCTTGACATCCATTTATAACCGAATGATCATTTATATATCTTAACATTGAAGAAGGCCAGCATTGGTTGGTCAGAGCATTGGTTGGTCAGAGTCTGGGGAGGTTCAATGACGCTTAAGGGAAAGGTCGCTTTGGTCGCTGGCGCCACGCGCGGTGCGGGGAGAGGTATTGCTGTCGAACTGGGTGCCGCGGGCGCGACGGTCTACGTCACCGGGCGGACGACACGCGCGCATCAGTCCGAATACGCCCGCCCGGAAACTATCGAGGAAACGGCGGAGCTTGTTTCAGCGCAAGGCGGCCATGGCATCGCTGTGCAAGTCGACCATCTGGTTGCCGAAGACGTGCGCAAGCTGGTCGACCGGATACGTGCCGAGCAGGGCCGCCTCGATGTGCTGGTCAACGACATTTGGGGCGGCGAGAAACTGTTCGAATGGAACAAGCCGGTCTGGGAACATGATCTCACGAATGGTTTGCGCATGTTGCGGCTGGGCATCGACACGCATCTGATCACAGCGCACTACGCGCTGCCGCTTCTGATTGAGCGCCCGGGCGGCCTGCTGGTCGAAGTCACCGACGGCACCGCGGAGTATAATGCCGAGCATTATCGGCTCTCGCCGTTCTATGACCTCGCCAAAGTGTCGGTGACCCGTATGGCCTGGGCCCATGCCAAGGACCTCGCCCCGCACGGCGCCACCTCGATTTCGCTGACACCCGGCTGGCTGCGTTCGGAAATGATGTTGGAAGCTTTCGGGGTGACCGAGGACAACTGGCGTGATGCGACAGCAAAAGTGCCGCATTTCGTCATTTCCGAGACCCCGCGCTTTATCGGGCGCGCAGTGGCGGCGCTTGCGGCGGACCCGGACCGTTCGCGCTGGAACGGACAGTCGCTGTCGAGTGGCGGGCTTGCGCAGGTCTACGGCTTTACCGATCTCGACGGCTCGCGGCCTGACGCGTGGCGCTACGTTCCCGAGGTTCAGGACGCCGGCAAACCAGCCGATGCGACTGGCTATCGCTAGAGCCATTGACGTCAGTGTGCTGGGCTGTTCGGGCGACAATAAAAAAGTAGACTGTGCCATGCAATCAGCCCGTGACCGCCTCGAAGCCGTCCTTTCGCGTCTCGCCGTCCGCGCCGACAATGAAAGCGTGTTCGTAAAACTCTATCCGGAAGCCGCACGAGCAGCAGCCGACGCCGCCGATGCCAGGCGCAGAGCCGGCGTGACGCTCGGGCCGCTCGACGGAACAATTCTGTCGATCAAGGACCTGTTCGATGTCGCCGGCGAGCCGACCACGGCCGGTTCGTTGTTGCTCAGCACCGCAGCGCCGGCGCTGCGGGATGCCGTCATCGTGCGGCGGCTGCGGCAAGCGGGCGCGGTGATCTTCGGCAAGACCAACATGACCGAATTCGCCTTCACCGCAATCGGCGTCAACCCGCATTACGGCACGCCCGGCAATGCGAGCGACGCCGGCCGGATCGCGGGTGGTTCATCCTCCGGCGCCGGTGTTTCCGTTGCCGAAGGCACGAGCGAGATCTCGATCGGTTCCGACACCGGCGGCTCGGTGCGTATTCCGGCGGCGCTGAACGGTGTCGTCGGCTTCAAGCCGACGGCGCGGCGGGTACCGCGCAATGGCGTCTTCCCGCTGTCCGACACGCTCGACTCTATCGGCCCGCTTGCGCGCACCGTCGCCGAATGTGCGGCAGCCGCCGCGGTGATGGCGGGCGAAGAGTTCGCGGCTCTTGTTCCGCTTCCGCTTGCCGGACTGCGCATCGGCGTTCCGCGCGGCGTGCTCTTCGAGGATACCGAAGAAGAGGTCGCGGCGGCGTTCGAGCGATGTGCTCGCAAGCTGGAACTCGCCGGTGCACGCCTCGCCGATCTGTCCATTGATGACGTCCTCGCCGATTTGCGCGCGGCAACCAGGCGGGCCTCGATTGCGGCAATGGAGGGCGCCGCGGTCCATGCAGATTGGCTGGCGGCAGGTGCGGCGACGCCGGTCGATCCGCGGGTGAGCGAGCCGTTGTCGCGCGCCGCCGCCGTGCCGGCCACGGCCTATATAAGGGCAATCCGCCGCCGCACGGCTCTTGTCGCCGCCATGGACGAGCGGCTGGCGTCTGTCGATGTGCTGGCCCTGCCGACCACGCCGGTCACCGCGCCGACCATCGTGTCGATGACCAGCGACGAAGCTCTGTGTGAGCGCACGGAAGGCCTTCTGCTGCGCAACACGCAGGTCGCCAACCAGTTCGACCTCTGCGCGACCTCGCTACCGATGCCGGGAATGGCGCGCCCGGCCGGACTGATGCTGGTGGCGCGCCACGGCGACGACCACCGTCTGCTGCGCATCGCGGCGGAAGTCGAGGCATTGCTTGGCCGTTGAAGATGTGAACGTTAATGCGACGAACAGTGGCCCCGTTCGCTGTCCCTGGACGCGCGTTCGATACCGGTCGCGACCAGCCATGGCAGAGTGTATTGCTTGCCGTTGAGGGTCTGGGTTCGGTTCTCGATGGAGCCAACAACGACGACCTTGCCGGCGTAGAGCTTGTCCGAAAGATCGGGTGCCTTGTCCTGCGGCGGCAGTTCCTCGATGTCGATCGACACGCCCTTGATAATCTTGCCCGTGGCAAGGTCGAATGCGCTGTTCGACGGACAGGGCGCCATCACGCACCGCAGGCCGTTGTCGCAATAGACATAACTGCTCTCGGCTGCAGCGACCGAGGGCAGGACGCAGATCGAAACGATCGCAACGAGCAGCGGGGTGCGGCGAAAAACGAGCATGGGGTGCAGCGTCGTGGAGAAATTGGGCGAAACGGCGGTAGCGCTACGCGTCGGCCGGGAACCGCCGCCGGTAATGCTCGACGACTTCGGGATTGCGCAGGTTGACCGGCAATTTGTTGGCCAGCACCAGCAAGGTCTCATCAGCCGAACCGACGCCCATGCGCATCATCGACTGCTCGGTGATGCCGGCCATATGGGGCGTGACAATGACATTGTCGAAGCCGAAATAGGGGTGATTGGGCGGCAGCGGCTGCGTCGCAAAGACATCGAGCGCGGCACCGCCGATACGGTCCTTCTGCAGGGCTTCGATCAGCGCCTCGTCGTCGATCACCGGCCCGCGCGAAATATTGATCAGCAGCGCGTGCGGCTTCATTCGACCGATGCGCTCGCGGTTGATCAGGCCGCGCGTCTCCGCTGTCAGCGGGCAGCACAGAACGATGATGTCGCTCTGCTCGACCAGCGCATCGATCGACAGGAATCCGACCCTGTCCGGCGCCGGCCTCCTGCTGCGCGTCGTCGCCACCACGTTCAGCTCGAAACCATGCGCCGCGATGTGGCCGACTGCCTGGCCGATGGCGCCGAAGCCGACAATGCCGATCGTCTTGCCGGCGAGCTCGCTGGCGAGAATGGTGTGGTCGCGGCCGGCCAGCCAGCCCTTCGCCCGCAAGTCGCGGTCGACCATGCGGAAGCGCCGTAGCAGCGCCAGCGCCGCGAACATCACGTATTCGGCGACCGAGCGCGCATTGACCGCCGGCACGTTTGCCACCAGCACGCCGGCTGCCGTGGCGGCTTCCATGGGAACCATGTCGAGCCCGGCGCCGTGGCGAATTGCGGCCCGGAGCTTCGTCGCCCCCTCGAAAAGCGCTGATGGCAGTGGCGCGCGAACGATGATGATATCGGCGTCCCTCGCCTCAGTCGCCAGCGTATCGGCATCGAGGGCGGAGGCGACGACGAGTTCGCCGGCGTCGGTCAGCATGGCGGAGGCGCGCGGGTGCAGCGTGTGTGTCGTCAGGATCTTAGGCATGTCAGACCGGTTCGAGCGCTGGGCTGTGAGGTTCTGCCCCACCGCCCTCGATCAGGCCTTTCCAGTAGCTTTCCGCGCCTTGCAGATGGGCGCTCATCAGCGCCTGGGCGAGGTTGCCGTCGCGGCGCAGCAGCGCCTCGTAGATCTGGATGTGCTCGGCATGCGAGCGCATGCTGCGTTCGGGATCGTTGAAGTAGATCGGCAGGCGTTGCTCGCCCATCAAGTAATAGAGGCTGCATATGTTGTGAAAAACGCTGTTCTTGGTTGCCCGCACGATCTCAAGGTGAAATTCGCGGTCCTCCTTGGCGAGGCCCTCGCCCGCCGCAATACGGTCTTCCGAAGCCTTCAGGATTTCGCGAAGCCGCTCGAAATTTTCCTCGGTGGCGCGCGAGCAGGCAAGCTCGGCAGCCTTGATCTCGTGGATCTTGCGCAACTCGACGGTCTCGTAGATCTGGATCGGATCGAGCGGCAGGCCGGCCTTGGCAAAAAGCGCCATCGCCTCGACGCTGGCCTGCTTGGTGTCGATGTAGATGCCGGACTTGGCTCGGCGCTCGACGATGCGCATGGCTTCGAGGATGGCCAGCGCCTCGCGGATCTGGCCGCGGCTGACGGCGAAATGCTCCGCCAGTTCACGCTCCGACGGCGTTCGGCCGGTCGCCTTGTCGGAGTGGGAGAACAGATAGGCGGCGAGTTCCGCGAGAAGGTTCTTTTCTTTCATGATCAGCCGCGTAGCGCGTGCGCCTCCAGGAAACGTTCCGAAAGGGTGAATCCCAGTCCAGGCTTCTCGGGGATCGCTATCATACCGTCCTTTGCTTCGACAGCCTCCTCGATCAGATCGTGGATCATCGGATTGGCGCCGAGCGAATATTCGACGGTAAAGCTAGCCGGCGAAGCAGCGCAGACATGCAGCCCGGCAAAGAAGCAAGGCGCGCCGGCCCACAGATGCGGCGCGAAGCGCAGATTGAAGGCGCTGGCGATGGTGCCGATCTTCATCGCCTCGCTGATGCCGCCGCAGAAGGCCGGGTCCGGCTGGAAGATGTCGGCAGCCTTGAGCGTGGCGAGGTCGCGGAAGGCATAACGCGTCGCTTCGCTTTCGCCGGTGGCGATCGGGATGGAGCCGGACGCCCGCACTTCGGCCATGCCGGGCTTGTCGTCGGCGATGACCGGCTCCTCGAACCAGGCCAGATCGAGGTCGCCGGCGAGTTGGATGAAACGTTTGGCTTCCGCCACCGTATAGGTGCCGTGCGCATCGACCATCAGGTCGACTTCGGGGCCGAGCGCCTGTCTTGCGGCGCGGACGCGGGCGGCGGAATTGTGTGGAGCGCCGTCCATCGCGCCGATCCGCATCTTCAGCGCCTTGAAGCCGCCCCTGGCGATATAGGATTTCAACTGCTCGCCGATCGCCTCGGTGGAGGCCCAGCCGCCGGAAGCATAGGCCGGCATGCGGTCAAGCTTGCGGCCGCCGAGCAGCCGCCAAACCGGAAGCCCCAATGACTTGCCCAGAATATCCCACAATGCGATATCGACGGCGCTGATCGCGGCGACGCTGATGCCGCGCCGCGCCAGTTGCGGCATGGCGTGGCCGTTTTGCGCGGCGCTGTCGTGGCGCACGCCATTGTAGAGCATCTCCCAGATCACCCCGATGTCGGCCGGATCGCAGCCGATCAGCTGCGGGCCGACCTCATGGTTCAGCATGTGGACGAGGGCGCCGTAGCTGCCGGTGCTGCCGGCGGCGTTCTTGCCTTCGCCCCAGCCGACCAGCCCATCGGCGGTCTCGATACGCAGGATTGCGGCGTCGAACGTCGTCACCTGACCGAAGTCGCTGCGGTGCTGCCGCGCGGCTTCGATCGGTATGCGGACCCACCAGGCTTGGACCGTCTTGATGCGCATGTTCATCCTCTGCCTTGCCGCCGTAAGGGGCCGCCGTCGGGCGGAAAGGCTGGTTTCCAGAGATCGATTACTTGATCAGCGGCAGCAGCGTTTCGGCGGTGATGCGCATCTGGTCGGTATAGAATTTTTCCGTGAGCACGCTGGAACCGTGGTCCTGGATGAATTTGAGCTGCTCCGGCGAGATGTCGACCGGGTTGCGATCGACCATGTCGGGATAGGGAGCAGCCGGCGTGCGGTCGACAGGGGCGACGAACTCGTTGGTCAACGCGCCGTCGTAACCGACTTCTTTCAGGGTGCCGACGATCTTCGGCCAGTCGATCTGTCCGAGACCGGCGGCGAAGCGGTTGTTGTCAGCGACGTGGAAATCGAACAGGCGGTTTCCGACCTGCCGGATGGCATCGTAGACGTTGAACTCCTCCATATGGAGGTGATAGGCGTCAAGGCAGACACCGCATTCGGGGCTGACCGCATCGGCCAGCGCCAGCGCCTGGGCGCCGCGGTTGAACAGATAGGTCTCGAACCGGTTGAGCGGCTCGACCGCGATCTTGACGCCCACTTTCCTGGCATGGGTAAAGCATTCCCTGGCGGCATCGACCACCCATTCCCATTCCTCTTCCTCGGTGCCGTCCGGCACCACCTTGCCGACCGTGGCGGGAACGAGCGTGATGATCTCGCCGTCGAGTTCGCTGATCATCGTCAGCACGTCCTTGACATACTGCACCGAGCGCTCGCGCTGGCCCTGGTCCCTGGCGGCGAGATTGCGCTCGCCCAGCATCAGCGTCACCGCCCCCCAGCAGCGAATGCCGTGCTCCTTCAGGAGGGCACGTGTCTCATTGATCTTGTACTGCGCGGGCTCGCCGGAAATCTCGATCGATTCATAGCCGAATTTCTTGATCCGCTTGAGCGTCGTCTCCAGCGGTTCCGCCCGCATCCAGTTGTGCGTCGAAAGATGCATGGTCTGTCCTTCCCAGAATTCGCCTGTAACAATTCGCCTGCAACGCACCCCGCCAGATTGCGTTGCATGATCCTCCCCAAGGCGCTCCAGCATTTTTCGTAACTGGTTCGACCAATTTGGCGTGACAAGAGGTCTACATCAAATTCATCTGGACGGCAAGAAATCCCGCAAGGCAGCCCCATCAGGTGACTACTTCTTTGATTAAACTGGCGTATTTGCCCGCTTCGAGGTCATTTGCGCAGCGATGGCTGCGAGCGGCGGCGCTTGACCAAATGAGCATATTTGGTAATACCAGAATGGCGGTGCGCACCAGCGCCTGTCGAGAAAAGACCAAAGAGGCTGGCCCTGCTTTCAATCGGCGCTATGCTTGGTCGTGGATAATGAGGGAGGATGCCGATGCCGTCGACAATGAAAGGTCCTGGGCTGTTTCTGGCGCAGTTCGCGGGCGATGCCGCACCGTTCAATTCGCTGCCGTCGATCACCAGATGGGCGGCCGGGCTGGGCTACAAGGGCGTGCAGATCCCGACCTGGGACAGCCGGCTGTTCGACCTCGAGAAAGCGGCGTCTTCCCAGGCCTATTGCGACGAGGTGAAGGGCATCTGCAGCGATGCCGGCGTCGAGATCACCGAGCTGTCGACGCATTTGCAGGGGCAGTTGGTGGCGGTGCATCCGGCCTATGACGCGCAGTTCGACGGCTTCGCACCGCCTGCGGTGCACAACAATCCGAAGGCCAGGCAGCAATGGGCGGTCGAACAGATGAAGTTCGGCGCCAAGGCTTCGAAGAACCTCGGGCTCAAGGCGTCGGTGTCGTTTTGTGGAGCGCTGGCTTTTCCCTACCTTTATCCGTGGCCGCAACGGCCGGCGGGATTGATCGAGGAAGCGTTTTCCG
>NZ_JBVVQB010000078.1:0-25711 GCF_055811775.1 Mesorhizobium sp. WSM4844 | reverse complement strand
CCCCCCCCCCCCCCCCCCCCCCCCCCCCCCCCCCCCCCCCCCCCCCCCCCCCCCCCCCCCCCCCCCCCCCCCCGGCGGCTTTGTCGACATATAGCTTGTTGCTTGACAACGTTTCGGTTTCTATAGAGGAGCCGTCTTGGTACGGTCACACAACGCCTGGCCGGATAAAAGGCGACGGTGACGGTCTGAACCTGGGGAAAAACGGGCGCCGATCAGTTGGCGCCGGGAAACGACGAGGGTTGGGGAAGGAACCGAATGGCTGACCAGCTGGCAACGGACATCATCGAGAAGATCAAGGCTCATGCCGAGCCGGGTGGCGAAGAAATCACCACCAGCACCGAACTGACCTCGCTTGGCATCCATTCGCTGGAACTGACGGAGATCATCTTCGACCTCGAGGAACAGTATGGCATCGAGATCGAGATGAACACGGTCGACGCCTGGAGCAATTTGAAGAACGTCGGCGACATGGTCGAGGCGGTTCGCGCGCTGATCGCGAAAAAAGCCTGACCGAATGCACAAGCGCGTCGTCATTACTGGCATCGGCGGCCTGTGCGGGCTCGGCACCAATGTGCCGGCGATCTGGGACGAGATGCGCGCCGGCCGCTCGGCCATCGGCCCGATCGTCAATTCGGAGCTGCATGACCTGAAAATCAGGGTCGGCTGCGAAATCAGGACGCTTCCCGAGCACGGCATCGACCGCAAGCAGGCCGTGTCGATGGACCGTTTCAGCCTGTTGGCGACGATCGCCGCGCGCGAGGCCGCGCAACAAGCCGGGCTAAGCTTGCACGCGGCCAACACCTACCGGATGGGCGCCATCGTCGGCGTCGGCGTTTGCGGCTGGGAGGCGATCGAAGAGAGCTATCGCGCCATCCTGCTCGAGGGCAAGAACCGCACCGGCATCTTCACCGTGCCGAAAGTGATGCCGGGCGCTGCGGCCGGCCATGTCAGCATGAATCTCGGCCTTCGCGGGCCGGTCTTCGGCATCACCTCGGCCTGCTCCTCGTCCAATCACGCCATTGCCTCGGCGGTCGACCAGATCAGGCTTGGCCGCGCCGACGTCATGCTCGCCGGCGGCACCGATGCGCCGCTGGTCTGGGGCATCCTGAAAGGCTGGGAGGCGCTGCGGGTGCTGGCGCCCGACACCTGCCGGCCGTTTTCGGCCGATCGCCAGGGCCTGGTGCTCGGCGAAGGCGCCGGCATGGTCGTGCTGGAAACTTTTGAGCATGCCATGGCGCGCGGCGCCACGATACTCGCCGAAATTGCCGGCGCCGGCCTTTCCGGCGATGCCTCCGACATCGTCGCGCCGACCATCGAAGGGCCGGAGGCGGCGATGCGCTTCTGCCTCGTCGATGCCAGGCTCAACCCGGAGGACATCGACTACGTCAATGCGCATGGCACCGGCACCAAGGCCAACGACCAGATCGAGACGGCGGCGATCAAGCGGGTCTTCGGCGACCATGCGCACAGGCTATCGATCTCCTCGACCAAATCGATGCATGCCCACTGCCTCGGCGCGTCGGGCGCGCTGGAGCTGATCGCCTGCGTGATGGCGATCCGCGAAGGCATCGTGCCGCCAACGGCCAATTTTCGCGAAACCGACGCCGATTGCGATCTCGACATCACGCCGAATGTGGCGCGCGAGCGCAAGGTGCGCGCCGCGATCAGCAACGGCTTCGCCTTCGGCGGCACCAATGCGGTGCTGGCGTTCAAGGCGGTCTGACCGCAACCGGATCCCCAGCTACGGCGAGACGCGTCTTGCCA
Organism: Mesorhizobium sp. WSM4844; assembly: GCF_055811775.1. Lineage (NCBI taxonomy): Bacteria > Pseudomonadati > Pseudomonadota > Alphaproteobacteria > Hyphomicrobiales > Phyllobacteriaceae > Mesorhizobium > Mesorhizobium sp. WSM4844. The sequence goes on along the minus strand of NZ_JBVVQB010000078.1, from coordinate 23,947 downwards.
CGCGCCACGACGGCGCGCTTGCGCGAAAAAAATCCCAGGAGTTTCGATGACCGACCTGTCCGCCTTTCCGATCGCCACGCGCTGGCCGGCCAGCCATCCCGACCGCATCCAGCTCTATTCGTTCCCGACGCCGAACGGAGTAAAAGTGTCGATCGCGCTGGAGGAACTCGGGCTGCCCTACGAGGCGCATGCGGTGATCATCGGCAAGGACGAGAGCTGGACGCCGGAATTCCTGTCGCTGAACCCGAACGGCAAGATCCCGGCGATGATCGATCCGGACGGCCCGGGCGGCAAGCCGATCGGGCTGTTCGAATCCGGCGCCATCCTGCTCTACCTCACCGACAAGACCGGCAGGCTGATCCCGGCCGACCCGGCGCGGCGCTACGAAACGATCCAGTGGGTGTTCTTCCAGATGGCCTCGATCGGGCCGATGTTCGGGCAGGTCGGTTTTTTCCACAAATTCGCCGGACGCGAGATCGCCGACAAGCGGCCGCTGGCGCGCTATCGCGACGAATCACGGCGGCTGATCGGTGTGCTCGAGACGAGGCTGAAGGGCCGCAGCTGGATCATGGACGACGATTACACCATCGCCGACATCTCGATGCTGGGCTGGGTGCGCAATCTGATCGGTTTTTACGAGGCAAGGGAACTTGTCGGCTTCGACGATTTTTCCCATGTCGCGGCATGGCTGGAGCGCGGCCTTGCCCGGCCGGCGGTGCAACGGGGTCTTGCTATCCCTGCCCGGGGCTAGCGCATCGGCGCAGGCGCCGAAAACCGGCTATTTTGCCTTGGTTTTGGGTTTCGAGCCGCCCTTGCCCATGACGGAAGCGGCAAGCGATGCAGCGGTCTTGGCGGTAGCGACAACCGCGCCGGCCGCGACATTGGCCGTCGTCTTGACGGTGCGCATGGCGCTATCGGCCATCGAGCCCCCGCTTGCCGACTTCCTCGACCTAGCCGGTTTTGCCGTGGTTTTGGCGGCGGTCGGGGTCACTTTCTTCGGTGCTGCCTTGCCGAAACTGGGCTTTGCATCCTTGGAGCGGGCGGCAACGGCCGGACCCGCGCCCGCCTTCGCTTCAGTTGCCTTTGATCCAGTTGCCTTTGATCCAGTTGCCCTGGATCGAGTTGCCCTGCCCTTGCCGGGCGCAGGCTTTCTTGCCTTGTTTGCCATCGGAGTAGCCATCGGACAGTTTCCTCATGTCAGCATCATTGCCGTATCTGACATAACGGCCGGAAAGTCCCAAGGTTCCAGGCCGGGCGGTCCCTGCAAATCAGGCGTGATCGCCAAGCACCAGATCGGCGGGGCGGCGGCGGGCAAGCACGCGGTCGATGTTGGGCATGTCGTTGGAAGCGATCCAGGCGCGGGCGTCGTCGTCGGAGCGGCCATGCTCGTGCCATCGCTCGAGCAGCCGGCGCTCGAGCTCGGCGCGTGGCACATCGACGAAGATCGAGAAATCGAACAGCGGCGCCAGCCGCGACCACGGTTCCTCGTCAAGGAGCAAATAATTGCCTTCGACCAGGATGAACTTGGTGTCGGCGGCGATGATCGACGCGGCCGCGCGCGACAGCTCCATGCTGCGGTCGAACACCGGAATGGCGATGTCGGGCTCGGCGGCGCGGATGCGCTTGAGCAAGGTTTCGAAGCCGGCGAAGTCAAAGGTCTCCGGAGCGCCTTTTCGCGCGCGCAGGCCGCGCCGCTCGAGCACCGCATCGTCGTAATGGAAGCCATCCATCGGCACGATTTCGGCCGCACCTTCCGGCAGCAGCTCATGCAGCCGGGCCGAAAGCGTCGACTTGCCGGCGCCCGGAGGACCGGCGATGGCAACAACAAAGCGCCGCGCCTTGCCGGCGCGCTTGAAGATGGTGGCGGCGAGGTGGGCAATCTCGGACATCGGAGCCTTTCTGGCCTAAGTGTTTTGGATCGCATCTTGGCGATAGTTGGCGGGAATTTCAAACGCGGGATTATTGAAGATCGACCAATTGTCAGGTCGGCGCCGCTGCCCCCTCATCCGGCCGCTTCGCGGCCACCTTCTCCCCGTTGGGGAGAAGAGAGAAGCGTCGGCGCTGGCGATCTCCTCTCCCCTCGGGGAGAGGTCGGATTGCCCCGAATTGCCCTTTGCAAGTCGGTTGGCAATCCGGGTGAGGGGGCAGCGCCAACGCTCGCAATAGGAGGGCTAACTCCAACCGAAGCGCCGCCCCCGACACAGCCCAATCAGGCGGGCACGGATCGGCCGATCCGCAGGAAATCGCCATCGAAAGCGACATCCCGCATCGTACCGTCGGCGGCCGCAAGGCGCATGCGCCCCTGCGTGGTGGTGATGTCGCGCGGCGGCTCGCCGTCCATTAAGGGCAGTGCGCCGATGACGTGGCGGAACGAGACGTTGCCGCCAAGCGCAAAGGCGGTCGCCACCCCTTCCCGCTTCAGCCAGTTGTCGCCCAGCGACGCGGCGTGGCCGAGCGCAGTGCGGCCGTCCTCGATGCCGAGCACGCCGCGATGGCGGCCGCTCCACGGCGCGTAGTCGCGCCCGCCATTGCTGACCCACAGCATGGTGACCGGCAATTCGGCCGGGTTCTTCAGCACTAGAACGAGATCGGCTTCCGCCTTTCGCGCCAGCGCGGTCCAGCCCGGTCCGCCATGATCGGCCTCGACCAGCGTGACGAAATCCTCTCGGCTCTGTTCGATGCGATAGTCGGTCAGGTCGAGCGTGCCGCCATCGGCGGCGGGAAAGCGCGTCAGGTCGGTCGAACGCGCGGGATAGGCGAAGCGGAAACGGCCGCGGGCCGGATCGGGCTCGAGCGGATCGTCCGGCGTTGCCGCCAACCGCTTCGGCGAAAAGGCCAGCCTGCCGCCGTCCGTCATCGCCGTCATCGGATGATGGGCGACGGAAATGCCGCCCGAACCGCCGGAAAAGACATGTTCCTGGTAGAGAAAGGGATGGTCGTCGCGCAGGGTCAGGATCTTGTCGACCGTCGCGCCCATGACCTTGTGCTGCAGCCGGAAAACGGCGCGCCAGCCATCGACTGTCGCCGCGGAGGCGACGACATCCCAGCGGCTGTTGGCCGGCCAGCCGTGCAAGGGCGCTTCCTCGACATCGCTGCGCGAAAACGGCGCGCATAAAAAATCGCCGGACAGGCGAACGGTGCCCGCGGGCAGGTCTGGCGGCAGCGTCTCGCGCGGCTCGTCGATCCACGGCGCGCGATGCAGCGGTTTTAGGCGGCACCCGTCGATATCGACCGTCATGTCGGCGAGATGGCCGACGGTGAGATCGACCGTTACCGAAATGCCCTTTGCCGTGATCGTCAGCGTATCCATGGCGCACCTGCTGATTCTGCCGGCGCCAGCAAACCCGCTCGGTGCCGGTTGCGCAAGCTGGGTGATGGGCATTTCATGTCAGGCCGGAACTCCATCTGGAGCTCAATGTCGATCGTCGGCGCTGCCCCTCATTGCCCTGCCGGGCATTTCTCCCCGTATAGTGACCTATCGCATTCACACATCTCGGTTGCGCTTTTCGGCGAAGCTCGATTCTATTTCGGCCGGAAAGACGAAGGAGGTTTGAATGACCGGCATCGAGTACGGGCTGGGGCGATTTGGCGATCGCCGCTTGGAAAAAGGGGGGCCTGCTTGCATGCCGCGCTGGTTGCGCGGCCTGGATCGTGTATCCGCCGGCTTGGCGGCAGTCGGGCGGGCGAGATGCAGTTCACGCGATTTCTGCGCAACCGCTCGGTGAGCGCTGCGGAGATGTCGCGGCATGCCGGCGAACAGACCGGGCGGCGCGCGGTTGGTCGCCATGTCGTTGCCGTGCAAGACAGCTCGGAATTGGCGCTGGGTTCTCGGCGGGCGCGGGCAGGCTACGGTCCGGTCGGCAATGGCAATACAGCAGGTCTGATGCTGCACCCTATGCTGGCGGTAGAGGCCGGCAGGGGAGCGCTGCTGGGCCTGGTCTCTATGCGGGTCTGGAACCGCGACGCAGAAGAACTGGCGCCGCGGCGCCAGCGGGCGACGAGCAAAAAGGAATCGCAGCGCTGGATCGATGCAACCAAGCAGGCCGGCGCGGTTCTGGAAGGGGCGGCCAGCATCACCATGGTGTCGGATCGCGAGAGCGATTTTTATGAACTGTTCGCCGAACGTCCGCACAATGTCGACCTGATCGTGCGGGCCTGCCAGAACCGGCGCATCGAGGCCGCGCAAGAAGAGCCAGGCTTGCTGTTCGCCTTCATCGACGCCCAGCCTGAGCAAAGCCGCTTTGCCGTGACCATCCCCGCCGCGCCCGGACGATGCGCACGGGATGCCGAGCTGGCGGTGCGTTACGCGCCGGTGACGGTGCGGCGCCCACTCAACGGAGCCGATCCGGCGTTGCCCGATACGGTCGGTTTGACACTGGTCGATGTTCGCGAGGTGTCGAAGCCGAAAGACGGCAGCGAACCGGTGCATTGGCGCTTGCTGACCACCCACAGTGTCGCCACCGTGGCCCAGGCACGCCGTGTCGTCGACCTCTACCGCTCGCGCTGGGTCATCGAGGAGTTCTTCCGCACCCTCAAGACGGCAAGCTTCGACATCGAGGCGGCCGACATCGGCGACCCGCCTGCCATGATCAACTTCGCCGCCGCGGCCACGATCGCCGCCGTCACCATCAAGCAACTCGTGCAGGCCCGCGACGGCAACACCGATCAGAGGCTCAGCGATGCTTTCGATCCCGACGACCGTCCCATTCTCGAAGCGGTCTCTGCCAAGCTTGAAGGCAAGACCGAGCGACAACGCAATCCCCATCCCAAAGGATCTCTGGCCTTCGCAGCCTGGGTCATCGCCCGCCTCGGCGGCTGGACCGGCTACGGCAAGCCAGGCCCCAAGGTGATGCGCATCGGCCTCGCAGAGTTCCACGCCATCAAGTACGGAGCCACGCTCGATGTGTGAATCCGATAGGTATAGTGACGGGGAGAAAGGGGCTGGCCGCAAGGCCGGCGCCACTTCTTGCGAACGCTGGTGATTGGCGAAACCATCGATGCCATTCCCCGTCACTATACGGGAGAGGATGCCGGCAGGCAGGTGAGGGGCGGCGCCAACGCCCGGGTGCATTCAAACCCGAAGCGATTGCCGTGAACACCGGCATTAACCAAATGGACGGCACCATTGGGTTAGGCTAGTTTCCCACTCGTTTCAGCAACAGCTTACCTTCAGAATGTCCAAACCGCGCCACTTTCCGCTCATCAAAAGATTTGTCGCGGCGTTTGCGCTGCTGCTGCTGGTTGCCGGCTGCGCGACGACGACGCCGACCGAAACCATGCTGGCGGTGCCGGCGCCGGCGCAGAAATATGCGGCTGTCGTCGTCGACGGCGGCAGCGGCAGGACGCTGTTCGAGGCCAACTCGACGGCGCCGCGCTATCCGGCGTCGCTGACCAAGATGATGACGCTCTACCTGCTGTTCGAGGCGCTGGAACAGGGCCGCGTCAGCAAGACAACGCTGATCCCGGTGTCGGCCAACGCCGCCAGGCAGCCACCGACCAAGCTGCGCTTCAGGCGCGGCGAGACGATCGACGTCGATTCGGCGATCCGGGCGATCACCGTCAAATCGGCCAATGACGTGGCGGTCGCCGTCGCCGAATATCTCGGCGGCAGCGAAGAGGCGTTTGCCGCAATGATGACGGCCAAAGCGCGCCAGATCGGCATGCGCAGCACCGTCTTCCGCAACGCCTCGGGCCTGCCGGACGCCGGCCAGCAGACGACGGCGCGCGACATGGCGGTGCTCGGCATGGCGCTGCGCGCCCGCTTCCCGCAGCATTTCCACTATTTTTCCGAAAGCGACTTCATGTTCCGGGGCAGGCTGGTGCGCGGCCACAACGACATGCTCGGCCGCGTCCGCGGCGTCAACGGCATCAAGACAGGCTACATCAGAGCTTCGGGCTTCAACATCGTCACCTCCTACGACGCCGACGGCCGCCGGCTCATCCTCGTGGTGATGGGCGCCGACAGCGCGCGCCAGCGCAACGACCACGTCGAGGCGCTGATCCAGCGCAACCTGTCGCCGGCATCGAACACGACGACAAGGTTGCTGTATGCCGGGGAGCAGTGAGGGGGGACAAAAGCCAGGGCTTTTCGAATGATGCACGTCCCGAGCCAGCGAGGCCGCGCAGCGACCGGATACGGCGCGAACCGATAGCCCAGAGGTGCCGAACAACTTTACGGCGCCTTGCCCGTTGAAGCCTGCGCCTGCTTCCGCTAAGAAGCCGTGGCTGGCCGGTTCACCGGCTGGTTCGTTTTCCGGATCGTCGATCCTGAAGGCACCCGTAGCTCAGCTGGATAGAGCGCTGCCCTCCGAAGGCAGAGGTCACAGGTTCGAATCCTGTCGGGTGCGCCAGTAATAACATTTGAAAAGACTGGCAAAATTGGTTTATGCACGAGTAGTTGGACGGGGAAACAGTCTTATTTTTTCGACTGCCTCGCCAACCAAAAAAGCGGTAACGCTGAAGCCTTCGATAGGTCAGAAGGCCCTTGTCGTAGCATCTCGGCCTTGGTTTCAGTCCCTTCCGCAGTACCAACACAGGAAATTGCCGGCGCGGCCCGACGACTTTCCTTGCGTTTTGCCGCGGAAGTAGCGCGAATACAGCATGTTCGTTAGGGTCAGGCAGCTCGATTCGTGTGTCGGGTCCAGCACTGCTGAGGAGGTAGGGTGAAATTCGCGATTCACAGCCATTGCGAGGGTGACGCGCGGGTACCCCGCCCGCTCAAGGCGGAGGTCGAGCAATCTATCTCGGAAATTGATGTACGGTCCGAACGAGGGGCCGCGCGGCGCTTAAGGGATCAGTTCCTTGGCAACATCCGCTCGAAGGGCTGGTCCGGTGAGCTTTCAGTTGCGCGAGGATCGGATATATCGATCACATCGATCAAGGACGGGGTAGGCCTGTGCCTCCAAACGGGCAACATGGCGAGAATGTATGCCGATCTGATCAAGCTGCAGACGCTTTATCTCGACAACGGAATCACGTCGGCGGTGTACGTCCTTCCATCGCAGCCGACTGCCCTGCAGCTAGGCGACAATATCGCAAGTGCTGCGAGGCTGGAGCGTGAGCTCGAAATTTTCCGGAAAGCGTATTTTGTGCCTACTCTACTTTTCGCATTGGAGGGGTGATGTCTGAGAATGTGATGCTAACGTCCGCTACGGGCTCGCGATTCGGCTGGCCCAAGCCCGCCCGACTCGCCGAGTTCCAGCAGCTTCGAAAGGCCGAAAAGCTACCTACCACACGGGTTGTCTTCCAAGGACGTTCTCAAGACATTCCAATCATCAGGGTGCCGATCGAGCTGCCCAAATACCGGTTGTCCAATGGGAGGACGGTCTCACTTCAGGTGGAGCATCTGGCAAAAAATCCGCAGCTGCGGCGAGACCTCTTCACTGGGGATGCTGAACTCTGGGACGCCCAAGAGACGCAGCATAAGCTTTTGCTACAGCTCGGACGCCAGTCGGACCTCTCCCAGTACTTCGAGAGCACCGCAAATACCCAGGTACTGCCGCTTCTGCTTGACGAGAACGGCTTCGTCGTCAACGGCAACCGCCGCCTTTCCACTTGGCGGCAGCTACTAGCCGATAACTCGGAAAAGTACGGCCATTTCCGGCACATCGACGTCGCAGTCCTACCCCACTGCACAGAGCGTGAGATCGAGCGGCTTGAGGCAACCCTGCAGGTCGAGCGAGACATTCGCGCAGACTACAACTGGGACGCCTTAGCTAACATGTTGGACGCTAAAATCCGGGAGGGGATGTCGGTTCAGGAGTTGGCTGAGCTCTACGGGATGAAGCGCGCAGAGATACAGGAGTTGCTGGACGCACGGGACTACGCCGTGGATTACCTGCTCTCGCGCGGCAAGAAGGACCTCTGGTCCGAGGTCTCCGGGAATGAGCATGCCTTCCGGAGGATCGTACAGAACCGCAGCAAGGTTACGGGGTTGGCCAAGCAGGAGGTGTTCAAGGAGGCGGCGTTCGCGTTGATCGACGATCCGTCGAGCGTGGGGCGCCTGTATGAGGCTATTCCCGCGCTTGCCGCACATATTGAGCAGGTCAGCAGGGCACTGGCGCACGAGTTCCCTCTCGAGAATCCGCCACTAGCAGATGATCTTGAGGAACTATTCGGTGGTGGGCTGAACGAGCCTGGTTTGGGGTTTGAAGGCGGTCTTGTCGCCGTGCTTCAGCAGCCGGAGCGAATGGTGCGGGCGCGGGAGGTGATTGCAAATGTCCTTGAGGCTCAGCGGCAGCTCAAGAAGGACACTAAGGCTGCAGGTTATCTCCTCGATACCTGCGCGAAGGCGAATGGCCTTTTAGCGGCTGCCGTCAAGGATGGCTTGCGGCCAGAGACCAAGAGAGCGGGCGTTGAGCTCCAACTCAAGGAGATTGAATCGCACGTTGTCAAAATTAAAGCTTTCCTGGCAGAGCATGCTTAGGGTTGAGTATGATCAGAAGCAGGGGCTCGCCCTCCTCCGCTGGGATCAAGAAGACGACGAGGCGAATTGGGTGCCGAGGCTCAAGCGGCTCGCATTCGATCATAGCTCAGATGCTGCGCTGTACGATGCGCATACGCTGACCTTGCCTTGGTGGTCTTTCGCGAGCGCGCGCGAACAGTTCCGGCAGTTCCTCTACGTCCACGGGCTGCGGCAAGGGGCTGGGCTTCATGTCAGTGAGGCGGCCGCCCGGTTCCTCCACCAATCGCGGCGGGCAGCGGAAAGTTACCGTGAGGCGCTGCACCAGCCTAACCTGACGCGAGACAAGCTGGAGACGCGGCTGAAAGAGGTGGGCTTTGCCCGGCAGCTCTCCGAGCATCAGCTAAGGAATGTCGGGCGTATGGCTGCCTTACCAGCCGCGGCCACGTTTTCCGTGCCTGGCGCCGGCAAGACCACCGAAGCTCTGGCCTACTATGCGCACCGCTCGGCTGACGGGGATCGGCTACTTGTGGTCGCGCCGAAGAATGCATTTGCCGCTTGGGATGAACAGCTCACCGAGTGCTTGCCGCACCTACAAGAAACTTTCGTCCGTTTACGGGGTGGACGTGACCGCATTCTTGTCTCCTTGGCGGCCAATCCCCGTTTTATGCTGCTCACCTATCAGCAGTTGACACGGGTGCAGGATTTAGTCGCTAGTCATCTAGCGCAGCACCGCACATTCGTTTTCCTAGATGAAAGCCACCGGATCAAAGCGGGGGTGGGAGGTGCGACCGCTCGCTCGGTGCTCAACCTTTCCCATCTCCCCGCCGCGAAGCTCATCATGTCTGGTACGCCGATGCCCCAATCATCGACGGATCTCGTACCCCAATTCCAATTTCTTTATCCGGAGATCGCTGCTGAACCCGAGAATGTGGTCGACTTAATTCGCGCCGTTTACGTTAGGACCAACAAACGGGAGTTGGGCCTTCCACCTGTGACGCGCAATCTGGTGATGCTCCCGATGGCGCCAGTTCAGCTTGAACTATATCAGCTGATGCGATCCGAGGTCGCACGGGAGGCGCATGTGGCCCTCAACAGCCGCAGTCGCCAAGCGTTTCGGACCTTGGGACGGTCCGTTGCGCGCCTACTCCAGTTCGTCTCCAACCCTTCGCTACTCGCCGCCGAGATAGAGTTCGCGCATGGCGGACTGTTGAGCGGGGTTCTCGCCGAAGGCGAGGGGCCGAAAATGGCCTATGTTCTGAGGCGCGCGCGCCAGCTCGGGCGATCGGGCAAGAAGGTGCTCATATGGTCGTCGTTCGTCCGGAACGTCGAGTACATCAGTACGCGCCTTTCAGAATTAGGCGCCGTTTACATTCACGGCGGTGTAGATGCTGGAAGTGAGGACGACGATGAGACCCGAGAAGGTAAGATCAAGCTCTTTCACGATGACCCAAATATACGGGTAATGGTGGCCAATCCGGCGGCAGCTAGCGAAGGTGTTAGCTTACACCGTGTATGTCACCACGCCATTTACCTCGATCGCACCTTCAACGCCGCACACTATCTGCAATCGGAGGACCGCATTCATCGCTTTGGCCTGCCCGCAGACCAATCCACGACCGTCGAGATCGTGGAGTGCACAGCCAGCATCGACGAGACAGTGCGACGCCAGCTCAACTTCAAAATCGGCCAGATGGCCGCAGCGCTGGAAGACTCCTCCATCGTTCCAGATCCGATCCCGATTGATCCGGTCGAGCTCGAAGGTGAAGACGAGGACGAGTACACCACTGGCCTAGCGATCGAGGACGTTCGCGTCCTGGTCCAGGACCTTGCGGGGGCGACGAGTTGATCGAGTTAACACCCGGTCTGGCCCAAGCTGCCTTCGACATGCTCGGCACCATGGGCTACCAAGCCTTAGGCGTGTCTGATGTAGTTCAAGGATTGCGCAGGATCGGCGGAATGCCCGCGAAGCAAGTGCTTGAGTTCTCTCAGCAGCTTAACTGGGTGGCGATCGCGGAGGACGGCCGTCTGGAGGCCACTGCGGCCGGGCGGCAGATTCTCGAATTAGCTGTCTATGGGCCGATGCTGCGGTGCGCCCTTCTAGACTATGCAGAAATCATCTCGCCGCCGTGGCTGCAAAACGCAGCCTACGGCCGCAGTCGGGTGCTGAATTTTGCGCCGCGGAATGTGCTTCAGGTCATGGTCGAGGCAGAGGTCACCGAAGGTGTGGCCGACGAGGTGGTCGCGTTCTGGGACAAGATGGCGGCCCTGGCACGTGGGCGGCGGGACTCGCGGCTGACCGATATCGGAAGGCGGGGCGAGCGGCTGACAATTATTTACGAAGAGGCTCGTACGGGGCGCAGGCCCCGATGGGTCGCGATCGACAGTAACGAGGACGGCTATGACGTCCTCTCAGTGTGCACCGATGTCGACCTAAGCCCGTTAGGCATCGAGGTGAAGACATCCACAAGAGGGCTAGATGGATCCTTCTTCGTCACCCGCGGCGAGTGGGAGGTGGCCATCGGGATGGAAGCGCATCTCTTTCATTTTTGGGACCTGTCGGTCGGTTCATTACCTAGGCTGGCTATTGTGCCGTCCTACGAAGTGGCCACCCATGTGCCCCATGACCAAGGACAGGGGCTATGGACCGATGTGGAGGTGCCTTTCAACGCTTTCGCGCAGCGGTTCGTGGCTGTGCACTGAGCCTTAAGCAGCGGCGCGCTGTTGTCCGTGCCAATGCAAGCAGTTGAACCAGCTGCCCACGATCATGCCGCTAAGGATTGCCAACGCGTTGTCCGCTAGCTTTCTTGACCCAGGCACACCCTCGCCGATCCCATCCTCCTTGGCGGTCGCGAGGACGAACTCGCTTGCCGCATGTCTGACGTCGGTTGGTGCCTTGCCAAACCGCTCATGGAGGAGTTCAGCCAGCCCTGCCAACGCGTCGGCGAGTTCATACGGTCCCATGCCTTCACCTCTGCGGGTCCAAGCTCTTTGAAGCGATTCCGGCCCGGTTTCCCACAGGCGACGTTCCAAGTCCGCGAACGCGCGAGCGTGGGAGTTCAGAAGTCCCTTTATGAAGGCTGAGTCCTGGAGCTCGCGCATGAGATCAAAATCGAGCTCAGCTTGGCGGACATCATGCGAGGGGCCGAAGTAGAACGAAACCCGCCAGGTAGCACCTTCTTTTCCGAACGCGTTTGCGAGTTCAAATCGCATCCCACTCTTGAAACGCAATCCGCGGAGGGCTGCTCGAAATCGCCGTACGACCGGGTATGTTCGACCTTCTTGATCGGCCCGGGTCACTGCCGGCCGGTCAGGCGGGACCGAGAAACTGCCCCCAAAAGAGCTGTGCAGCCTCAGGTCTTTAGGCTGCACGCCTTGGGCAGCGCATGCCACCAAATAGGTAAAGGCCGGCGGAATGGCGTTGCCGACCAACTTAGCCTTTTCCGAGAACGACCTTCCAAAGAATTGGTAGGTGATGGGAAATCCCTGCAGGCAAGCCCGCTCTCGGATGCTAAGCCGTCGATAGGCACCTGGGTTATTCGGATCCTCGATCACAATGCTCTCGCGGGAAACGCGCGTGCATGTCGCTGTGACCGTTCGCGCTGCGGAGGCCAAGTCGTCTGGAAAGGACATGTTGTTGTAGACTGGATGGTGCAGCTTGGCCTCACGGTTCATGCGTGTCTCTTCGGCGTTCAGGTACGCTTCAACCTCCACCTCAGTGACGTTGCCTCGCTCAAGCTGCACGCCCCAGATCGGGTCCTCGATCACCGGCGCCGCTAAGGCAGTAACCACGTCGCCCAAAGTGCGCTTCGCAAGACGGGACGAAAAGGCGTGTAGTAGCTCCCATGGGAGAACGCCCGCGATGCAACGGCGGCGGGCTTGAGGAGCACCATAGTTCGACATGTCGAGTACTTGGATGACCGGGCGCAAAGTCCGGAATCGGTGGAGTGGGTGTTGCGAATCAGCGAAACCCTGCTCCAGCACCTTGGCGACCCTCGGCACGTTCTCCATCACCCAGAAGCGCGGCCTGAGCCGTTCGACCACCTCAAAAAATCGGACGAGATCCTTCAGCCCGTCTGCTAGGTCGCCTGAGCCGCCCCGGTTTGAATAAGAGAACTGGGTGCATGGAGGACTCCCCACAACCAGGTCGACACGCTCAGGGAGTGTGTCAAGGTTCAGCTGCCGGATATCAACCGACTCGGCATCCCTGCCGAGGTTCCTATTATAGGTGTCGATAGCGGGCTGCCACCACTCATATGAGCGGATCACCTGAACGCCAGCGAGTTGGAGGCCAAGACTCCACCCACCCACGCCGGAATAAAGGTCGATCGCACGCAATGTCATGAAGTCCCCACATCTGGCGTGATTCGCCGACACTCTAGTCTTTGCATGAGACTAAGCGCCCGAAGAGGGGGAGGGAAGAGTTCAGAAGTTTGTCGCACCACTCCGTGCCCGGTGCCACCGAGATGGCCCGAGAAATGCCATAAGGCGAGCCTGGAGTTCGTCTAGCCTTGTGGTCTCGCACTCCCAAACCACTAGCACGCACCACCCCAGGGTTTCAGCCTCGCGGACTAGTCGGGCGTCGCGCTCCCGGTTTCGACTGAACTTCGACTCCCAGAAGTCGGGCCTTGTGGCGGGAATCCGGGCATGACGACAGCCGGGATGCTGATGCCAGAAGCAACCATGAACTAGGATAGCTTTACGGCGCGCCGTGAGGGCGACATCGGGCCGGCCGGGTACACCCTTCAGTTGGACACGGAATCGATACCCCATGCGGTGGAGCATCGAGCGTACGATTAGCTCGGGCCGGGTGTCCGCCCGACGTATGCACGACATCAGCCGGCTGCGGGCTCCAGGAGTTAGTCGGTCCATGTTATTCTACCGTCATGCGGGTCAGTAACCAATATACAGGCCTCATCGCCGTCTCAGGTGGGCGGTAGTTGGCGAAGCCGGCGTTTTTGAGGCTTGCCGCGCCCTATGCGGCGCGAAGATAGCGAGCGCGAGCCACCCATCTCTCGTGACGGCACCGCTTACCCTTCCTCATGTTTCACCATATCTCGTAAAGCTGGAGTCGAATCCAGTCGTACCAGCGCCCATCGCCCACCTTCCACCTCGGCGATGCTCTGGAACCCAACCCGCCTCGAATGACTTCTTCGTGGATAAATCTCGAAGGAGACCACATTGTCCGCACCTGACGAAATGGATGTCGTCCTCGAAAAGCTGCCTTTGAGGATCGGCGCCTACGTGCCCGACGACTTGCTGGAAGACTGGTTCGCGCCGGGAACGGGCATGAACCCGGTCAGCCCGGCAGCGCTGGCGGCTGCCAAGGCTTACGGATGGCGCTTCGAATGCGAGTTCAAGCATTATCCCGAGCGGATGGAGGGCGTGTTCTGGAAGTGGGTGCCGGCGATCTGATCCGCGTAATTTGCATCGGCCGCCTGGGCGCTTCGGTGATCGACATTGCCGCGCGATCGCTCCCCCTGATCGCCTCAGCCTATCGGCGTCTTTCCGGTTCCGCCGCATTCGGGGCAGGTGCGGCCGTCGATCATGCCTGTCCCGGCGCAGCGGCGACAGATAATCACGCCGGCGCCTGAAATGCCTGGCGCGTCGGGATTGGCTTCGCCAAATTGCTCGGGTTCGCCTTGCGGCTGCTTTCTCACCCGGGCGGCAGCCTCGTCGCCTTCAAGCGGCGTGCTGCTGTCATCAGGTTCGCCGGATATGGTTTCATTGCGCGGCCGGTCGTTCGCGCCTGTGGTTATCTTCTGAGCCATTGCAGTACTCTTTTGCGGTGGCGCAGCTCTCAACTTTGCGGTTCGAACGCCTCAGCTCCGCAGAGGTTCCGGTTGGCAATCGTCCACCGGCGGGGCGGACGGAAGTGGCAAAACGGCCGGCGAGCGCATCGCTCAAGCATCGGGGATCGCTTTAATGGCACCGCCGTTGCCTTTGCGTCAGCCCAGCCGCTCCGAACGCACTTTCACATCGTCGCTCAGCTGCCGCACGATCTCGACGGTCTTGCGGATATCCGCTTCGTCGACTGCGACGCCCATGGTCGAGGCGATCGCCAAGAGCTGGGCGTTCAGCTCACTGTGGCGCGCGGCGCCTTTGCGCGTCAGCTGCACAAGCTTCGAGCGCCGGTGTTTTGGATTGTCGATGAATTCGACCAGCCCCTCGGCCGCAAGCTCATCCGCCAGCCGCTGCATGCGCTGGCGGCTGGTGGGCCGCATCTGGGCGATCTGCGGCACGGTGAGCGGACCAAGCAGCGCGAGGCTGCGCATGACGCCGAACGCACCGCCGCCCCAACTGGTGATGAGCCCTGTCTTCTGGCCGAGAGCCCGTATCCTGAAGAAGCACTGGGCCACGTCGAGCATCAGCTCGGCGATCGCCTCGGCCTTGCCGTCAGCGACGGGGTCCGCCCCGGTCCTCTGGTCGTGTCTTGCCGACGCCATCGCTTCCTTCCTTTTGCCTTGCCAATTTCTGCGATTGACACCCTTGTTGTCAACTTCTAGAGTGACACCTTAGGTGTCATTATAGGCAGCTGTGAGCTTCGTAGCCCTCCAGCATTTGCGGGAGCAGACATGGCAATCGATCCGGCTGGGCAAACCGACACCGGAACAGCAGGCGTCATCGCGAGACCGCCGCTGCTCTTTCTCGCCGCTTTGCTGATTGGCTTCGTGCTGGATCGCCTGCTGCGCTTGCCGTTCCCGATTCCGGGGAATGACCTGGTCACCTGGATCACCGGCGGCTCGCTGATCCTGATCGGTTTTGCGCTTTTCGCCGCGGGCATTCGCAATTTCTCCTGCGCGGCGACGCCGGTGCCGACGAATGAGCCGACGCGTGTGCTGGTGACAACCGGCATCCACGGCTGGACGCGCAATCCGATCTACCTCGGCATGTTCCTCATCTATGGCGGTATCGGCATCGCCGCGCAGAATAGTTGGATCCTTGTCCTCACGCTGCCGCTGGCGATCCTGGTCCGCTACGGCGTCGTCGCCCGCGAGGAGGCCTATCTCGAGCGGCGGTTCGGCGATGTGTATCGCAGCTACCGGCAAACCGTGCGGCGGTGGCTCTGAGCGTCGCAAGAATGCCGACAGTTGCGCACGTCAGGAAACCGCAACGAGATGACCGTTGCCAAGATCCCTCAGGGCCAGTTTCGGCGGCTCTTCGCCGATTTTTCGGGTCGGGCTCGGGATCTCCTGATCGAGACGCGCGAAACGCGGCCGGCGTCTTGCCGGATCGGGCACCGGCACGGCCTCGATCAAGCGCTTGGTGTAGGGATGGCGCGGGTTCGAAAAGACCTGGTCGCGGGTGCCCATTTCGACGATCTGGCCGAGATACATGACGGCGACACGATCGGAAATGTTCTCGACCACCGCCATGTCGTGCGAGATGAACAGATAGGCGATGCCGAATTCGCGCTGCAGTTCCTTCAGCAGGTCGAGCACGCGGGCCTGGACCGACACGTCGAGCGCCGAAACGCTTTCGTCGGCGATGATGAGTTTGGGCCTGAGCGCCAAAGCGCGCGCGATGCAGATGCGCTGGCGCTGGCCGCCCGAGAATTCGTGCGGATAGAGCTCCATCTGATCGGCCGAGAGACCGACGCGTTCGAACAGCGCCGCCACAAGCTGGCTACGCTCTTCCTTCGAAGCGATGCCATGGATCAACAGCGGCTCGGCAACGAGGTCGCCGACGCGCATGCGCGGGTCAAGCGAGGCATAGGGATCCTGAAAAATCATCTGCACGTCGCGGCGAACCGCCTTGCGCTGGTCACGGCCAAGGCCCGCCAGATTGCGCCCGCCGATGACGATATCGCCGTGGTAGGGCACAAGCCCGGCCAGCGCCTTGGCGGTGGTCGACTTGCCGCAGCCGGATTCGCCGACCAGCGCCAGAGTCTCGCGCGGCGTGATCGAAAAGCTGATGCCTTCGACGGCATGGACACGGCGGTTCACTTGGCCGAAGAAGCCACCGCGCAGGTCGAAGCGGACATGCAGATCGTTGACCACCGCCACGCTTCCGGACATTTCCGCTTCGACGGATTTTTGTTCCGCGGATTTTTGGCGGCCGACGCCGGTACCAATGCGCGGCACGGCAGCGAGCAGCTCGCGCGTGTAGTCGGCTTGCGGGCGGGCAAAAATATCGGCGGCTGTTCCCTGCTCGACCATGCGGCCGTGCCGCATGATGACGACGCGATCGGCCATTTCGGCGACCACGCCCATGTCGTGGGTAATAAGGATGATGCTGGTACCGTGTTCGCGCTGCAGATCGCGCAGCAGTTCCAGCACCTCGCCTTGCACCGTGACATCGAGCGCCGTCGTCGGCTCGTCGGCGATCAGCACATCCGGTTTCAGCGCCAGCGCCATGGCGATCATCACGCGCTGGCGCATGCCGCCGGACAGTTCATGCGGAAACTGTTTTAGCCGGCTTTCGGCTTCCGAGATGCGGACGGCCTTCAGCGCCTCGATGGCGCGCCGGCGGGCCTCGGCACGCGACAGGCCGGTATGGGCCTCGATCGACTCGACCAGCTGCCGGCCGATCGACAGCACCGGATTGAGCGAGGTCATCGGCTCCTGGAAGATCATCGCGATGCGGGCGCCGCGAATACGGCGCATCCGACGCTCATCGAGTGTCGCGAGGTCGATTTCGCCAAGCTGGATCATGCCAGAGGAAATTCGTGCGGCAGGCTGCGGCAGCAACTGCATTATCGCCAGCGCCGTCATCGATTTTCCGGAGCCGGATTCGCCGGCGATGCAAAGCGTCTCGCCACGCTTGAGCGTCAGCGACAGGTCCGACACGACTTCCCGTTCGCCGTCCTCGCCGCGCACGCTGACGGAGAGGTTGGCGATATCGAGAATGGGGTTGTCGGCGAGGGTCATTGTGGGCGCGGCCGGGAGAAGGTCGTGTTCCTGCGCACCCCCCTCTGTCCTGCCGGACATCTCCCCCGCAAGGGGGGAGATTGGCAGTTTCGCCCCCGCGGCCATTCTTCGCCGTTGAAGATTGGCGAAATCCGTCGTGACATCCGATCTCCCCCCTTGCGGGGGAGATGGTCGGCAGACCAGAGGGGGATGTGACGGAACGCAGCGTTCATTCAAACACGCATCGCGGGAAGTAGAACGACACCACCCAGTTCGGCATGTCGACAATCTCGCTGATCCGGAGATCGCCGCAGACCGAAACCAGCATATAGGCCTCGACCGGGTCCATTGCGTAGCGGCCGGCAAGCAGGTCGATCATCTGGGAGACCGCTTCCCTGGCGCCCGTCATCAGGTCCGGTCCGATGCCGGTCGTTACCTCATAGCCCTTGGCATCGAGATGGCGCGTCACCGGGCCAGGCGTGGTGAAGCGCGGTGTCTTCAACCGCGCATTTTTAACCAGGTCGAGCTTGAGCACGACATCCATCGGGCTTTCAATCGCCGTGCCGCACACTTCGCCGTCGCCCTGCCCGGCATGCGTATCGCCGACCGAGAACAGCGCACCGGCCACCTCCACCGGCAGATAGAGCGTGGTGCCGGCCGCGAGATCGCGGATGTCGAGATTGCCGCCGACGCGCCTTGGCGGCACCACCGAGTGGAGGCCCATTTCAGCCGGCGCGTTGCCGATGGTGCCGGCAAAGGGTTTTAGCGGCACGCGGGCATGCTTGCCGAACAGCGCCGGCTCGAGCGAGGCGGCGTCGTATGTCCAGATGTTCAGCGCCGGCTCCGGAAAATCGTCGGCGAGCAGGCCGAACCCCGGAATGTTCGCCGTCCAGCCGAAGCCGGACGGCTTGAACGCCTCAATTGTGATCTTCAGCGCGTCGCCCGGCTCAGCCCCGTCGACATAGATGGGCCCGGTGACGGGGTTCACCTTGGCGAAGTCGAGCAAAGCGACATCGGCAACGGTGCTGTCGGCCTGAAGCTGGCCACCTGACGAATCAAGGCACTGAAACTCGATCGTCGAACCGGGCGCCACCCGCTCAGTCGGGACAAAGGAATTGTCCCAGCCGAAATGGTGATGGCGCCCGTGGATGGTGTAGTCGCAGTTATTGCACATCGGTCACATACACATTGTCGTAGTTGATCGGGATATGGACAGGGTCGACATAGAGATTGTCGGCGCCGCCCATCCGAGGCGATTTCATGGTGAAGCGCTGCTCGTTGAAGACCGGCACCCAGGGCGCGTCTTCCATGATCTTGCCGTAGATCGCGCTCCACATCCTGGCACGTTCGCCTGATTTGGCCGGATCGACGATCGAGTCGGCCTCCGCCGCCTTGGCGTCGAGATCCTTGTTGCAGTACCACGACCAGTTCCAGCCGCCCGGAACCGCGCCGGCGCAGCTGAGGATCGGCCCGTAGAAATTCGACGGATCGGGGAAATCGGCGATCCAGGCCATGCCGCCGGACCAGATCATCGGCGCGCCGGCCTTGTCGCCGCCGGCCGCGATGACATTGGCCTGCGCCAGCGACTGGATGCTGGCCTTGATGCCGACTGCCGCCAGGTCCTGCTGGATCGCCTGGGCGATGCGCGGGTTGGGATCGGTGTTCATGGCGAACAGCTGGGTGTCGAACCCATCGGGATGACCGGCCTCGGCAAGCAAAGCCTTGGCCTTGGCCACGTCATAGGGATAGCCCTTGAATTCCTTGTCGTAGCCGGGCATCGACGGCGGCAGTGGCTGGTTGGCCGGCACCGCGCGGTTGTTGATCAGCTGGACGATACGGTCCTTGTTGATCGCCATGTTGACCGCTTGCCGCACCTTCACATTGTCGAAGGGCGCCATCGTGGTGTTCATGGTGATGTAGCCGGTGTGCAACTGGCCGCCCTCGACGACACGGGCCTTCTGCTCGGGATCGGCCATCACCTCCTGGAACTTGGCCGGCGGAATAACGTCGCCGAGCACGTCGATCTCGCCCTTCTGCAGCCGCAGCAGCGCGACGATCGGCTCCTGCCCGATCTCGAAGGTGACCTTGTCGAGATGCGGCAGGCCCTTGTGCCAGTAATCCGGGTTGCGCTCGAAGACGACGCGCTGGCCGAGCGTCCATTCGGCGAACTTGAAAGCCCCGGAGCCGACCGGATGCTTGCCAAAATCCGCGCCGTATTTCTCGACCTCCTCCTTCGGCACGACATGCGAGAAGTTGATGGCCATGACATGCAGGAAGGTGGCGTCGGGCCGGGTCAGTTCGAACTTGATGGTGTAGGGGTCGACGACGGTGACGCCCGCCAGGCTTTCCGCCTTGCCTGCAGTTACATCCTCATGGCCCTTGATCGAGCCGAAGAAGCCGGCGCCCGGGCTCTGCGTCTTCGGATTGGTGACGCGATCGAGCGAATATTTCACGTCGTCGGCGGTCATCTCGCGGCCATTGTGGAACTTCACCCGCTGGCGCAGCTTGAAGGTGAAGGTCTTGCCGTCGGGCGCAATCTCGTAGCTCTCGGCGAGGTCGGGACGCAGATTGGTGGTGCCCGGCTCGTAGTCCATCAGCCCGTCGAACAGGGTCTTGATCATCGACCAGTTCTGCCAGTCATAGCCGATGGCCGGATCGAGCGTGGCGACGTCGTCCTTGTAGGTGATGGTGATCGCGCCGCCCGGCTTGGCGTTCGGATCGACGGCGTGTTCGGCGCGGGCGCTTGTCATGCCGAGCATCAGCGCGAGCGCCGATACCGCAACGGTGGAGGTCAAGAATTTCTTCATCTCATGTTCCCTTTCTCTGGTTGTTACCGGTCTTTTTTTGGTTTTCATCTGAGCTTGATGCGCGGGTCGATGAACGGTGCGACGGTGTCGGCCAGGAGATTGCCGAGCACGATGGCGAAGGCCGAAACCAGGGTGACGCCCATGATGATCGGAATGTCGACGCGCTGGATGGCCTGCCAGGCAAGCTGGCCGATGCCGGGCCAGCCGAACACGCTTTCGACCACCACGATGCCGCCCATGAAGATGCCGATGTCGATGCCGATCATGGCGATGACCGGCAGGATGGCGTTGGGCAGTGCATGGCGGAAGATGATGGCGCCGCGCGCAAGGCCCTTGGCGCGGGCGGTCCGCATATAATCCTGGCGCAGCACGTCGATCATCGACGAGCGCATCATGCGGGCGTACCAGCCGGCGCCGAGTATTCCCATGGTCAGGGACGGCAGCACCAGATGGCGCCAGGTGCCGTAGCCGCCGATCGGAAACCAGCCGAGCTGCACGGCGAATACGTAAAGGAGCAGCAGGCCGACGACGAACTGCGGCGCCGAGACGCCGACAAAGGACGCGACCATCAGCGTCTGGTCGGTGGCGGTGCCGCGCCTGACGGCGGCAACAAGGCCCATCGTCAGGCCGATCGCCAGCTCGCAAATGATGGCGCCGACCATCAGCAGCAGGCTTGCCGGCAGCCGCGAGACGATGAGCTCCGTGACCTCTGAACGCTGGATGTAGGAGCGGCCGAGATCGCCGCTGAGCAGGCTGATCAGATAGTGCCAGTACTGGATGAAGAAGGGCTGATCGAGGCCAAGCTGCCGGCGGATGTTCTCGACCGTCTCGGGCGTGGCGCTACGGCCGGCGATCTGCCGGACGGGATCGGCGGGAAGCAGGTAGAGCAGTGCAAAGGTGATCAATGAGACGCCGAGCAGGATGAGCACGG
This sequence comes from Mesorhizobium sp. WSM4844, assembly GCF_055811775.1. Taxonomy (NCBI): domain Bacteria; kingdom Pseudomonadati; phylum Pseudomonadota; class Alphaproteobacteria; order Hyphomicrobiales; family Phyllobacteriaceae; genus Mesorhizobium; species Mesorhizobium sp. WSM4844. Next base: position 2,959 of record NZ_JBVVQB010000078.1, on the reverse strand, counting down.
ACTGGATAACGCGGCGGCCGAGATAGGCGATCATGCCCGGCCCCTTTGCGTCGGATCGAGGATGTCGCGCAGCGCATCGCCGATGAGGTTGAAGGCCAGCGCCAGCGCCAGGATCGCCGCACCAGGAAAGAAGACCAGCCAGGGCGCTGCCTGAAAATATGTCTGGTTCTCGAAAATGATGTTGCCCCAGGATGCGGTCGGCGGCTGCACGCCGATGCCGAGATAGCTGAGCGTTGCTTCGAGCAGCACCGTGGTCGAGATGCCGAGCGTGCCCCAGACGATGATCGTCGGCAGCAGATGCGGCAGGATATGGCGAAACAGGATGCGTGGCGCGCTGGCCCCGATGGTACGCTCGGCGTCGATGAACTCGCGCTCGGCGAGCGAGCTGGTCTCGGTGTAGATGACCCGCGCGGTCTGCACCCAGTTCACCAGAGCGATCACCATGGCAACGATCCACAGGCTCGGCTGGAGCACCGCCGCCAGGCAGATGGCGAGCAGCAGCGCCGGAAAGGCCATCATCAGATCGGTGAAGCGCATCAGCGCGCCACCGATCCAGCCGCGGAAATAGCCCGCGGTGACGCCAACCAGCGTGCCGATCAGAAGCGCCACGCCGTTGGCGACGATGCCGATGATCAGCGAGGTGCGTGCGCCGAAAAGGATGCGGGTCAGCAGATCGCGGCCGAGCAGGTCCGTGCCCAGCCAGAAGCTGGCATTCGGCGGCAAGGGCGCACCTTCAAGCGTCAGCCCGTCGAACATCTGCTCGTTCGGATCGTAGCCCGTCAGCCACGGCGCCAAAATGGCGCCGGCCACGACGACGGCAACGATCACCAGGCCGATCAATGCCAGGGGACGCTTGACCAGGCGCCGCCAGACGCCGGCGCGTGGCTTGACCGGCATGCGCCCGGTTGCCGGAAGATCAGGCGCGATGGGATTGGTCATCGCCGCCTTCTTCCGTCATCGCCACGATCCTGCGCGCGGCCTCTTCGACACTGATCTGCCAGCTCATCGCCAGCGACCGGAGCTGCGCATAGGCGCGGCCGTCCTCAGCGCCTTTCGACAAGGCCTCCACCGCGCGCACGATGGTCTGGCGCTCTGCGACGCGCAGGCGAAGCGACGATATCTCGCTTGCCAAAAGCTTGCGCGCCTCGAAACTCTGCCGTGCGATCAACAGGGCGCTGTAGACGCCGGCATTGCCGACCGGCTTCAGCAACTGGGCGTCGGCCTTGTGCGACAGCGCCCACTCGATGCGGCCCGGCGCTTCGGAGCCGATCAGCGCCACCAGCGGCATCGGCGCCTCGCCCGGCGCCCAGGGGAATTGTTCGTCGAAGCCGAGATCGGCATCGAAGAAAACGAAGTCCGCCGCCAGCGCCTCGGCCGGCAGTTCCGGCCAGCAGCCGACCGTCTCGAGGCCGATGGCCGACAATTGCCGCGTGATCGCCTGCACCGTCGGATGCGGACGATGCAGGACAAAGGCCCTGGCGCCGCCGAGGTTCGGGATGCGCGGGACCTTGCTCACGAGACCACCCTCAGGCGTGGGCGGCCGAATGTCTCGGTCCGGTCATAGCGGGACAGATAGGGATCGGGCGCGACACTCTTGGTCACCATCACAGTCTTGAACGCGGTGCCCTCGATGCGCCCGATCTGCACCGGCAAGGTGGCGTGCTGGGTTTGCGGATCGATGGAGATGTCGCCGAGCGGGGTTCGAAACGAGGTTCCGGCAAAGGCCCGGGAAAGGTCGGGCCATTGTCCGCCGGGATTGCGGGCGAGGATTTCGGCAAGCGTCCGCACCGAGGCATAGGCGGCCGCCTCGAAGGACGAGGCAGGCATGATGGAGGGCGCCGAATCGCCCTGGCGATCCGCTGCCGAGATGTCGTGAAAGTATGGCCCGACGGAAAGGTGGCCATTGCCCGCCCCGTTGAGCGCCGGCAACTCACATTCGGTGAGATTGCAGGACAGGATCGGGCAGCGCTCCGGCCTGAAATGCGGGTCGCGTTCGGCGAGCTCGGCATAGGCCGCGATGAAGGCATAGGACGAGGAGCCTATCAGGTTGTTCAAGATGAAATCCGGCCGGGTCGCCTGGATTTCGGCGATCAGCCTGGAGACATCGACCTCGCCGAGCGGCAGATAGCGCTCGCCCAAAACCTTGCCGCCGGCGTCGGCGATCAGGTCGCGGGCGACACGGTTGGTCTCCCAGCCCCAGATGTAGTTCGAGCCGAGCAGAAAACCGTTGGCGCCGAAGCGCGGCACGACATGGGCCAGCAGCGGAACGAGGTGCTGGTTCGGGCAAGCATGCATGTAGACGACATGCTCGTTCGCTTCGAAGCCCTCATAGGGACAGGCATACCAGAGCGTGCCGCCGGCGCGCTCGAGGATCGGGATGACCTCCTTGCGGCTCCATGACGTAATGCAGCCAATGATGTGGCGCGCGCCGCTGTTGGCGAGAATGTCGGCGCATCCCGTCGCGTAGCCATCGATGTTGCCTTGCGGGTCGCGCTCGACCGGAACGAATTCGATCGGGATGGCGGGATCGGCATTGACATCGGCGATGGCCGTCATCGCACCGGAACGGCAGGATTCGGACAGCAGGCGGTAGTTGCCCGACCGCGAGTAAAGGATGCCGATTTCAATACGCCGTCCCAAGCAAATCCCCAAAATAACAATGCCCCGCAGCCGCCGCCGCGGAAGGCGAGGCATACGAGGCATTTTTGCCGCCCGGCGGTCGGAGCCGGTATTTTCGCCAATAGCGTATTCGGTACGGCGGGTCAGTCAAGCGGGAAAAGTGAAGGCTGGCCCGACGATGCTGCTGTAGAAGGGGGAGCGCCGTTCGGGCATACTTCACCAATTGTCGATGTCGGCGCTGCCCCTCATCGCCCTGCCGGGCACTTCTCCCCGTATAGAGACGGGGAGAAGGGGATTTCCTGCACCGCTGCCGATTGGCGAAATCCTCGGTGACGGCGTC
>NZ_JBVVQB010000077.1:0-26556 GCF_055811775.1 Mesorhizobium sp. WSM4844 | reverse complement strand
GCTTCACCCCAGCCGAATGCGCCAACTACTTCAAGGCAGCTGGATACGACCCAGATTAAACAGGACGCGCTCTAGCGCGGCTGGCACGAAAGCTCCTCGAGCAACTGCCTCATCACAAATATCGTGCTGAACCGGCGGCAAGGATCACCAATCCCTGCAGAGGTCCACAACTGTCCAATCTGACGGAGGCATTTCGAGTTCAGAGATTTATGCTGCTGAAGAACTAAGCGGCGCCCATACCGAGAATTTACTTTCAAATTCTGGGCGCAAAGTTCTATCGTAAATGAAAATAGGGGATGGGGCATGGAAACGAGTTCGGACACTGGCGACGCCGCCGGTATATCAGCCGCCGCGCCCGTAATAGAATTAGTGGCTGACATCGCCGCCAGCTTTACATATGCATCCTTCCAAAATGCCGTTCCGGTGATCCGGTCCATCTCTCTCAATAATCCAACCCAGCAGGGCTTCGAAAAATGCACTCTCGAGCTAACATCGAACCCCCCTTTTTTGCGCGCCAAAAGCTGGACAATTGATCGGATCGTTGCTGGCGACCGGCTTCCCTTAAGCGATCGAAAAATCGATCTCGACGCCAGCTATCTGGCCGGTCTCAACGAGGCTGAGCGCGGGGAGATAACCTTGCGCCTAACCTCAGGAGGCGTAGTGCTGGCCGAGCAGCGGGTTGCGGTGCGCCTGCTTGCCCGCGACGAATGGGGTGGCGTCATCGATATGGCGCAATTGCTGCCCGCGTTCGTCATGCCGAACGACCCGGCGATCGCAGGACTGCTACATTCCGCAGCGGAGCGGCTCGCAGCGCATGGTCATGCCTCCAGCCTCGATGGCTATCAAAGCGGCAATCCGCAACGCGCATTCATGCTGGCGGCCGCAATTTATTCGGCCATTGCCGGTCTATCGCTGCATTATGCTGAGCCACCTGCCAGTTTCGAAAGCCGAGGCCAAAAAATCCGACGCCCCTCGACAATTGCCGCGGAGAGGCTGGCAACCTGTCTCGATGCCAGTCTGTTGTTCGCGTCCGCCCTGGAGGCTACGGGCCTGCACCCCGTCGTGCTCATGTTCCAAGGCCACGCTGCCGTCGGCGCATGGATGACACAAAAGACGCTCGCCAACGCCATCGAAGCCGATGCCATGGAGATCCGCAAGGCGCTGGCATCGCGCGAACTGATCGTATTCGAGACGACCGGCGTAACGCATCGGCCCGCGATGACGCTGGAGGCTGCGCAACGAGCAATCGAACAGCGGCTCGACGAAGCGCAGGTGGGCACCTTTGTCGCCGCCATCGATATCCGCCGCTCCCGTAGCGGCGGCATTACGCCGCTTGCTTCCCACGAACCGATGCGTCGCAGCGTGGATACCGAAGTAGCAACCGAAATCGTGCTGCCGCTGCCAACGGCACCGTCCGTAACAGCCCTGCCTGCCGATATCGTCGAGGTGAAGCCGACGACGGCGGCCGGGCGGATCGACCGCTGGCAGAAAAAGCTCCTGGATTTGACACTGCGGAACCGCCTGCTCAATTTTCCGGACTCCAAAAGACAATTCCGTTTCTTTGTACCGACGTCGGCTATCTCGAGGATCGCCTGATGGCGGGCGCTTCGATCAGGCTCATTTCGCTGCCCGAACAGAATCCATTGGGCGAGCGTGATGCTGCCCTCTATCGCGAAGTCCATGGACGCGACCTGCAGCGCGGTTTTGCAGCAGAAGCGCTCCTGCGCGACGAGCTCCCATCGACGCTCGATGGACACCAATTGGAATCCCGACTGATCGATCTCTACCGACAAGTTCGCAACGACTTTGCTGAGGGCGGCGCGAATACGCTTTTCCTGGCGGTCGGCTTCCTGCGCTGGAAGAAAAAACCGGAGGACGAGCGCAACTATCGCGCGCCATTGTTGCTCGTGCCGGTCAAAATCGAGCGCCGCAGCGCAACATCGCGTTTTACCTTGCGCTTTCATGAAGATGAGCCGCGGTTCAACGCAACCTTGTTGCAGTTTCTCGAACGCGACTTCGAGCTCAGACTGCCACAGTTTTCCGGTGAGCTGCCCGAGGACGAAAGCGGCGTTGATGTGCCGCGGTTGCTCAGTCTTATGCGCCAGGCAGTGCGCGACGTCCCCGGCATGGAGGTGGTGGACGAGACGGCGCTCTCAACCTTCTCTTTCGCCAAGTTTCTCATGTGGAAGGATCTGGTCGAGCGTACTGATGCGCTGCGCGAAAACCGTGTCGTGCGCCATCTGATCGACACGCCGGAGATAGCGTTCGAGGGCAATGGCGCATCATTCCGAGACGAACGTGACCTTGATCACCACTTTGCTCCGTCCGATATCGTTTCGCTGCTGCCGGCCGACTCTTCACAGACCGCGGCAAGCCTTGCCGCCGCTGAGGGTCGCGACTTTGTCATCATCGGTCCTCCCGGCACTGGCAAGAGCCAGACCATCGCCAACATGATTGCCAACTGTCTTTCAGTTGGCAAAACCGTGCTGTTCGTGGCCGAGAAGACGGCGGTGCTCGATGTGGTGTATCGCCGCCTTCGCGAACATGGCCTGGGCGCGCATTGTCTCGAACTCCATTCCAGCAAGGCGGACCGACGCAACTTTCTCAACCAGCTCAGAATCAGCTGGGAAAGCGGCGTGCGCGTGGACGCAGCGGAGTGGATTGCGATCAACGAGCGGCTTCGCGTCCGTCGCGACGAACTGAATGCCTATGTCGACGCGCTGCATCGGCGCCATATCAATGGTCTCACGCCCTATCTGGCGCTTGGCATCGCTCTCAAGAACAAGCAACAGCACGCTCCGGGATTGTCGTGGCCATCGCGCGATGGCCATGACGAGGCAAGCCGGCTGGCGCTGGAGCATATTGCCGCCGAAACAGGTCTCGCGTTTCAGTCAGTGGAGATGCGACCGGTCTTGCGTCTCATAGATGTCACCGAGTGGACGTCAGGCTGGCAGGACAATTTGCTCGAAGGGGCAAAGACCCTCAAGAGTGCGTCCGAGGTTCTAGCGACCGCACTTGACGCCTTCCTGGTGAGCATCGGCCTGCGCGCAAAAGGCGATGCGTCAAAAGCGGAGCTCGAAGCGCTGCGAAAACTAGCTGGGGCACTCCAGGACAGTGCCGGCTATGACCTCAGCATCGCCTTTGATCGAGATTTCTCCCAGTTACGGGGAGCCCTCGCGACTCTAAATGATGCAATCGGGGACTATCGCAAGTCTCGCAAGGACCTGTCGGCACACTATGACGAGGCTGCTGTTGCGCGCATACGGGTAGATGACATAGAGCAGCAATGGCAACAGGCCGCTTCTGCGTTCTGGCCAAACAGTCAGTTGGGCAAACGCAAAGTCCAGAAGCTGCTTCAAGGCTATGTCACAGAGGGCGTGGCCGATCCTCAGCGGGACTTGTCACTGTTGCGCGTGATGCAGAACCGCCGCGCCACTGTCGAAGCCAACATCCTATCTGGGAAGCCGGTCGGATTTGCTGCACTTGATACCGACACCCATAGTATCGATCAGATACTCTCGATCGCCGAAAGGCTTCGACAGACGCTACGCCTGCCCGGCCTCGGCACCGAGGATCTCAGAGCGCTCCTCCAAGCAACCGCCCCGAGCCTCCGAAGCGGTGCAGCAGATAGCACGATGCGGCATGGGGCAGCCCGCTTCCTTGCGGCTTCTGCGGCATTCGAGGCTGCGAGGATCCAATTTGCGATCGCCGCTGGAAAGACGCCTTCCTGGGCAGGACATGATAAGCCACTGACCGAATTGACGACCGCGATGGGAGACTTGCTCGCTGCCCGTCATCTTCTGCGGGACTGGACTTCGTGGTGCGGCATTCGTCGCAGAGCTGTCAGTCAGAATCTGGAAGCGTTGGTCGACGATATCGAGGCGGGTCTAGTGCTACCAACCGAAGCTCAATCCGCGTTCCGCCTGGCCTATGTACGCTGGTGGCTGCCGGCCACACTGGATGCCGATCCGGTGCTGCGAGACTTCCGACGCTTCCAGCACGAGCATGCCATCGAAGATTTCCGGGAAATCGACGATCTTGTCCGCGCTCAAGCAAGCCTTCGCGTCATCAGTGCCATCGCTCATGGTCTGCCCGCTGTGCAAAGCGTCCCTCGCAATTCCGAGTTGGGCCTGTTGCGCCATCAGATGGAATTGCAGCGGCCCAACAGGTCAATCCGCGAGATGATCGGCGCTATGCCGTCGAGCTTTGCCAAGCTCGCACCCTGCATGCTGATGTCGCCTCTTTCAATCGCTCAATACCTACCCCCCGACCAGGCGCTATTCGACGTAGTCATTTTCGACGAAGCATCGCAGATCACCACCTGGGACGCCGTCGGTGCCATCGCGCGAGCCCATCAAACCATAATCGTAGGCGATCCCAAGCAGTTGCCGCCCACCAATTTCTTTGGCCGCAACGAGGAGGACGAGGAAGTCGTCGAACACGAAAAGGATCTTGAGAGCATTCTCGACGAAGCCAAAGCGGCCGGCATCCCGGTGCGTGACCTGCGCTGGCATTATCGTAGCCGCAATGAGTCGCTGATCGCCTTTTCTAACCATCATTACTATCAGAATCGGCTCATCACCTTCCCTTCCCCAACGGTGGAAGATCGGGCAGTGCAGCTGCGAAAAATCACGACCGGCATCTACGATCGTGGGAAAAGTCGCACCAACCGAATCGAAGCCCAAGCGGTCAGTGACGAGGCGGTCAGCAGGATGCGGCGTTGGTTGGCCCTTCCAGAAAAGGACCGCCCCACGCTCGGAGTCATCACCTTCAACGCGCAACAGCAGTCGCTCATCCTCGACTTTTTCGACAAGGCGCGACAGATGGAGCCGGAGCTTGAATGGTTCTTTGCCGATGATCGTATTGAACCCGTCATCGTCAAGAATCTGGAAAATGTCCAGGGTGACGAGCGCGACATAATCCTGTTTTCGATCACCTTTTCGCAAGATAATGCCGGCAAGCGCAGCATGGATTTCGGCGCGCTGAATCGGGACGGCGGCGAACGCCGGCTGAATGTCGCGGTGACGCGTGCGCGGCAGGAACTGATCGTATTTTCAGGTTTTGCCGCCGACCAGATCGACCCCAACCGAACCAAAGCGATCGGCGTACAGCATCTCAAAGCCTTTCTCGATTTTGCCGAACGCGGCGCTGTGGCATTGCCAGCGCAGGAACGCGGATCGGTCGGAGCCCTGGAATGCCTTTTCGAGGAGGCCGTCGCTGCCGAGCTTGAGAAGCGCGGATGGACCATCGTTCCTCAAGTCGGCATTTCTGGCTTTCGAGTGGATATAGGGATCCGGCATCCCGATCTCGCCGGCGCCTATCTGGCTGGGGTCGAATGCGACGGCGCGACCTATCACAGTTCTGCCACGGCGCGAGATCGAGACAAGGTCCGCGAGCAGGTCCTGCGCGGCCTCGGGTGGAACATTGTCCGGGTATGGTCAACCGATTGGTGGTTTGATCTCGAAGGCTGTACCGAGAGGCTTCATGCCAGCCTGGCCGCACTGCTCGAGGAAAGCCGTCGCAAGCAAGCTGAACAACAGGAAAGTGAAGCGACGATCCAATGGGACATGGGACATAAGGTCGACCCCATAGACCCATTGCCAGCCGAAGAGTTTGCATCGATCGGCGAAACTGAAAACTTGTCGCAAATATCAGAGCCAGAACTTGTCGCCGCTCCCGTCGCGACGGTAGAGCACCCATCAGCACCTGGAGTAGTCTTGCCCGCTGCCGCGAATTCGACGCGTGATTCTGTACCGATGGGCGGCAGTTATCGCCTCACTGACCTATCAGCATTCGCTATCAGCCCGGATCATTTTTACGACTTCGCCTACCGAGGCACTTTGCGGACCATGGTCGACGCGGTGATCGAACAGGAAGGCCCGCTGCGAGAAGACGTCCTTGCGCAGCGCATCGCACGGGCGCATGGCTGGCTCAGAACGGCCAACAAGATTCGGGAGCGGATCGACCTGCATCTCCGTGATTTCGATAGAACTGAAGAATCCAGCGGCAGCTTCCTATGGAAGAAGGGGACGGTGGTCGATCTGCTTGATTATCGCATGCCGTTTGACGCCCTTGCCCGCCGGTCCATTGCCGACATTCCAATCGCCGAGCTAGCCGCTGTCGTCGTCGCGAACAAAGACGTTCTGGAACAGTCGGATCCCGCTCTCGACCTTGCACGTATGCTCGGCGTCGAGCGACTTGCGGCGATATCACGCTCCCGGCTGGATGAGGCCATCGATCGCGCCCGCCGCTACCTGGCATCGACATAGTCTCGGAGACTCCATGTTTCGTTTCATCCACAGTTCCGATCTTCATATCGGCAAGCGGTTCGGCAACATGCCGGAGGATCTGCGCGGGCGGCTCCGTGAAGCGCGCCATGGCGCGATCAGCCGGCTGGCAGAACAGGCACGCGTCCATGGTGCATCCACGATATTTCTGGCCGGCGATACGTTCGACACCGAAACGCCTACACCAGCGATGTTGCGGCAGGCCCTTGCCGAGATGAGCCAGAGCGCGCCCTTGCGCTGGATATTGCTCCCTGGCAACCACGATTCACTGTTAGCTGATCAATTGTGGAGCGCTGCGGGTAGCGTTGTGCCGGACAATGTCATACTGGCGACCCGGCCCGAAACCCTGACCATTGCCGCGGACGTGGTGCTGCTGCCTGCACCGTGCACCACCCGCAGACCCGGTCGCGACCTTACCGAGTGGATGAACAGCGCCGCGACGCCGCAAGGCGCCATCCGGCTCGGCCTTGCTCATGGCGCTATTCAGAACTTTTCCGAAGATTCAGCAGCGTCCGATGTCATTGCACCAGATCGCGCGACCAAGGCCGGCCTCGATTATCTGGCACTTGGCGACTGGCACGGGCCCGTCACCATCAATGAGCGCAGCCGCTACAGCGGTGCGCCCGAACCGGACCGTTTCAAGCATGATACACCCGGCCAGGCCCTTGTCGTTTCCATTGCTGGGCCTGGCGCCCTGCCCGAGATCGTAGCCGTCGAAACAGCCAGCTTTTCCTGGAAAACCGCTCCACTGCATTTGCTGTCTGGCGATGACAGCGCGGCGGCATTTGACGCGTTGCTACCACCGGCAGACTTGCGACGTCAGACCTTGCTGCGAATTGTCGCGTCTGGCCGGGTACGGGTAAGCAGACGAACCGCCCTCGAAGCGGCGGTCGCGGCAGCCGCGCCTGGATACGCCTATCTGGAGCTGCAAGGGGACGGGCTCGCGACCGACTGCGAAAGCGGCGATTTGGATCGGATCGATCGCTCCGGTGCCCTTCGCGAGGCGGCGCAGGCACTGTTGGATGAAAGCACCGACGAAAGGCGGTCGACTGTCGAACGCGACATATCGCGAGAAGCACTGGTTCGGCTGTTCAGCTATTGCGAGGCGATGGGACCATGAAACTTACGGCCCTTCGGCTCCACAACGTCAAACGGTTCGCTGGGCAAGGCATCGCTATCGAGAACATAGGCGACGGCGTCAACGTGCTTTGCGCAGTCAATGAATTCGGCAAATCAACCTTCTTCGAAGCACTCCATGCACTCTTTTTCCAGTCCCACACCGGGACGCCCGAAGGCGTAAGACTGCTGCGGCCTTATAGTGGGGGCAATCCGGTGGTGGAGGCCGACATCACCACTTCAGAAGGACGATATCGGCTTACCAAGCAGTTTTATGGAGGCAAGCTGGCCAGCGTTATCGACCTCGATCGGGGGCGACTGTTGGCTCAAGCGGACGAGGCCGAAGCGTTTATCGGCAAACTAATCCACGGCGGAACCGCAGGACCGGCAGGATTGCTCTGGGTTCGCCAAGGGGTCACCGGCATCGAAAAGCGCAGCAAAAGCGAGGAGGATGGCGAAAAACGCGTACGCGAAAGCCTACTGTCCTCGGTTCAGGGGGAAGTTGAAGCCCTGACCGGCGGGCGACGCATGGCCGAAATCGCCGCCGCATGTGAAGAAGAACTCTATAGCCTGGTTACGTCAACGCTGCGTCCCAAGAGCGGCGGTCTCTATGCAGCGGCGCTCGATGAGCGTGACAAGCTGCTGAAAGAGGAACTGCGCCTCAGCGCCGAAGTTGCCGGTCTGCGCGATGCACTCGACAAGCGGCGCATGGCGTTGGCACGTCTGTCTGAGCTTGAAAACCCCGAAGAAGGCGCTATCCGGCGGGAGGGTATCTCGGCCGCCGAAGCCTCCGTCGAGGCCGCCAAGTCGCACAGCGAAGCCCTGAAAGCTGCTGAAGCGGAAGCTGCCCTGGCCGTAATTCACCACGACGCAGCGAAGCAGGCCCTCGATAGTTTTCGGACCGCGCTCAAAAGAGCCGCGGATTTGCGCGAGCAGTCGACGATTGCGCAGCTTCGCCGCAGTGAGGTTCTCGATCGGCGCGCTTCTGCCATTGCCGAAAACGAACAAGCGATGGGCGAAGTTCAAGTAGCCGAACAGGAAGAGCTCGAAGCTCGCGAATTGCTCGCGCGGCTGGATGCGACCCTCTTGGCGCGCGATGCGGCCGAACGACTGGCCAGCTTACACAACCGGTTAAAACAAGCCGAAGTCGCCAGAACCCAGATCGAAGACGGAGAGGCAGCGCTAGCTATGCTGACGGTGCCAGAACAGGCTGTCGAGCAACTCCAAGCGCTCGAAATCGACCTTGCCGGCCTTCGTGCAGCGCAACTGGGAACCCTGCCGACGCTACGCATGGAATACCGGGACGGCGCCGCCGATTTGGTGACCATCAATGCCAAGCCTCTGGCCCATGCAGAAGATCAAAGCTTTGCTGGCACCGTGCGCATAGATATTGCCGGCATCGGAGCTTTGACCCTGCGCTCAAATCGGCCCCAGCAAGCCAACCGGACAATCGAAGAAGCCGAAGCGAAGCACCACAGCCTGCTTGCAGCCCTTGGTGTCGACAGCCTCATGACGGCACGCCAGCGCCTGGTTGAAGCGCGCGACAGGGTCGCCGAACTGGGCTTGGCGCGTCAGCGGCTCGGCGATCTCGCGCCCAAGGGAATACAGCAATTGCACGAAGAGCTTGCCCGACTGAGTGCCCTCGCGGCCGGGGACCTCGAACTTAAGGTCGATTCGCAACAGATCCGACAACATCATGCAGCGGCTCAGCAGCGTGTGACGACAACACGCAACAACGTGCGCGAGGCCCTGCCCCTGCGCAGCCATGCCGACGAGGCTGTCATGGCCGCGGAGACTGCTTACGTGACCATCCAGGCGGAACTGACCAGCCTCGACGTCATATTGGGACCTGAAGCAGCACGCGAGGAAAAGGAGCGCTTGCTGCTTACCGAGGCCAGCGCACGACAAACTCTGCGCGAAGCGGCCGAAATGCGCCGCGCCCCTGCGCGACGGCGCTCACGATCTCACCAGCGCCGAAGCCGTTCTGCGCCGTGCCCGCTCGGTTCAGGATGCCGCCACTCAGGAGACAGGTCAGTTGCGTGTGACTCTTGCCGATCTTAATGGCCATATTCGCACTCGGGCCGACGACGCGGTGGAAGAAGCTTGGCGCGAGGCCAGGGAAAAATTGGAAGTCGCTGAAGAGCGAGTGGAACGCTTCGAAATCGAAAAGGCCGTTCTCGACCGGCTGCGCACAACGCTGGGCGCTGCACGCTCGGCGGCACGCGATCTATATCTTAAGCCGGTCATGTCCGAGCTGCGGCCGCTACTCAGACTGTTATTCGACGACATCTCCATAGTGTTCGATGAGAATACACTGTTGCCGCAGACCGTTCGTCGCAATGGTCAGGACGAGGATGTCGAGAGGTTGAGTGGCGGCATGCGAGAACAGCTTTCGGTTCTGACCCGGCTGGCCTTCGCCCGTCTGCTCGCCCGCGACGGGCGCCCCACACCGGTCATCCTGGATGACGCGTTGGTCTATTCCGATGACGATCGCATCGAGCGCATGTTCGACGCTTTGCATCGTCAATCACGCGATCAGCAGATTCTCGTTTTCTCCTGCCGCCAACGCGCGTTCGCAAAACTCGGCGGAAACATTTTGCAGATGAACGACTGGCAACCGAGTCGGTCCTAAGTGGAGATGAGATGGCCCTGTCCGAAATTTGTATATATCTTTCGGACACGCTGCTTGTTGATCGTCCGAAAAACCCCTACAATTTTCGGACATGAGCAGCGACTCACCCGATCTGAAGACAGCCATGCTTGACCGCATCCGTGCCGACGCGCCGCGCAAGGTGTGGACGCCGAGTGATTTCGTGGATCTCGCATCGCGGGACGCCGTCGATAAGGCGTTGCAGCGGTTGACGAAGGCGCAAACCCTCAGGCGAATCGATCGAGGGCTCTACGATCAGCCTAGCTTCAACAAGCTCACCCAAAAAACCAACCCGCCCGATCCGCGCTCGGTCATCGACGCCGTTGGTCGACGCGACCAAACCCGGATGCTTGTCGATGGCATGACCGCAGCAAACGATCTGGGCCTGACCGACGCGGTCCCCGCAAAAATCGTGGTGCACACAGACGCCCGCCGTCGTGCGATCAAGCTCGGTAACGTCACGATCACCTTCCGTCCGACCGCGGCCAGCAAGCTGTTCTGGGCCGGGCGACCGGCGATGCGCGTCGTCCAGGCGCTTCACTGGCTCCGCGATCTCCTGGTCCGTGAAGGAGAGAGTGATCACGTCAAGCGCAAGCTCGCCAAACTCTTCGAGGATCCCGTTGCGGGCCCGCCGCTGAAAGCTGACATCACTGCGGGTATGACGGCGCTGCCAACCTGGATGTGGGTGTTTCTCAAGCCGCTTGTCGAAAACGACGCTGGCGTTGGTCGTTGGCATGTCGGTGATGATGATCATGCTGGTGCCGATGCTGATCATGATCGTCAGCGACAACGAACGAGGGACGGCGACGACGATCACGCAGCTATCGGCCGACGGAAGCCGAAACCGCACTCTGCCGACAAGACACGAACCGCCAAGCGCGGCGCAACCCGGACCGCGAAGACATGAATGCGGCTTTCGACGAGGTCCTCGCGGCAGGGTCGGACACTATGTTAAGCGCCTTCGATACGACGGCGCTGCGCCTCGGCACGGCATCCCAGAATATCGAAAAGGACTTCTGGGTCTGCTGGACGCTGGATGCCTTGTTCAATGGACTGAAAGAGGGAGGACCCCGCCTCCTTTTCAAGGGCGGAACCTCCTTGTCCAAAGGCTTCGGTCTGATCAACCGCTTCTCAGAGGATATCGACGTCACGGTGTTTCGGGACGACATTGGCGAACCGGCGACCATCGAGGAGCTTGACGCTCTGAGCGGTAAGAAACGCAAGGCGCGCCTCGATGCGATCAAGGACGCCTGCCAAGCCTACATCAACGGCCCGCTGCGCGCTGAGTTGACTCTGATCCTGCAAGAAAGGCTCAAGGACGCCGGCCTCGATACCGGGGCGGGACGGGTGGACGCCGACGATGCCGATCCCGATGGGCAGACGCTGCTGATCTGGTATCCAGCGGCGACGCCGCGATCGGATTATGTGCGAGCGGCGATCAAGATCGAGTCTGGCGCGAAATCCGCGCTCGACCCCAATAGCGAAGTGCCGATCAAACCCTATGTCGATGATGATCTGCCGGCGCTCGACCTGACCGTGCCGGCCGTGCGAACGGTCGACCCTGAGCGCACCTTCTGGGATAAGATCGTCATCCTCCACGGGTTGCGACGCTGGTTCGACAAGCGAGGAGAGCTGCGTGGGGGCGGCCAGCGCGTGTCTCGACACTACTATGATCTGCACCAACTCGCCGCGACGCCGGTGGGCGACGCCGCCATCGCTAACAGCGCGCTCGGCGCGGACTGCGTCGCGCATGCCCGGATGTTCTTCGATCGACCGGACTTCGATCTCGCGAGCGCCGTGCCTGGCTCGTTCGCGCTTGCACCGCATGACGCCATGATCGAACAGTTGCGCATCGATTACAGAGCCATGAAGGGGATGATCTTCGGCGATCCTCCGGGATTTGAGGCGGTGCTCGACAGCATCCGCTCGCTCGAGACGCGTCTGAACAAGAGGCGCGATATGGAAAGCGAGGCGGCGCGATGAACCAGTTTGAGGGAGCTGCCGGTGCAGGGCAAGGGGCAGACGCGCAGCGCACGCGCCAAGCGACAGTAACACCGCTGCGCAAGCGACGCCTCAGCGGCGAACTCTACAAGCGCGACCAGAGGGTAGAAGCGCTCACCGCCGAACTGGCGGCCCTGTCGCGTGACGAGTTGATCGCCAGGGCTGCAATAAGGAAGCGCTCCGACCCAGCCTACGTCCCCAGCGAATGTCTCGTCTATCTCATCCGCGCGAGCCGTCGCGATAACAACGAGATGTGGTTTGAGCGCCTCTATCGGATCCTGATTGAACGGGTAATGCGTAGTTTGTCCAGGGCGGAAAGCCCTGATGGCAAGACGGAATCTTTGACGCGCGGGGTCGTGCGCGACAAGGTGTTCGGCCGCTTCGTCGAGTTGCTGTCGGCGGATCGCGCCGCCTATGTCGACAAGGTCGACTACTTCGAGGTGCGTTTCGACGGGGCGCTGGCTAGCCTGCGGCGCGATGCCCAGGAACAGGCCTGGCGCGACGAGAACCGTTCCCGACCACTCGAATACGACGAAGAAAGCGGTGAGCTGTCACCGGAAGTCGAGGCGGCTGCCGGGGTTCACGACCCGTTCGCCTTGTCGGATTTGGACGATCCGGCTTACCGGTTGCGCCGGGATGCGGCGATTGCTGCTCTACCCATAGAACAAAGCAGGATCATTCATATGCTGAGACAGGGCTTCCCCATCGACTCAAAGGAGCCGGACGTCATGACCATCGCCAAGGCCCTGGGCCGCTCGGAAAAGACCGTCCGAACCTATCGCGACAAAGCCTTCGCCGCCCTGCGGGCCGCCATGACCGATGGAGAAGAGCGGTGAGCCCCGCAGGAGAACGTCCAACCCGCGAGTCTGTGCTCGACGCGTTCGCGGTCGAGAGCGAGCCTGGCCGGTCAACCTTGGAGCGCTATTTGCGGCTTTACCCGGAATATGCCCAAGAGCTCGTTGACCTGTCGCGCGAGCTTAGCCGCGAAGTCTACGACGATGACGCGCCGCTGACCGCTGCCGATCAGGCCCTCCTCGACGCTGCCTGGTCGCAGCACGCGGCGGCCATGCCGGCGCCGATGACGGACCCCTTCGCGGCGCTTACGGTCGCCGATTGGCGTGCCGTCGCCCTGCGTCTTGACGTGCCCCGGCAGGTCGTGACCGCGCTGCGCGAGCGACGGATCTCCTTCATCAGTATCCCGCGACGGTTTCTCGGCAGGCTTGCCCAGGAGGTGAGCAGTTCGGTCACACAGTTGGAATTGTCCTGGGGCCCCGCGCAGCTGGCCGCCGGGCGCAGCTACAAGGCCGACGGCAAGCCCGCGATCGGCGGGCAGGTCACTTTCGAGCAGGTGCTGATCGACGCAGGCGTCCCGGCAGAGAAGCGCGCCCGGTTGTTGGCAGAGGCGGATTGAAATGGACAGCGTGGAGCTCGCCAGGCAAGTCGCCGCCGAGCTTCATGCTCGCCTGGTTGCTTCCGGCGCCGATCCTTGGTCGCCCTATGACTTTGCTGTCGCCGAGGCCAGGCGACGGGGGATTGATGTCGAACCGACGGCCGCTGGGGCAGCCGTCCTCAATGGCGGCCGTGCGACCTTCGTCACCGACGACGATCTGATCCTTCACGAGAATGTCGGCTCGCGGTTCGAGCAAGCCTTCCTGGTCGCCCACGAGATTGGTCATGCCGAACTCGGCGACGATCCTGAGGGCGAGCCAGTACCGGCGATTGATCCCAGCCGCGCCGCAGAGCCGTCGCCGGTTGGAATGGATCGGGTTGTCGACTATGGCCGCAGGCAACGCCGTGAGGTCCAGATGGACCTGTTTGCACGCGAGCTGCTGCTACCGCGCCCCCTGGTCCGCACACTTCATATTGACGAAGGGCTCTCCGCGTCCGCCATTGCCGCGAAGCTCGGCGCGCCATTCGAGATGGTCGCGCAACAGCTGTTCGACGCCTTGCTGCTGCCGCCAGTGCCACCTGTGACGGCGGCGACGCATATCGAGCGGCCGCTGAATTCGCTGCAAGCCTCGGCGGCGGCTCATCGCGGCGAGGCGTATCTGCTTGAGGCGGGTCCTGGCACTGGCAAGACGCAGACGTTGATCGCTCGGGTCGAAGGCCTTCTGGAGGAGGGTGTCGATCCGCGGCGCCTCTTGCTTCTGACCTTCTCCAACAAGGCGGCGGGCGAGATGGCGGAGCGGATCGCCCGCAAGCGACCCGAGGCTGCCGCCGCGATGTGGATCGGCACGTTCCACGCATTCGGTCTCGATGTCATCCGTCGTTTCCATGCAGAACTCGGCCTGCCGAAAGATCCGCGGATGATGGATCGGACCGAGGCGGCTGAGCTCCTCGAGGAGGAGTTCCCGCGCCTGAGGCTTACTCATTACCGCAATCTCTACGATCCGACCCAGATCATCGCCGACATGTTGGCCGCCGTTTCCCGGGCAAAAGACGAAGTGGTCGACGCCGAAGCCTACGCCGCACTCGCCGGCGCAATGCTTGCGAAAGCCGGGGACTCCGATACGCGCGACGTCGCTGAAAGCGCCGGCGAGGTAGCCCGCGTCTACGCCGCCTATGAACAGCTCAAGCGCAACGCACATTGCATCGACTTCGGCGACCTTGTCGCATTGCCGGTGCAACTGCTCGAGAAGGACGTCGCCATCTGTGCAACGCTACAAGCGCAATATGACCATGTCCTGGTGGATGAGTATCAGGACGTGAACCGCAGCAGCGTGCGGTTGCTGCATGCGTTGCGCTCAGATGGCCGCAATCTCTGGATGGTCGGTGACGCCAAGCAGTCGATCTACCGGTTTCGCGGCGCCTCTTCCTTCAACATGGCACGGTTCGGCAAAGAGGACTTCGCTAACGGCAAGCGCGGCCGATTGAAGCGCAACTATCGTTCGGTGCCGGAGATTGTCGAAAGCTTCTCCAGCTTCGCTACCACCATGTGCGCCGGAGATGCGGACAGCGGCCTTGAAGCGCATCGCGACGGCAAAGGTCAAAAGCCCGAACTGCGGACTGTGCAGCGGGCCGGTCAGCAGCAAGTTGCTCTTGCAGACGCGATCGAGCAGCTTCGCGGTGAGGGCTTTGCCTACCGTGACCAGGCGGTCCTATGCACCGGCAATGAGAAGCTGTCGACGATCGGGCAGGATCTCGAACGGCTTGGTGTTCCCGTCTTGTTTCTGGGCAGCCTGTTCGAGCGGGCCGAGGTCAAGGATCTCCTGGCCTTGCTGTCCATTCTCGTCGATCGGCGCGCCATGGGCTTGCTGCGTATCGCGTGCTGGCCCGACTTCACAACTTCCTTCTCTGACGTGGCGGCGATCTTTGAGCACCTGCGGGCAGCCGACCACGCGCCGGGCGCCTGGCTCCAGCAGGTGGATGCGATCCCCGGCGTAAGCGACGCCGGCCGTCAGGCACTCTCCAGGCTTGCGATTGCGCTCGACGGCTTCGACCAGACAGCCTCGCCCTGGACCGTGCTCGCGACGCTATTGCTTGATCGTACCCGCATGGTCGCGCGCCTTGGCGCATCCGCAGAGCTCGCCGACCGTACGCGCGGCATCGCGATCTGGCAGTTCCTCAACTTCATGCGCGTCCAGCCGGCCGGCCGCGGCCTGCCGATCACGCGTGTGCTCGACCGGGTGCGCAGGCTTGTCCGTCTCGGCGACGATCGCGACCTGCGTCAGCTTCCGGCAGCCGCCCAGCATCTCGACGCCGTGCGGCTGATGACCATCCACGGTGCCAAGGGCCTGGAGTTCGGCGGTGTCCATATTCCGGGGCTCAACAGCGACACCATCCCGCGCACACCGCCGGCGCCGCCCTGTCCGGCGCCCGACGGCATGATCGCGGGGGCCTTAGGCAACGCGCTGGAGGCGTTCCGCGCGGGCCAGACCGAGGAGCAGGAGTGCCTGTTCTATGTGGCGCAATCGCGCGCCCGCGATCGCCTGATCCTTTATGCACCTACCGAGAAGAGCAACGGCTACAATCGTCCGCTGTCGCCCTTCCTCGACCGTCTCGGAGCCGCTCTGACGCGCGGCTCGGTCGTGCCGGCGCGACCGCTTCCTATGGCGGCGGAAGCGCAGGGCATCGATTTGATCGTCGAGGGACGGCTGCAGTTCGGAGCTCCGCAAATCGCTCTGTATGAATCCTGCCCGCGCCGCTTTTTCTACACCCATGTCCTGCACGTCGGTGGGCGCCGAACCACTACGGCCTTTATGCACTTGCACGAGGCGGTTCGCTCGGTAGTCAAGGCGGTTATCGCGTCGGACCTGCCTGTGACCGAGCAGGAACTCACTGATCGAACCGATGCAGCGCTTGCCGGTGAGGGACTGGGGGAGCATGGCTACCGCGCTGAATTCCGCGATCTCGCATTGGCGATGCTGCGTTTCTTTCTGTCGGGCCGCGCAGGAGCGATCGCTGAGGCGCCTGTGGCGGTCAGTATCAACCTCGGCGGCGAAGAGATCCTCGTCGAGCCGGACGAGGTGCTGATGCGGCCTGAGGGTATCCGCGCCGTGCGCCGCGTCCGCACGGGTCACATGCGATCGGCCGAGAGCAAGGATGTCGGCGCCGCGGCGCTGATCCTAGCGGTCAATCAGGCCTATCCCGGCGCTGTTGCCGAGCTCGTCCATCTCTCCGACGGCGAGGCATCCGAGCTTTCCCTTTCAGACCGCGAGTTGAAGGGACGCACGGACAAGCTTTCAAAGTTTCTTGGCGACATCCGCGCTGGACGGTTCCCGGCCGAAATCTCATCGCGCACCTGTCCGAACTGCCCGGCTTTCTTCATCTGCGGACCGACACCCGACGGACCCTTGCAAAAAAAATTCGCCTGACCTTACCGGTCGGCGAAACTCAATCCGATTGGTCGCTTAGAGCCGTGGCCCCGCCCCGGCCCCAACCTAAGGACCAATCGCAATGAACACTGAAGAACTTCTCGACTACGACGACGTCGGTGACGCCCTGCGCGAAGGGCGGTCTCTGCGTCCGGCGCGGGGATATCGCTTCCTCCTCGCCCAGGGCGATCTCAACTTCCTGTCCCGTCAGGTGAGCGATCCCGTGCCGCTTGGCCGTCAGCTGCTCGAGGCCGGCGCCCTGGACCCTCAGGACGGCTACAGCCTCTTCGCTATCCTGCCCTCGGGCGACTTCGAGGATGTGCGGCTGAACGAACCCTTCGATCTGCGCGAGCACGGCGCCGAGCGGTTCGTCGCCTTCCTGACGGATCGCGACTTCAAGCTGACCTTGAACGACGACGAGCTGCGCTGGGGCAAGCTCGTTATCAGCGGCGCGGTGCTCTATAGCCTGGCCAAACCTGGCGAGGGCGAAGGCGTTTTCCTCGAAGTTCCCGGCGGCGAAGATCGCCAGATCGAACATGGGGAGCTGATCGATCTGGCCGAACCCGGCATCGAGCGCTTCATCACCGCGCCGAAGCGGCCGCCAACGTTCGAGATCATCGTCAATTCGCGGCCGCGCACGGTGAACGACGACACGGTCACGTTCGAGCAGATCGTCCATCTCGCCTTTCCGGGCCAGCACGAGCCCAACGTCGTGTTCTCGATGACCTACCGCCACGCGGCATCAACGCCGCACGCCGGTGAGCTCGGGGCTGGCGGCTCTGTCGATGTCAAGAAAAAGGGGACCGTGTTCAATGTCACACGCACTGTTCAGTCTTAACCCAGACCTCAAGCGGCTGAGGGACGAAGGCTACTTCGTCCAGCAGCGCGGTGGATATCTCGTCATGCGCGAGGTGCCCTATGTCGATGCACAGCGGCAGCTGCGCATTGGCACCCTGATCTCCAGCCTCACACTGGCCGGGGACCGGACGCGCAAGCCCGACACCCATGTTGCCCACTGGGATGGCGACTTCCCGTGTCACGCCGACGGGTCGCCCATCCAGGCCATCGCGCACCAAACCGGCGCCTTCGATCTCGGACATGGCCTGAAGGCGACGCATGCCTTCTCAAGCAAACCGGCCGAGGGCTACGCCGACTATCACCACAAGATGACCAGCTACGCCAACATCATCGCCGGTCCGGCCGCGGTGCTGAACCCCGGCATGACGGCTCGCACCATCCGTGAGCCTGAAGCAGAGGAAGACAGCGTCTTCAACTATGTCGAGACCGCCTCCGACCGTGTCGGGATCGGCGCCTTGGCCGAGCGGCTGGCCAGCGACCGGGTTGCCATCATTGGCGTCGGCGGCACTGGCGGCTACATCCTGGATTTCGTCGCCAAGAAGCCGGTTCGCGAGATCCGCCTCTTCGACAGCGACGAGTTCTTGACCCACAACGCGTTTCGGGCACCGGGCGCTCCGAGCCTGGACGAACTGCGACAAGCGCCAAAGAAAGTCGAATATCTGAAGGATATCTATAGCCGGATGCATCGCAATATCGTGGCGCATGACGTGGCGCTCGGGCCGGATAACCTGCACCTTCTCGACGGCGTTACCTTCGCGTTCCTGTCGCTCGATGCCAGCGATGCGAAGCGGCTGATCGTCGAGAAGCTCGAGGCGACCGGCGCTGCGTTCATCGATGTCGGCATGGGCCTTGAGCTCGACGAAGGATCACTGGGCGGCATCCTGCGGGTGACCGCCAGCACGCCTCAGAAGCGGGATCATGTGCCTCAGCGCATTTCATTCGCCGGTGGGGGCGAGGAAGACATCTATGCGTCCAACATTCAGGTTGCGGATCTCAATGCCCTCAATGCTGTCCTTGCCGTGGTGAAGTGGAAGAAAATCCGCGGCTTCTACCGAGACCTCGAGCGCGAGCATCACTGCACTTACACCACCGACGGCAACATGCTGATCAATGGGGACCTCACGTGATACGCCACAAGCGACTCGAGCATCGTTTCGTCGATCACATTCCCGAGCGCCTTGGGACAGGCGTGCTGTACGTGTCGATGGAATATGCGACATCGGCCCACAGCTGCTGCTGCGGTTGCGGCGAGGAAGTTGTCACGCCGTTCACGCCCACGGACTGGAAGATGACGTTCGACGGTGAGACCATTTCGCTTTATCCGTCGATCGGCAACTGGACGTTGCCGTGCCGGTCACACTATGTGATCGACCGCGGCAAGTTGGTCGAAGCCGGCCCCTGGAGCGACGAGCAAGTGGACGCCGAGCGTCGGCGTGATCGCGCCGCCAAAGCTCGTTTCTACGGGCAGCCGCCCATGGCCGAACCTCCCGCTCAACCCGTTCCGCCCAAGGTGGCACCAGGCTTCTGGCAGCGCCTTTGGAACCGGATATCCAGTCGATTCTAACGATAAACTTGTGGATTACATTCCATCAGAGCATCTCGCCCGGAATTCTAGTGTTTGCCTGCTATAGATAGCTTTCATGAACGGGTTTGACAGACTTCTCACAAAATAGCCCGTCAGAAAATATCGCAACGCAACAGTCACGCGCGCGGCGGCGCCGGCCCTGGGCCGGCGCCCGAATGAGAACTGACCTCGAAAGGAGGCGACCCCCAATGGCCATCTCGGGCCGATCCACCCTCGTCGTTCACGGCCGCCTCGCCATGCGGGAAGGCCGCCTGGCGGCGGCGCGCGACCGCCGACATGGCCTGCAAGTCATGTCGTTCGAGCAGGCGGCGGTGCGGCTCGCCGGAGGTTTCGTCCGGCCGATTGATGATGAAAGCCTGAGCGCCGCGATCCAGGCCGTCTTGCCGGCAACGCCAATGGGCGAACTGGAGAGCATCAAATCGCTGCCCGGCATGATCGACGCAGCTGCGGGCACCCTGCACAAGGCGTGGCGCGCGGGCATGGACCTAGCTGCGCGAGCGGTCGATCATCCGCGCCTGGAGGCCATCGCACGCCTGGAAGCTGCGGTCCTCGACCAGCTTCCCGCCGGCATGATGCGCCCTGTCGACATCGTCGCCGCGGCGACCGGCCGTGTCGGCCATGCGCCGGCTATCATCGGTCCGATGGAAATCATCGGCCTGACCGAACTCTCGCCCTGCTGGAGGCCGTTGCTCCGAGCCCTCACCGCGCAGATCCCGGTGCAGTGGACGGCCGGCCCCAGGAGCGTTCCCGCGTGGCTGGAAGGCACCGGCGTTGCCGTTTCACGCGCGCCGGCGCAAACGCCGGAGATCAGTGCTGTGAGCGCGGCGACGGCTTATCATGAGGCCATCGAAGCGATGCGCTGGGCGCGGCGCCTGCTCGCCTCTGGCGTGTCGCCATCCGAGATCGCCATCGCGACCACGTCTCCCGCCGAGTATGACGATCATTTCCTGGCCCTGCGCGCCGACGCCAATATCGACCTGCATTTCGTCCACGGCGTCCGAACGGTGACCACCCGCGAGGGGCAGGCGGCTGCGGCGCTGGCCGACATCGTCGTTCGCGGATTGTCGCAGTCGCGCCTACGGCGCCTCGCGGCACTGTGCCGGGACACGGGCCCTTTCGAGGTGCTGCCCGAAGGCTGGCTGCGCGTCCTGCCGGCAGATGCCCCGCTCTCGACGACCGGCGCCTGGAACCGCTTGCTGGCCCGGCTGACGCCGGAAGACTGGCCCGGCGGCACGGACCATGCCGCGGCGCTGCGCACAGCGGTCGAGACGTTGGCAAAAGGACCGGACGCCGCCAGCGAGATCGGTGACGTCTTCCTCAAGGGCCGCGCGCTCGCAATATGGCGCAAGGCGTTGCTCGCCGGCCCCGCCGCCTCGATCGACGCGACACTGCAGACATTGAAACGGGACGACGGACTGGAAGCGTGCGTTTCTGTCGCCTGGATGCCGGCCAGTGCGCTCGCGGCGTCGCCCCGCCGCTTCATTCGGCTCCTCGGGCTCAATTCCTCGCGCTGGCCGCGAGGGCTTGCCGAGGACCGGCTGATCCCGGACCACATCATCCCGACCTCCGTGCTCGATCCGCTTCCGGTGAATCTCGCCGACCGCCGCGACTTCGAGACGATCCTCGCAACGACGGCTGCTGAAGTCGTCCTCTCTCGTGCCCGGCGCGACAGCGACGGGCGCCTCCTGGGACGCAGCCCGCTGCTCGCTGGACATGGCGATGAAACCTACCTTCGCCGCAACGCGACGCCGGTTCATGCCTTCAGTGAGACCGACCGCCTCATGGCCCGGCCTCAGGAGTTCGCCGCCGATCCGCAGTCTATCGGCGCACAAGGCTGCTGGCGCGACTGGCGGCAGTCGCAGATCACCCCCCATGACGGGCTCGTGCGCGCGGACCATCCGCTGGTGCTCGCCATCCTTGGTCGCACCCAGTCGGCCAGCTCGCTTCGCCGCCTGCTGCGCAATCCTCTCAGCTTCGTGTGGGTCTATGCGTTCGGATGGCGCGAACCGCACAGCACCGCCGAACCGCTCGTGCTCGACGCGCTCGGGACCGGTGATCTTGTCCACATGGTTCTCGACCGTGCGCTGAGGGACCTCGAAGCCGGAGACGGACTCGCATCCGTCGGCGCGGAGACCGTCGAAGCGGCGGTGGCCCGTGCCGCGCAAGCGGTCGCCGCGGATTGGGAAAGCGAGCGTCCGCTTCCTCCCGCCGTCATCTGGGGCCGCAGCCTCGAGGACGCCCGCGTGATGGCTGGCCGCGCCCTGTCCTATGGCGACGATGTCTTGCCCGGCGCGCGCGCTTATGGCGAAGTCCCCTTCGGCGGCTCGGCACCAAAATCCGACGCAAAGACGCCGTGGGATGCGAGCGCGCCCGTCATGATCCCCGACACCGGCTTCAACATCGCCGGCTATATCGACCGGCTCGACATCTCGGGCGACGGTAAGCGCGCGCTTGTCCGCGATTACAAGACCGGCCGCCCGCCGCGGGGTGACATCCGGCTTAACGGCGGACGCGAGCTTCAGCGCTGCCTCTACGCGTTCGCCGTAAAGGCGCTCCTCGGCGACGACGTCGCCATCAGCGCCTCGCTGCTCTACCCCCGCGAGCCCGTCGATCTGCAGCTCGACGATCCCGAGGCCGTGCTCGCGGAGATTACGGGCTATCTCAGCGCGGCAAGGACCAGTCTTGCTGGAGGTGCGGCCCTGCAAGGCCCCGACACCGGGGGCGATTATGACGACCTCGCCTTCGCCTTACCGGCCAATGCCAGCGCCACCTATTACAAACGCAAGATGGCCGCCGCGACAGAACGGCTTGGCGAAGTCGCTCAGGTCTGGGAGGTGGAATAATGAGCAAGTTGTCCAAGAAGCTGAAGGATGACGGCGCGCGCCGCGATGCGATCAGCCTTCATGATCGTTCGATCCTGGTCGAGGCCGGCGCGGGTTCGGGCAAGACAGCCGTCATGGCCGGCCGCATCGCCGCCATGCTCGCAGAGGGCGTCTCGCCGCGTTCCATCGCCGCCGTCACCTTCACCGAACTCGCCGCGAGTGAGCTGCTGTCGCGTGTCCGAGAGTTCGTCGCCGACCTCTCGGCTGGCAAGATCGCGACAGAACTGCGCGTGGCGCTGCCCGATGGGCTGACCCAGGCCCATCGCGACAATCTCGCTGCAGCCAGCGCCGCGATCGACGAAATCACCTGTTCCACCATCCACGGCTTCTGCCAGCGCCTGATCAAGCCCTATCCGGCGGAGGCCGACATCGATCCCGGCGCCAGCGTCATGGATCGCAACCAGGCCGATCTCACCTTCCTCGAAATTGTCGACGGTTGGCTGCGCGAGAGCCTGTCCGGCAGCCAGGGCGGCGTTCTTGCCGAGATGGTGTTGCACAGCCCCGGCGAAACCGTGGCGCTCCTCCACAAGATTGCCGAGAATCTGCGCCGCCGCCGCACGCTCATGGCTCCGCCCGTCTCGCCGCTTGACGACCATCTGCAGGCGTTCCGGCGGGCCGCGGCGGATTTCGCGGGTTTCATGGGCGCCACGGCGGCGGCCGAGCCGGAAACGGTGGTGATCGTCGAGCGGCTGACCGAGATGGCAACCGCCTTGGCGAGCGGTTCCGATCCCGCAACGCCCACGGGCCTCGTCCGGCTCCTGACCTCGCGTCCACACCCGGACCTGTGCACCAAGGCTGGTGCCTTCGCCTCCTACCGCAAGAAGGGCAAATGGCTCGCCGCGGCAAAGCAGGCCGGTCTCTCCAAGGCCGACGGCGACCGGCTGAACAACGCCGCCGACGCCCATTACACCGGATGCTGCGACGCCTGGGTTTCGCTTCTCCAGGCTGCGGCAGGTCAGGGTCTGAAGGCGCTGATCGAAGAAGCGCGTCCGATCCTGCAGCGCTATCGCGACCACAAGCGTGCAAGCGCCCAACTCGACTTTGACGATCTGATTTTCGCCGCGCGCGATTTGCTGCGCGATCATGACGCCGTACGCCGCGCACTGGGCCAGCGTTTCGCCCATGTGCTCGTCGATGAGTTCCAGGACACCGATCCACTGCAAGCCGAGATCTTCTGGCGGCTGTGCGGCGAGCCGGCCGATCGCGATGACGATTGGACGCGGTTCCGAATCCGGCCGGGAGCGCTCTTCCTGGTCGGCGACCCCAAACAGGCGATCTATCGCTTCCGGGGCGCCGATGTTGGTGCTTATGTGCAGGCACGCAACGCCTTCCGCGCCCAGGACCCCGACAGCCTCCTGTCGATCTCTACCAATTTCCGCTCCTGCGCCTCGATCCTCACCTTCGTCAACGAGCGCTTCGAGGCCGTGCTCTCGGCTGACGGGCAGCCAGGCTTCTCCGCTCTAGACCCGTTCCACGACGATCGCGACGGCCTGTGCGTGGCGGCCCTCGACATCGCGGTCGCCGACGAAAACGGCAAGGCCAGCGCAGAGCAGCAGCGTGATGCGGAGGCCGATGCCATCGCCGATCTGTGCGCCCGGCTGATCGACAACTACCCCATCATTGACAGGCGCAGTGGAGCGGAACGCCCTTGCCAGCCGGGCGACATCGCCTTGCTGGCGCCGACTGGCGCGGATCTGTGG
Organism: Mesorhizobium sp. WSM4844; assembly: GCF_055811775.1. Taxonomy (NCBI): domain Bacteria; kingdom Pseudomonadati; phylum Pseudomonadota; class Alphaproteobacteria; order Hyphomicrobiales; family Phyllobacteriaceae; genus Mesorhizobium; species Mesorhizobium sp. WSM4844. The sequence continues at coordinate 2,663 of NZ_JBVVQB010000077.1, read as the reverse complement.
CGCTATGAGGAAGCCTTGGAACGCCGCGGCATTCCGGTGGCGACGCAGGCCGGCAAGGGACTGTTTCGCCGCCAGGAAATTCAGGACCTGATCGCGCTGGCGCGCGTCCTCGCCGATCGTCGCGACACGCTCGCGCTCGGCGCCCTGCTGCGCGGGCCCCTGGTCGGCCTCACGGAAGAAGAGCTGCTGGATGTCGTCTGGGGCCTGCCGCGCTCCGAGGAGGAACCTACTCGGATTCCGCGCCTCGACCTCAGTGTCGATCCTGCTGCCATCGCGCACCCGCTCGCACGCGAGATCATCGAGAGACTGCAATCGCTCTACCGGCGCGGCAACAGCACGACCCCGCACGAGCTGCTCTCTCAGGCCGTGGATATGATGCGCGTGCGCCCTCTCCTCCTTGAGCGCCATCGTGGTCAGGCCGAACGCGCGCTTGCCAATGTCGATCTCTATCTCAGCCTGTCGACCAGCTACGCTGTGCGCGGCCTCCGCGCCTTTGCCGAGGCGATGACGGCAGCTTGGGCCGACGAGGCGCGCGCCGTCGAGGGCCGGCCCGACGCACAGGAAGAAGCCATCGCGCTCTTCACCATGCACGCGGCCAAGGGGCTCGAATGGCCGATCGTCATTCCGGTCAACACCATGACCGGCGTTATGGCGCCCGACAGCGCGATCACCGACCGACAGACGGACACCTTCTATTGCCCGGTCTTGGGCGTCGCGCCGGACGGTTACGAAGCCGTGCGGCAGACTGAGAAAGACGAGCTGGATCGGGAGCGCATACGGCTCTGGTACGTGGCCGCCACGCGCGCCCGCGAACTTCTCGTCCTGCCCCGGCTCGACACAACGCCGTCGAAGTCCGCCTGGATCGGTCTCGTCGATCTGTCGCTGGCCGAACTCCCCGGCCTGGATCTCTCGTATCTGCCCGCCGACGTCGCGACGGCTGGCACCGGAGCGGCCAATACCCAGACTCGCGCGATCTTCGCCACGGAAGCCGAAGCCATTGCCGCGCGGCAGGCGCGACTGATCTGGCTTGCGCCCAGCCGCGATGAGAACGCCGCCGGAGCCGTGCTGCAGGAAGACGAGGCCAGGATCTGGACCGGATCGGCTGATGGCCAGCCACCCGAACTGGAAGCCGTTGTTCTGGTTCAGGGAGGCCGCGAACGCGGACTGATCCTACACAAGCTCATGGAAGAGGTGCTAACCGGCGAAACCCATGAGGCCGAGGCCGCCCTTGCCGAACGGGCCGCCGAACTCATCCGTGCCCTCGGCCGGACTCCGGTCGCCGATCCGGTTACGGGACTATCGGCCGAAGAGCTGGCGGGCTGTGTTGTCCGGACCCTGGCACTACCCGCCATCGTGGTCTTACGACCGGATCTTTTCGCCGAATTTCCCGTCTATGCCGCGTATGCGGCCGACGGGGCGGAAACGGCAACGGCCGGGATCGCGGACGCCACAACTCTGACGTCTGAAGGCCGTCCCGCCGTCGTCGTGGATTGGAAGAGCGATGTGGCGCCCGATCCCCAGACACTCGACCACTACCGCGCACAGGTTCGGGCCTATCTCGACATGACCGGAGCCGAGCGCGGTCTGATTGTGCTGATGACCACAGGTGCGGTGATCGGTGTCGGGCCGACAGCCCAGCCGATGGCGGCTTGATCGGAGGGACTGTGCATGCCATCAACGTCTAGCGACGGTCGACGCATTGATGGGCTTGCCGCCGCTATCGACGATCTGCCGGCCTCCTCTCCGTTTTTTCTGGCGAATGCAAAGGCTCAATACCGGCTGCCGTGATCTCACTGATTGGCTGAGTTCTGTCGCAGATCCCCACGACGGCGGACTTGAAAAGCAACAGATACATTAGCATGGATTGATTGGTCGGCTAAACCGGGCCTCAGTACGCCGTCGGTAAAAGGCATGAAGAGGGGTCAGAACAAGAGCTGCTCAAAATCGTACGCCAAGGGCGAAGGAAGCATGAACTGAGCTTGCTTGTGTCTCACGATGCCGGGGCGCGACGTCTGATCCCAGTGGATAACCGTCGCAGCAGAAGAGCTGCTGTTTCCGCATCCAGTCTGCTCGGCAACATTCAGCGGCAGTTGGTATTGTGTGCGGAGTTGAGCAGTGGCCAGGCGCAAGATTCTCAAAGCTCAGGATCGACGGGAGCTTTTCGATATTCCGGATGATGAGGACAGCCTGATCCGACACTATTCACTATCTGCGGCTGATCGCCTCGAGATTGACCTGCGCAGGCGCGAGCACAATAAGCTCGGCTTCGCTGTTCAGCTTTGCGTGATGCGACATCCAGGTCGGGTGCTTGCGGCAGGCGAAATTCCGCCCGGCGCGATGCTGAAATATGTCGCCGACCAGATCGGCGCCGATCCCACTGTGTTCACAACCTATGCCCGCCGGGAAGAAACGCGTCGCGATCACATTGCGCGCCTGATGATCTGCCTCGGCGTCAGAAGCGCGACAGCTCAGGATCGTCGCGCCGCGCTGTTGACGGCAGTGGAGGCGGCCGCGATGTCCGACAGCGGCGCTTCGATTGTGAATGCCATCGTTGCTACGCTGCGAGAACGCGGAGCACTGTTGCCCGCGGCAGAGATCATCGAGCGAATGGGTCTTGCGGCTCGTGCCATAGCTCGCCGCCGCGCGGAGGAAGCGCTTATCGA
>NZ_JBVVQB010000076.1:0-26805 GCF_055811775.1 Mesorhizobium sp. WSM4844 | reverse complement strand
GCAACGAGCCAATCTCGCCATGATCGACAGGCTGGCGGGATAGCGCCCCCCTCTGCCCTGCCGGGCATCTCCCCCACTTGGGGGGAGATTGGCCTTCATCACTGATTTCGCCAACTACCAGCCTTGCAAAAAGGGCGCTGTTCGCGAAGCTGCCAATCTCCCCCCTTGTGGGGGAGATGTCCGGCAGGACAGAGGGGGGCGCGAAGGATCGCTACAGAGCGCTTTTATTCTGAGCCGCTGCATTCTTCGGCGGATATCACGGAATGGATCCCAGGGTCTGCGGCGCGTCGCTTCGCTCCTTGCTCCGCCGTGGGATGACGAAGGCATGGTGGCCTGTGGCTAATCCCCAGCGTCAGAGATGGTGGCTGCAGGCCGGCCGGCAGCGCGACCGCCGGTCAAAGAACCAAATCCACGGTGCAGAGGAACTAGTTGATGCTCGCCGTATTCGCTGGCTCCGCCGGGCGCGCCTCATCCGAATATGGCACGCGGTAGCCGTTCGCCGCCAGCCAGTCGATTGCCGCTTTCGGCTCGTCGGTCTGGATGATGGTGGCGCCGCGCTCGGCCCAGAAGCCGTAGGTCTCGCGCGGCAGGCTGGCGAACACCGCCAGTTCATCGCCGCGACCGCCGGCAAGGAAGCCGCCCGGCTTGTTGACGATGGCGTAGGTATTGGCCCAGATGTGCCAGTCGCCCCTTATCGCCGCGGCGCGCATGCGCGGGCTGAACAGCGGACCGCCGGTCTCGGTCAGCGTCTCGGCGCCGTCCCGCCAGTTGATCATCTCGACCGCGCGCGGCGAAAAGGCGCCGCTGACCTTCTCGGCAAAACCGGCGTCGCGAACCGCGTCGTCGGCAATGATCGGCATGAATTGGAAACCGCTGCCGATCGCGCCCATGGCTGCCTTGACAGTGGTGATCCTGGCCGGGTTCCACAGGTTCTCCTTGACGATCACCTGTTCGGCCATGCCAAGGTCACGCGCCACCGCGATCATGCCGGCCAGGCTGTCGACGTCGAGCTTGTTGTCGATGTTGACGAGGATTCTGTCCCTGGTCGCCATCAGCATCTCGCGCAGCGTCGAAACCGGCTCGTCGGTGACGGCGCCGGTGCCTTCGATCACCAGCCTGCAGGTTTTGAGTTCGGCCAGCGTGCGCTTGACCACCTCGCCCTTGCAGTTCGTCGTGCGGTCGAGCCAGCTGTCATGCATGACGACGAACCGGCCGTCCTTCGAGCGCCTGACATCGACCTCGACGATTTCGGCGCCAAGCACGATCGATGCCTCGAGGGCGGCGATCGAGTTCTCCGCAAACAGCGTCTTGCGGGCCTGCAGGCTGCCGGCACGGTGTGCCGCCACCATGACATGGTCGCGCCATTGGTTGGCGTGTTCGAAACGGTCGAGAATCTGCCTGGCGCGTGTTTCGCCAGCCAATGCCGAGCCAGTGAACAGCACCGAGGCGGCGGCAAGCACAAGGTTCAGCCAGGTCGTTCGCATGAGAATCGCTCCTACCGGATGCAAACCCGGATAAGCGACGCGCGTGACAGCCCAGTGAACGAAGCCGGCTTCGCAAATGCCGGAAAGTCAGGTCAATGCCGGCTGAAGCGGCTGTTCTTCAATCTCGACTTGCCGAGATCGATGCCGCCGTCCTGGCGGCCGGTGGCCGGCTTGGCGTGCTGAAATCTGCTGCGTTCCCCGGCTGACAACCATCCCGCGCAAGGACGGCTGCTACTTTCGGTTGTATTCGTGCATATCTACGCAAATTCCGGGTTGGCCATGCGGGGGCTCACCTGGCAAGCAAGAAGTTGTGACCGTGTTCGAACGGCCATGGCCCTCGGAAGGGGTCGCATTTCCTGGAATTATATCCAATAAGGTTGCGCCTCGACGCACAGGAGATCGCTTCATGCCGAACACCAACATCGACCACGCCTTCACCGCCCGGGCCAGGACGGGTGCGTCCTTCGAGCCGACCTATGCCGGCGCGCTGTCGTTCATGCGACGCAAATACTCGAAGGACGTGAAGGGCGCGGACGCGGTGGTGTGGGGCATCCCCTTCGACGCCGCCGTCACCAACCGGCCGGGCGCGCGTTTCGGACCGCAGGCGATTCGCCGCGCCTCGACCATTCTCGACAACGACCCGCAATACCCGTTCTCGCGCGATCTGTTCGAACATCTCGCCGTGGTCGACTATGGCGATTGCCTGCTCGACAGCGGAAACCACCAGAAGACGCCGGGGACGATCGAGCGCGAGGCGGCAAAGATCCTGAAATCCGGCGCCTTCCTGCTATCGCTCGGCGGCGACCATTTCGTCACCTGGCCGCTGCTCAAGGCTCATGCCGCCATCCACGGTCCGCTGGCCCTGGTGCAGTTCGACGCCCACCAGGACACCTGGCCGGACGACGGCAAGCGCATCGATCACGGCTCCTTCGTCGGCCGTGCGGTCAAGGAGGGGATTATCGATCCCGACCGTTCGATCCAGATCGGCATCCGCACCCATGCGCCCGACAGCTTCGGCATCAAGATCCTCTACGGCCACGAAATCGAGGACATGCGCGCGTCCGATATCGCCTATGCCATCGTCGACCGCACCGGCGGCAAGAAAGCCTACGTCACCTTCGACATCGATTGCCTCGACCCGGCCTTCGCGCCCGGTACCGGCACACCGGTCGCCGGCGGGCCGTCCTCGGCAAAGATCCTGTCGGTGCTGCGCCAGATCAATCAGCTCGATATCGTCGGCGCCGATGTCGTTGAGGTTGCGCCGGCCTATGATCACGCCGATATAACGGCAATTGCCGGGTCGACGGTGGCCATGCACTATCTCGGGCTGCTGGCGGAACGAAAGGCCCGGCTCGAAGAGCTGAACAACGGCAATCACATTGTTGCCGGATTGAACCAGGCAAGTGGCATATAATTTCGAAGTATCAGGGAATTCAGGCAGGCAAATGAAACCGAAAATCTTCATCGACGGCGAGCACGGCACCACCGGTCTCCAGATCAGGGCGCTGCTTGCCGAGCGCGGCGACCTGGAGATCATCTCGATTCCGACCGAGCGCCGCAAGGAACCGGCAGCCAGAGCCGAGTTCCTCAACGCCGCCGATGTCGCGATCCTGTGCCTGCCGGACGCAGCCGCGAAGGAAAGCGTCTCGCTGATCAGCAACGACACGACAAGGGTTATCGACGCCTCGACCGCGCATCGCGTGGCAGAAGGTTGGGAATATGGTTTTGCCGAAATGGACAAGGCTCAGGCGCGCAAGATCGCTTCGGCGAAGCGCGTCACCAATCCAGGCTGCTGGCCGCAAGGGCCGATCGCGACACTGAGGCCGCTGGTGGCGGCCGGGCTGTTGCCGGCGGATTTTCCGGTCACCGTCAACGGCATTACGGGCTATTCGGGCGGCGGCCGGCCGATGATCGAGGACTATGTCGCCAAGGGCGAGGAAGCGTCGGAATTCCTGCCCTACGGGCTGACCCTGCAGCACAAGCATGTGCCGGAGCTCAGGACCTATGCGAAGCTGTCGCATGATCCGATCATGCAGCCGGCGGTCGGCAATTTCGCGCAAGGCATGATCACCGTGGTGCCGCTGCAGCTCGGCGGCCTCGACTATGTGCCGACCGGCGCCGAGCTTCATGCGGCGATCGCCGACCATTTCGCCGCCATCGATGGCGGCGTGGTCGAGGTGGCGCCCTATGCGCATCTGGAGCGCGTGCCGGAGATCGATCCCGAAGTCTACAACGGCACCAACCGGATGATGCTCCATGTCTTCGCCAACGACGACAGGGCCCAGGCGCTGCTGTTCGCCGTCTACGACAATCTCGGCAAGGGCGCCTCGGGCGCTGCCGTGCAGAACATGGATCTGATGCTCGGCCTCAACCACTGAATGGACGCTCCGGCATTTTCAAGCCGCTGGAAGGTCGACGCGCCAGAACTGATTGCCGAGACGTTCAGCAGCCGCATCTGGAAGGTTGTTCGCGAGGACGGTTCGCCGGCGATCGTCAAGGCGCTCAAGGCTTTCGACGACGTCGAAGACGAGTTGCGCGGCGAGCATTTCCTCGCTTGGCGGCGCGGCGAAGGCGCGGTACGGCTGCTCGGCCGCGACGGCCACTGCATGCTGCTCGAATATGCCGGTGAAACCTTGCTGTCACAGGTTCTCGCCGAGCAAGGCGACAATGCCGCCACAGCAATCGCGGCCGAAGTGATGGCAAGACTGTTCTCGCCATCCGACCACCCTGCCCCGCCAGACCTTCAGCCGCTGCGGGTGCGGTTTTCCAGTCTGTTCAACAAGGCGAAGATCGATCGCGACGCCGGCGAAAAGAGCTTTTACGTCGAAGCGGCTGCGACCGCGGAACGGCTGTTGGCCAATCCTGTCGACGTGCTGCCGCTGCATGGCGACCTGCATCACGACAACATCATGCTGGGAGCGCGCGGCTGGCTGGCGATCGACCCGAAGGGCGTTCTCGGCGATCCCGGCTTCGACGCGGCGAACATGTTCTACAATCCGCTCGACCGCGACGACCTTTGCCGTGATCCCAACCGGATTGCCGACATGGCCGAGATTTTCGCCAGAACGCTCGGCCAGACGCCGCCAGCCATCCTGGATCACGCCATCGCCTATGGCTGCCTGTCGGCGTCATGGCATCATGAAGACGGCAATGCGGTCGAGGAAAGTCGCGAATTGTCCATTGCCACTGATATCAGGACGGTGCGGCTCAGCCTCTGACGGCGATCTGGTTGGGCATGGGATAGGCTGGAGGCGCCCTCCCCGCCGATTGCTGTCACGGTGACGACCCACGTTGCAGCGAGCCAAAACCATCAACAGGTTGGTCTTCCCCCCTGCACAAGCCTGACCTGGCTGCGAATACGTGCGCCGCGGGAGCAACGATGCCGTATTGACAGACGCCCTCCGCCACCGCGCCGAGCAAACGCAGACAGGTCACAGCCTATTTGTCCGAGTCAAAGACAAATATTAGTTTGACTCTCGGAGAAACTATGTTAGCTTGCCCTCACAAACGAGAGTTGGCGGCAACCATGCAGACCTCCACGATCAGGCACTACCACGCGTCGCGGATTTTCCATGCGATCCGGCTCACACCCGGCATCTCGCAGCGCGAGATCGCAGGGAAGACCGGAGCCGACAAGTCGACGGTCTCCACGGTCATCAAGGGGTTCGAAGCCGCGGGCCTCATCGAGCGAACGCAGCGCGTCTCCGACAACAGGCCGGGCCGTCCGGGCGAAGGCATCCACATCTCCTCCAAAGGCTGGCTTCTCGCCGGCGTCTACTTCCACCCCGACCGTATCGACTACGTGATCAGCGGGCTCGACGGCACAGTCCTGAAGACCAGCAGCGGCATCATGCCCTTCGAACCCAGCCGAGTCGGTGAGGTCGTCAACCAGACGATGACCGACATGTGCGCGGTTCTCGGCCGGAGCGCCAACGATCTGCTCGCGCTCGGCGTCTCGGTGCCGGGCCTGGTGACCATGGCGGGCAAGGTCGCCCGCTCACCGAACCTCGGCTGGGTCGACGTCCAACTGCGCGACATCCTTGAACGCGCCATCAGCGTACCCGTGTACATTGACAACGACGCCAACGGCGCCGCCCTTGCGGAAAGCCTGCTCGGTGCGGGCGTCGACCGGGAGCATTTCATCTATGTCGAAAGCGGGTCCGGTGTCGGTGGCGGCCTCGTGCTCGACGGCAGCATCTACCGCGGCTTTTCGGGTTTCGGCGGCGAGATCGGTCACAACAAGATCGTTCCGAACGGCCGGGAATGCCATTGCGGAAAACGCGGATGCCTCTCGGCCTACGTGGCCGACTACGCCCTGCTTGCCCGCGCCCATGACAAGGGCCTGGCGGTGTCGTCGGTCTCGGAACTGGCCGGGCTGGCCGATTCCGGAGACCAGGGCGCGCTGGAAATCTTCCACGAAGCCGCAGATCACCTCGGCATCGGTCTCGCCAACATCGCCAACACCTTCAACCCCTCCGCGATCGTGCTTGGCGGTCTTCTCGCCAGCTACTCCCGGCACTTCGTCGGTCGCACCAGGCAGGCCTTCAACGCTCTGGCCATCTCCGCCGTTGCCGACGTCTGCGCCATCGAAGCCTCGGCGCTGGGTGACGGGCCGCCGCTCGGCGCTCTCGCGATCGCTCTCTACGGCTGCACCAGCGCGGAGGCCAGCGACGTGACCCCGTGGCGTCTCGGCAACGATGCCGTTTCCGCATCCTCGAAAAAATAGCAACCATCCCGGAGTTATTGCATGCCCGTGCGTTTGGCGAATGTTGAAGCCCCCGGTCTAGAAGTCCCAGTTCAGCGGCCACGCATACCCGCCTCGACCTACGAACGTCGTTGCCGGGACGCCTGCCGCGCCGCGGGCCGCGACTGGCTGGTCGTGTATGCGGACCGTGAGCACTCGGCCAACACGATGTTTCTCGCGGGTTTCGATCCCCGCTTCGAGGAGGCGCTGCTTCTCCTCGGCCCGAACGGCCGCAAAATCCTCGTCTGCGGCAATGAGAGCTACCATTACGCCCCACGCGCCGGACTTCAGGATTTCGAGCTCGTGCTCTGCCAGACGCTGAGCCTGATGGGCCAGGACAGGTCGGTGGCGCCGAGCCTCGAGGCGGTCCTGCGGGAAGCAGGCATCGGCAAGGGGCAGACGGTCGGCATCGTCGGCTGGAAGTACCTTGAAGCCGACGCATGGGAACTGAACGGCGCGTCCTACTTCGTGCCCGCCATGCTCGTCTCGACGCTGCAGCGCATCGTGGTCGATGCCGCGGCGCTCTCCGACGCCACATCGGTCCTCATGCACCAGACGACAGGCCTTCGGGCGGTCGTCGGCGCCGACTCCATCGCCGCCTTCGAATGGGCCGCTGCCCGTGCCTCCACCGCCGTCTGGTCGATCGTGCAGGGCGCGAAGGTCGGCGACACGGAACTCGCGGCCGCTGCCCGGATGGGCTATGCGGGCGAACCGCTGAGCTGCCACATGATGTTCTCATCCAGCGATGGGACTGGAGAGGTCGTCGGTCTTGCCAGCCCGACGGCCCGTGTCCTCAAGCGCGGCGACGGCGTCACCACCGCCGTAGGCTACTGGGGGACGCTGTCTTCACGAGCCGGCCTTCTCGACGAAACCAACGACGAGTTCCTCGCCGTGGCCGCCGGCTATTTCAAGGGTATCGCGTCCTGGTACCAGGCGGCAGACATCGGAGCGAAGGGCGGCGACGTCTATTCGGCCGTCGAAGAGACGCTGGCACAATCCGGTCTTCGCCCCGCGCTCAATCCCGGCCACCTGGTCAGCTACGACGAGTGGAGCAACACGCCGATCCGGCCCGGCAGCGCCGACGCCATCGCGTCCGGCATGCCGTTCCAGGTGGACATCATCCCCGTCCCGCAGCGCACCGGACGCGCGCTTAACTGTGAGGATAGCGTGGTGTTCGCCGACGAACGCCTCCGTCGCGAGATCGAGGAAAGATATCCCGCGGTCTGGCAGCGCATCCAGAAGCGCCGCGCCTTCATGCGCGACAAGATCGGCGTCGATCTCAAGCCCTCGATCCTGCCTCTCTCCAATACGCCGCTGTGCCTGCCACCCTTCTGGCTGGCACCGGAAAAGCTCCTGGTGGCCGAATGACCATGGTCTACGATAAAGTGCGGCTCACGACGGGCGCGCCCGATCGCATGTGGCGGCCCCGCGTGCCGGGTTCGCTTGTGGCGATCGGCCCCTCGTTCGGCATCACGCTGCTGTTCATCTACGGCTTCATCGGCTGGACGGCATACATTTCGTTCTCAGCGTCGAAGATGACGCCGAACGCCAGGCTGGTCGGGCTCGCGAACTACTACAAGCTCTGGCAGTTCGACTCCTGGGTCGTCGCCGTTTCCAACCTCTTCATATTCACGGTCCTTTATGTGGCGATCGGGATGGCGGTGGGTCTTGGCCTGGCGATCCTCCTCGACCAGCGCGTCCGAGCCGAAGGGTTCTTCCGGACGATCTTCCTCTATCCGGCGGCGCTGTCGCTGGTCGTGACTGGCGTCGTCTGGAAATGGCTCCTCAATCCGGGAACGGGCATCGAGGCGCTGGCGCATGACCTCGGATTGTCGGCATTCAAATTCGACTGGATCATCAACGAGTCGACGGTGCTCTACGCCGTAGTCGTCGCCGCAGTCTGGCAGGTCGCGGGTTTCTCGATGGCGATCTTCCTTTCGGGACTGCGCGGCGTCAACGACGAAATGGTGAGGGCGGCCCGTCTCGACGGGGCGAGCACGGCGCGGCTCTACTGGCACGTCATCATCCCCGCCATCCGCTCCTCTTTCGTCACGGTCTTCGTGCTGTTGACGGCCTTCGCGCTCAAGACGTTCGACCTGGTCGTGGCGATGACCGCCGAAGGCCCGGGCTACGCGTCGACCTTCCCGGCGACCTTCATGTACGAGATGTCCTTTGCCCGGAACCAGCTCGGGGTCGGCGCGGCGAGCGCCATGGCGCTCCTCGTCTTCTCGCTCGTCCTTGTGTCCCCGTACGTTCTGATGGGAGGAAAACGTGGCACCAACGCTTGAAATCGCGGCGGAGAACACCGCCGGCGCAGCGGCGTCGCGCGCCCTGCTCTACTGCGTCCTGATCGTGCTGGCGGCATTGTTCGCCGTGCCGGCCCTCGTCATGGTGGTGACGTCGCTGCGGCCGACTAGCGAAATCGCGTCTGGCGCTCTCCTGTCGTTGCCCAAGGAGATCACCTTCGACGCCTGGGTAAAGGCCTGGACCACGGCATGCATCGGAACCCGATGCGAGGGCCTGCAGGCTTCGTTCCTCAACTCGGTCCTGGCCACGGTGCCCGTCGTGCTGTTGACCACCGCTCTCGGCGCGATCAACGGCTTCGCCCTCACCAAGATGAAATTCAGGGGCGCGGACACGGTGTTCACGATGATCTGGCTCGGCTGTTTCATTCCCTACCAGGCCGTCCTGATCCCCATCGCCCAGACGCTCGGCGCGATGCGGCTCTCCGGCTCCACCTACGGCCTGTGGCTCGTCTATACCGCCTACAGCATCCCGTTCACGACACTGTTCTTCCGCAACTACTATACGACCATTCCAGACGAGCTGGTCCGCTCGGCGAAGATCGACGGTGCGGGTTTCTTCCGCACCTTCTGGCACATCATCCTGCCGATCTCGCCGCCGATGATCGTCGTGGCGCTGATCTTCCAGTTCACCAGCATCTGGAATGAGTTCCTGTTCGCCGCCTCCTTCACCTCCGGAGGAGCGCAGACCATCACCGTCAGCCTGAACAACCTGGTGAACACGACTTTCGGTGCGAAGGAATACAACGTGGACATGGCGGGAGCCCTGATCACGTCGCTGCCGACGCTTCTCGTCTACATCCTGGCGGGTCGGTACTTCATGCGCGGCCTGACGGCCGGCTCGGTAAAGGGATAACCAAAATGGGCGCACTCACCCTCAACAACGTCAAACGCAGCTATGGCCCCGTCGAAGTGCTCAAGGGCATTGACCTCGACGTCCCTGCTGGTGCCTTCCTTGTCCTGCTGGGACCATCGGGTTGCGGGAAGTCGACGCTGCTCAGCCTTATCGCCGGGCTCGACCGCATCACCGACGGCGACATCAGCATCGGCGGCAGGGTGGTGAACGACGTGGCCCCGAAGGACCGGGACATCGCCATGGTCTTCCAGTCCTACGCGCTCTACCCGAGCATGACCGCCCGCGACAACATCGCGTTCGGCCTGCGCATGCGGGGCGTGTCGCGGGAGGAACGGAGCCGGGCGACCACCGCCGCAGCCGAGACGCTACGCATCGGTCATCTGCTCGACCGCAAGCCTGCGCACCTGTCGGGCGGTCAAAGGCAGCGTGTGGCCATGGCGCGGGCGCTGGTCCGCCAACCCAAAATCTTCCTGTTCGACGAACCGCTGTCGAACCTCGACGCCCAGCTGCGCACCGAGATGCGCGCCGAGATCAAGAAGCTCCACGAGAAGCTCGGCACCACCATCGTCTACGTGACGCACGACCAGATCGAGGCCATGACCATGGCCACCAAGATCGCCATCATGCAGGACGGCAACGTCATGCAGTACGGCTCGCCGGACGAAATCTACCGCGCGCCTGCCAACCTCTTCGTCGCCAGGTTCGTCGGGTCGCCGACGATCAACCTCATCAAGGCGAGCATTGGTCTTTCGGACGCGTCGGCGACGCTTCGCCTGTTGGAAAGCGACAGCCGCGCCGCGATCAGCGAATTTCCGCAGGCCTCGCTGGAGGGTGTCCGCGACGGCCAGGAGGTCTTGCTCGGCATCCGCCCGGAATGCGTCCGCGTCGTGGACGCCAGCGTCCCCCAAGCCGGGGGCGCCTGCGAACTCGACGGCATCGTTTCTGCGACCGAGAACACCGGGTCCGACCTCATCGCCACCGTCAACTTCCATGGCGGCACCATCGTCGCGCGGCTCCGGCCGGGCGAGGCGCAGGCCAACGCGCCGATCCGCATCGCCTTCGACAGAAGGGACCTCCTGGTCTTCGACGCCTCCACCGAACGCCGCCTGAACATCGTCAAGGAGCATGCCGCGTGCTGAACAGCGAATTCACCCAGGTGCCGGGCTATTACAAGGTCCTCGTCGGCGACATCGAGGTCATCTGCGTGAACGACGGCTCGCTGTCGAGCGACATCAACGCCGTAAGGGGCATTTCGACCGAAGAGTGTGGACAGCTGTTCGCGGACTCGTTCTTCCCCGCCGAGCCTCGCTGCACGACGAACGCATTCTTCATCCGGTCGCAGGGACGGAGCGCGCTGGTGGACACGGGAGCGGGCCCTCATATCGACACCACCGCGGGCAAGCTCTTCCAAAACGCCGCGGCGGCGGGGATCTTGCCCGAGGACGTCGACACCATTCTCTTCACCCACATCCATCCGGACCATGTCAGCGGCCTGCTCGATGCCGACGGCAGCAAGGTTTTTCCGCACGCGAAGATCAGGATGGCGCATTCGGAACAATTATTCTGGCTCTCGGACAAACCCGCTTCAAAAGAGATCGAGCACGTCAGGCATGAGGCCGACCACGTCATCCGGTTCCTGAACCCCTATGCCGACCAGATCGAGCCGTTCGTCGACGGCGAGGTGTTTCCCGGTGTGACGGCCGTCCCCCTGCCCGGCCACACTCCCGGCCATACCGGCTACCTCATCAAGTCGGGTGACGACGAGCTCCTCATCTGGGGCGATGTCATCCATTGGCCGATCGTGCAGTTCCGGCGGCCGGAGGCGGCGATGTCCTACGATGTCGACCCGATGCAGGCGGCCGCGACCCGCCGCCAAATCCTCGAGGACACGGCCGCCCGCGGACGTCTGGTCGCGGGCATGCACCTCTTCTTTCCAGGTCTCACACGGGTTCGCCGCGACGGCGACGCCTTCGCGATGGTGCCCTACCCCTGGGGGCACGCAGACGCAATCCGGACCTTGCAGGGTCAGGAGACCGACAGGGGCAACCAGAAACGATCCTCCACGGGAACAAACCTCAGCGCACATCTTGGCAAAATGGGAGAATGACAATGAAGTACAATCAGCTTTATGCGTACGGCCTGATCGCCGCTGTCGGCCTGGCTGTGACCGCCAGCCATGCGTTGGCGCAGAACGACAAGAGCGTCTCGGTCCTGCACTACTGGACGGCGGGCGGAGAGGCCGCTGCCATGAACGCCGCGAAGACGGCTTTCGAGAATCTCGTCGGGACATGGATCGACCAGCCTGTTTCCGGCGGCGGCGGCGACACCCATGACCAGGTCCTCCGGTCCCGCATCCTGGCGGGCGACGCTCCGAGCGCCGCGATCCCAAAAGTGGCCGACGCAAAGTCCTGGTACGACGAGGGCTATCTTGTCGACATCGACGCGGTCGCCGAGAAGGAGAAGTGGGATTCGGTTCTCCCTGCCTCGATCGCCGACGTGCTTAAGGTCGACGGGCACTACGTTTCGGTTCCTACCAACATCCACCGCTTCAACGCCATGTGGGCGAACGCGAAAATCCTTGGGGAGCACGGCATCGAGATGCCGAAGACCTGGGACGAGTTCAATGCCGCGGCCGACAAGCTGAAGGCGGCGGGAATCGTGCCACTGGCGCATGGCGGTCAGTCCTGGCAGGAGTCCATTCTGTTCGAGATCGTCGTCGCGGGCATTGGCGGGCCCGAATTCTTCCGCAAGACGCTCGTCGAATATGACGAAGTCTCGCTCAAGAGCGATGTGATGATCAATGTCTTCGACCAGCTGCGCATGCTCCGCAACGACGTCGACCCGAATTTTTCGGGCCGTGACTGGAACATCGCGACCTCGATGGTGATCAAGGGGGAAGCGGCTTTCCAGTTCATGGGCGACTGGGCCAAGGGCGAGGTCACCGCAGCAAAGGTCGCTCCGGGCGTCGACATCCTGTGCTCGGCAGCGCCAAGCAATTTTTCTGGCGTGTTCCTCTACGTGGCGAACTCGTTCACCCTCTTCAAGACGGGCGACGGAAACGTGACGCCGGGCCAGGAGCTTCTGGCGTCGACGCTGATGACACCGCAGGTTCAGGCGAGCTTCAACCTCGCCAAGGGTTCCGTTCCGGCGGTCACCGGGGTCGATCTCTCGAACTTCGACAAGTGCGCGCAGGACACCGCGCATGATCTGACGGCGGCGGACAAGGGCAACACCCTGCTGCCCGCCCTCAACGGCGGCATGCTCAGCAGCGGAGAGATGCGCGGCGCGGTGGCGGACGCCATCACCAAATTCTTCAACTCCGACCTGTCCTCCCAAGAGGGCGTGGAGCTTCTGCTGAAGCAGATCGACACCGCTCGCTGACGTCAGGGCGGACCGGGCGCGGCGTGGCCGCGTCCGATCCGCCAACTGGCCGTCCGGACCGCTTGCAGTCACGCCGCCGGATTGTCGGACGTTGCGGCTCAGCCTCTGACGGCGATCTGATCGGGCATGGGATAAGCGCCCTTGGTGCCGCGCCAATGCGCTGCGGCAAACCCCAGCAGGACGAGCGCGAAAGCCTGATGCGTCAGCGCCATGTGCAGCGGCACCTGCATCAGCAGCGTGCCGATGCCGATCAGGGCCTGCACCAGCACCAGCACAAACAGCAGCGTCGCGCGGCGCGCATGGGTGGTGCCGGGCTGGCGGCGGTGGGTCGCGATCATGTGCCAAAGTGCTGCGAAAAAAATCGCGTAGGCGCCGAGCCGGTGGATGAACTGGACCGTCTTCGGGCTCTCGAAGAAATTGCGCCATGCCGGCTCGAGGATCAACAGGTCGCCGGGGATGAGCCTGCCGTCCATCAGCGGCCAGGTGTTGTAGCTCAGGCCGGCATCGAGCCCGGCGACCAGCCCGCCGAGATAGATCTGGATCAGCGCCAGCAGCACCAGAAAGCCGGCCAGACGCTGCGTCGAACGGTCGGCGGCGGGCTCGGAATGCGGCGCCAACCCACGCGCGACCACCATGGTCGCGGTGAAGATCAGCGCGGCCAGCGTCAGATGCGTCGCCAGCCGGTATTGGCTGACGGAGACCCGGTCGACCAGCCCGGACGCCACCATCCACCAGCCGATCGCGCCCTGCAGGCCGCCGAGAAGAAGAATGCCCATCAATTTCGGACCAAGACCGCGTTCGATGCGGCGCGTCGCCCAGAAAAACACCAGCGGCACGGCAAAAACCAAGCCGACACCGCGCGCCAGGATCCTGTGCAACCATTCCCACCAGAAGATCGACTTGAACGCTTCGATGCTCATGCCCTTGTTGAGCTCGGCATATTGCGGGATCTGCCGGTATCGCTGGAATTCCTCCTGCCATTCGGCGTCGTTGAGCGGCGGGATGATGCCGTGGATCGGCTTCCATTGCGTGATCGAAAGCCCGGATTCGGTGAGCCTGGTGGCGCCGCCGACCAGCACCAGCACAAACAGCACCAGGAGCACGACGTAGAGCCAGCCGCGCACCAGCGCCCGGTTGCGCAGGTCGCGGTCGCGGGCCGCGAAAGGCGCGGCAGCTGATATGGCAGCCATGGTCTTGTCCCGGCAGGTTGCAGTCGCGGATTGGTGAACCATCGCAATCCAACTGGCAAGACCGGACAGCGCGGCACGCCGTCGCGCCGCTTCTTGGCTGTTGCGTGCCTCTTCCGTTGGGCCTAAGCGATAGGGATCAACCGGATCGCGAAATGCCCATTCGCCTGAAAAAGCTGATCGGAACAATCCTGCTGGTGGCGCTGGTCATCGTCTATGCGCTGGTCGCATCGATCGTGGCGGTTGCGCAACTGGCGGAATCGGGACCGTGGGCGCATTTCCTGTTCTTCCTGCTCAGCGGCATGCTCTGGGTGCTGCCGGCCATGGGCATCATCAAATGGCTGATCCTGGAGCCGCCGCGGCCGAAGAACTGAGGCTCGCTCGCCGCCGCGGTGAAAGCCTGACGCCCGAGGAAACTCAGGGTGGTTTTCTGCCTTCCGTGTCGCCAATCGGAACGCGCCGGCGGCGCCAATTGTTGTCGTTCGCTTGCTGCCCACGGAACGACCGCTTTCCACCGTTGCGGTCATTCATGCCGACGGCTTTGTCCGCCCGCGGGTCACTCATTGGGCTGCGTTCATAAACTTGACCGGCCAAGCCACCGGACAATTTCGTAAGCCAGCATAGGGCGGCGAAACCCCTTCAGTGTCAGTTCGCCAACTGGAACGGATTCGACCAATGATTCGACGGCGCCAAGAACCCGTTGGCTGACGAGAATCTGGCGAGACTTGGCCTCCTCGCACAATCGGGCCGCATGGTTCGACACAGTGCCGATGACCGCATAGTCCGCGCGCTGATCGAAACCGATCCGCCCGATGGTGGCGTGTCCCCGGGCGATACCGATGCCGAAGCCAAGCAAGTAGTCCCGTTTACGCCATCGCTCTGAATGCTCGTCAATTGCGTCACGCATCGCCGCAGCCATTGAGACAGCCCTCTCGGTGTGATCGGCACAGGGCAGCGGATCGTTGAAAACAACAACGATACCGTCGCCCACGAACCGCTCCAAAGTCCCCTCGTGATGGACGATCTGTTCGCCGAGACAGGAATGGTACTCGCCAAGAACCGTCATTACCTCCTCGGGCTCGGCAGTCTCGGCGAAGGCTGTAAAGCCGCGCAAATCGCAGAAAACGACGGTCACCTCGCGACGATGGCTTTGAAGAAGCGCGTCGCCATTGCCTGCCGCAACGACAAGGTCGGCGACCTGCGCGGGAAGAAACCGTCGGAGCCGGCCCATTCGCTCGATCTCCGTAACCTGCTCCGCCACTGTTTGTTCAAGAGAGCGACTCCATGCAGCCAATTGTGCTGCCTGATCCTCGAGGAGCCGCGTCTGGCTCTCCACGGTGTCGTAAAGCGCCTTCTGGCGTAGCATCGACCGCACGCGCGCCACTAGCGCTCTGTGCTCGAACGGCTTGGTTAGATAGTCGTCGCCGCCGGCATCCAATCCCTCGACTACATCCCGCGTATCGGCTTTTGCGGTGACAAGGATAACCGGGATCGATCGCAGCGAAACGTCTGCCTTGAGCATCCGCACGACGCTTATCCCGTCGAGCTTCGGCATCATGATGTCGAGGAGGATGAGGTCCGGCCTGAGGCTGCGCACCTTCGCAAGCCCCTCTTCTCCGTCGGCTGCTGTTACCACTTCGTAGCCATTCGCCTCGAGGCGCATACGCAGGATTTCGAGGTTTTCCGGGGTATCGTCGACGGCGAGAATGCGAGGCGGATCGTGCAAGGCCCTGTCTCCTCTAGGAAAGCAACTCCCGGATCTTGGCAAGCAGCTGGCGCGGACTGAATGGCTTGGCAATGTAGCCATCGCACCCGGCAGCAAGGGCTTTCGCCTCATCGCCCGACAATGCGTAGGAGGTGACGGCGACTATCGGAATGTGCCGGAGCGCCGGGTCAGCCTTTATGCGGCGGGCAGCTTCATATCCGTCGATCACCGGAAGCTGAATGTCCATCAGGATCAGGTCTGGCTTCTCAGCTGCAGCGGCAGCGACACCGGCAGCACCGTCCGCGGCCTCGATCAGTTCGTATTCGGTGGTGGCGATGAGATCGCGTACGATCTGCCGGTTGTCCTCGGTGTCTTCCACCATCAGGATTCTCTTGCTCATGTTGCCTTCACATCCTCTCCCACCCGGATCGGTATCGTCATGCGGAATGTCGAGCCTGAACCGGGCACGGATTCGACGCCTATGGTTCCACCGTGCATTTCCACGATACGCTTCGAGATCGCCAGGCCGAGACCCGTGCCACCTTTTTGCCTGGTGCTGCTGTTGTCGACCTGTTGGAATTCATCGAAAATGAGCGCCTGGTCTGTGGGCGCAATGCCGGGACCCGTGTCGCGTACAATGATTTCGAAATGTCCGTCGACCGCGTCGGCAAGAATGTCGATCGCGCCCCTCTCGGTGAACTTGACGGCATTGCCGGCAAGATTAAGCAGGACCTGGGTCAGGCGGCGCTCGTCCCCGCGGCCCAGCGGAAGGTTTTCGGCGACCTTGGCAGCGAGCGAAAGCCCTTTTGAACGCGCCAGCGGCTCCACCGCTGTGACGGTCGATCGAACAATTTGCCCAACGGAATAATCCTCAAGCGCCAGCGTGAGCTGGCCCGCTTCGATCTTTGAAAGATCGAGCACGTCGTTGATGAGCCCCAGCAGATGACGGCCGTTTGCCTGCACGCGCGCAACCGTCGTTTTTGCCTTGTCCGGGAGCTCGCCGTATATCCCGTCGACCAACAGTTCGGTGAACCCCAGGACCGAATTGAGTGGCGTCCTGAGCTCGTGGCTCATATTCGCGAGGAACTGAGACTTGTGGCGGCTGGCCGCCTCCAGCTCCTGGCTTTTTTCCTCTATCTCGCGGAACAGCTTCGCGTTTTGGATGGCCAGTACCGATTGGTCTGCAAAGGTTTCCATCAGATGGACGATTTGCTGGTCGAATTCACCGGGCTTGCGGCGCCTGACGACGAGCGCGCCGACGATCTTGTTCGGCCTTAGGAGGGGAACCACCAGAACGCCGCGATATCCGGCATCGAGGACGACTTTCTGAACGGGAGACGGCGTTCGCACACTGAGATCCGGCACCTGGACAGGCGCGCGGCGCAATGCGGCGTCGCCAATCCCCGGATCGTTCAGCCCGATGGCCTGGTTGGAAATCGCGGCAATGAGCTCATCGTCCATCCCATAAGTCGCGCGCGGGCGGAATTGTTGCCTGGTGCCGCTGAACACATAGATGGTGCCCGCATCCGTTTCCGAGAGTTGAACCGCCTTCGCCACGATCGTCTGCAGCACCGTGTCGAGATCAAGCGTCGAATTGACCGCCTTGCTGACTTCCCCGAGCGCCTCCAGTTCGCCGACCGAGCGCGCAAGCTCGGCCGTGCGCGCCTGCACCTCCTGGTAAAGCCGCCCCAGCTGCTCGGAGGTTTGGTTGACATTGCCGGCGAGCACTCCAAGCTCGTCCCGATTGACGACGGTGACCTGTTGGGCAAACTCCCCGGCTGCGATCTGGCGCAGACGCGTTTCGATCTTCTTGACGGGCTCGATCAACGACCATGAGATGATGTAGCCCAGCGCCAGCGCCAGCAGGATGCTGCCCATCGCAAAGGAGACCACGATCAGCCGGGAGGTGCCGTACGCCCCCTCGGTCGTTTCGATGGCGGTCACCATGTCGGCTTCGGCGATGTTGACCAACTGGTTCGTCAGCCGCTCGAGGCCGTCGGCCGAAGGCATGATCTCAGCCTGCTGAACCTTGCGCGCCTCCTCCGTGCGGCCGGCGCGGACGAGCTCCACGACATGCGTCACCCCCGCCGTAAACCGGTCGTACTCTTGCCGGACCTGGCCGAGCACGTCCGCCTCAACTTCGGCGACGAACTCCATGCGGTCGAGGTCGTAGCCAAACTGGTTGAGCTGGCGCAGCGCTGCATCCAGCATCCGGTCGTCCTGAAGCAAGAGTGCGGTCGAGATGCTGTAGAGTTGGTTTGTCGTGTCGTGCTGGACCTGGCGGTAGGCTGCGATCCTGCGCTGCAGCTTGATCAACTCGTTTGTTTGATCGTTGACCCCGCTCAACACCTGCAACCCGACCGCCCCTAGCACGATCAGCAGGCCAACGATCGACAGAAACGAGACCAGCAGCTTGGTCTGGACGCGGGCCGGCAACCGCGCAACCCAGCCGACCAGCCGGTTTGTGATATTATTTGGATTCGTCCAAGAGGCTGAGAAGGTCACCCCGGAACTCCTCCAAGTCGAACCGGACGCCGAGATACTGTACGCGCAAGGTGCCAGTCGGGTCTATGAGCGACGTCAGGAATGTGTGATCGACGTCTCCTTTCGCCACCTTCCTCGCGAAGATGCCGTACTTCCGTCCGACCTCACGGATGCTCGTCGGATCGCCGGTGAGAAACGCCCAACCGTCCAGATCAGCGCCGAAGTCCTGTGCATATTGCTTCAGCACTTCGGGCGTATCGTGCTCCGGATCGACGGTGATCGAAACGAAAGCAACCTTGGGCCCGAACGCAGAACCTAGCTTGTCCTGCACGTGCGCCATGTTGGCGGTCAGCATCGGGCAGATGTCAGTGCAGGAGGCATAAATGAAAGTGACGGCGACCACCTTGCCGCGATAGTCGCGAAGCGACACGCGCGCGCCGTCCTGCGATATCAGGTTAAAATCCGGCGCCGGCCCGATCATCGGAAGGCGCTGATCGTGCGGCGCGTCATGCGCATGTGCCGGCCAAGGAACAAGCAGCGCCAATAGCAGAATGCATGCCGGCCACCCGCTCACGTCTTCAACTCGCGCTTCAGTTCGTTGAGGAAACGCCAGTCGGTGCCCTGGGCCAGGAGCTTCTGGGGGGTGCTCTTGAGCATCCCGACCTCGTGTAGGCGCAGGGCGTAGAAGCGCAGGGTGTCCTCCGCGCTATACTCGCGCCACTGACCGTAGGGGATCTCCTTCATGACCTGGAGGGCAAGGTCGTAGCGCTTAGTAAAGCCCTGGTCCACCATGAACTGCGCGGACTGCTCGGGCATGCTGGCGCAGACATCCGCCGCTTTCAAGATGGCGCGGAGGGCGCGCTTGGTGGCCACCGGATACTTGCGGACGAACTCCCTGTTCCCAGCCATCATGCAGCAGAAGTATTGCGACCAGGGCCGGTCCACGGTGCTGTCAATCACCACATGGCCGATCTGCTGCTCCCGCATTACCTGCGGTTCGGGGGGGAAGCCTAGGTATGCATCGATCTTCCCCTCACTTAGGAGCCGGATGGACTCGGGTCCCGGATGCGTGACGAAATGTATGTCATGACGGGGGTCCAGGCCCACATATGCCGTCATACTGGCGAGAAAGACGTATGGGGCGGAATCTAGCGACGGCACGGCCACGGTCTTCCCCTTGAGGTCGCGGATCGCCTGGACGTGATCGGTCCCGAACAGCTCAAAGCAGCCGACGTGGAGTCCGGCCAAGATGACGATGGGATCCCCCGCCTCCAGGCGGAGAAGGAGCGGGGCGGCGAAAAGGTTATTGAGGTCGGCTTCACCGGAGGCGAGGGCCGTCTCGATGTCTGCGGTCCCCTTTTTTTGGAGGTAAGTGACCTCGGTGAACCCTTCGGCGCGCAGCAGTTCTTCGGCTACATACTGGGGGGCCTGACAGATGCTGGGAATCCGGACGAGCCGGATCCGCGTCGTCTCAGGCGGTGGCTCGGCAGCGGCGGCTCGCCTGGGGTGCCACCCCAGTAGCCCCGCTGTCCCCGCCAGCGTTATCCCACGCAGGAACCTCCGTCGGCTGAACTGTCCGGGGTATAGGGTATGCATGGGAACCTCCGTTCCAAATCCTGGCCAGTGTGACACCGAGAACGCTGACCGGTGGATGCTGTGTTGTGCTGCCGAAAGGCCGGCCAGGAAGCGACGGCGGCTCTGGATGACTTGCATGTCCACGTCTCCCCTTGAGAGAAATGGGATTAGGTTTTCAACTCGCGCTTCAGTTCGTTAAGGACGTGCCAGTCGGTTCCGTTGGCGATAATCTGTTGCGGGCTCGACTTGATCATGCCCGTCTCCTGCATGCGGAGCGCGAAGAAGCGGATCGACGCTTCGGCATCGTAGTCCCGCCAAGTGTCGTATCGGGTGTCGCTCAGCGTTTGCAGCGCGTAATCATAACTGGGCAGGAAACCTCGATCGACTAGCTGACTGGCACTCCATGACGGATCGGACGCGCAAAGATCGGCGCCCTTCAAGATGGCCCGCAGCACACGCTTGGTTGCCACCGGGTACCTGTTCACATAATCGTCAGTGCCGGAAACCATGCAGCAGAAATGCTGCGACCAGGGGCGGTCGAGGGTCGTGTTGAGGATCGTGTGGCCAATCTTCTTGGCGCGCAGTTTCTGCGGCTGCGGCGGCGTGAAGAGGTACGCGTCGAACTTTCCTTCGGCGAAGCTCTTCGCCGGATCGCCTTGCTCGATGACCCACTCGATATCGTTGACGGGATCGAGCCCGACATAGGCGGCCATCAGGGCAACATAGACGTATGACGGCGTATCGAAGGTCTTCGTGCCCACCCGTTTGCCGCGCAGGTCCGTGATGTCTTTGATCCTGTCGTTGGCGATCAGTTCGAGGCATCCGGTATGCAGTCCGGTAAGGACCTTGATCGGCACGCCGGCCTCGATCGAGGCGATATGGATCGGCGCGTAGTTCACACTGAAATCCGTCTCGCCGCGCGCAATCCACTTCCACTGGTCGACGCTCTTGTCGCCTTGCACGTAACGGACGTCGGTGAAGCCCTCCGCGCGCAGCAGCTCTCCGGCGATATACAGGCCCGCCCAGCAGTAGGCGCCATCGATCCACCGCGGCAAGCGGACGGAGGTCGTTTCCGGGGGTGGCTCGGCCCATGCCTGTGTCGCGGTCCCGATGAGCCCCGCGGCGCTGGCTGCAGCCGCGCCCGCCAAGAAGCGACGGCGGTTCTGGATGATTTGCATGGTGCTCTCCTTCCCTGGAAAGGCACTGAGTGCCCGCCCCCCCGCTCACGTCTTCAGCTCACGTTTCACCTCGTTGAGGAAGCGCCAGTCCGTTCCGTTGGCGATAATCTGGTGGGGGCTCGTCTTGATCATGCCGGCCTCATGCAGGCGCAAGGCGTAAAACCGTACGGTGTCCTCGGGCTCGTATTCGCGCCACTTGCCATAAGGCACTTCATTCATCGTCTGCAGGGCATAGTCATAGTTGGCGGTGAACCCGTTATCGACGATCTGTTGCGCGACGCGCTGCGGCTCTGCGACGCAGAGGTCTGCCGCCTTGAGAATGGCGCGCAAGACGCGCTTGGTGGCGACAGGGTTGTTCCGAACGAACTCCGCATTGCCAGCCAACAAGCAGCAGAAGTACTGCGACCATGGACGGTCCACAGCGCTATTGACGATGACGTGACCGATTTTGCGGTCGCGCAACTCCTGCGGATCGGGTGGAAGGCCAAGGAATGCATCGATTTTGCCCTCAACAAAGAGCTCCTTTGGCTTGATGGATGGACTGGCAACCCAGTTGATGTCCCTCACAGGGTCAAGCCCGACATAAGTGGCCATACTTGCCAAGAACAGGTGGGGCCCTGATCCTATACTTGGCACGCCTACGGTCCTGCCCTTCAGGTCTGTGATGCGGTGGATCCCTTCGCTCCCGAAGAGCTCGAAGCATCCCGTGTGCACGCCGGAAACCACCGTGATCGGTATTCCAAGATCCATCGGCACGATGAGATTTCCCGCGTAGTTCAGGCTAAAATCCACCTCGCCTGCTGCAATACTCTTCGTCGTTGCGTCACCTAGCTCAACTGCAACATAGCGAACTTCGGTAAAGCCCTCTGCGTGCAGCAACTCCTTGGCGGCGTACTGTGGCGCCATGCAGATGGCAGGGAGTTTTGCGAGCCGGACCGTGGTCGTTTCGAGACCGCCCTCTTCGGCACGTGAATTTCGGGTGCCGACAACTCCGGCGACTCCTGTCGCCGCCATATTGGCCAAGAAGCGGCGTCTGCTTTGGACCTTCTGCATGGATATCTCCATCGTTAGCTTCGGCCAACGGGCAGTCGAGTCATCCGCGGGTCAAATCTGATGTCGGACTGAATCACTGAACGCGCATCCACTCGGCCGCCCCTTCAGTTGGACGCTGTTGTTGGACGAGTTGCTGTGCCGGCATCGATTGCGATGACGAACGCACTGGCGAACTCAAACCCGAAATCCGCTTCGCCGTTTGTCGTTTTCATCGGCGTATTGACGCCCGCATCCACGTCCACATAGGTGAGGCCGGTAAAGCCGTCGGCGCGCAACAGTTCCTCGGCGAGGTAGAGAGGTGCGTTGCAGGTGGCGGGGGTATGGGTGAAGCGGACGGTGGTCGTATCGAGCAGGGCATTCTCGGCGGATGAATTGCGACCGCCGGCAAGTCCAACGGCGCCGATTGCACTCATACCGGCTAAGAAGCGGCGGCGGTTCTGGATGACCTGCATTTGGACGCTCCCTTCCGTGGATACGGCACTGCGTGCCGGCCACACGCTCACAGTTTCAGCTCGTGCTTCAACTCGTCGAGGAAGCGCCAGTCTGTTCCCTGGGCGATAATCTGTTGCGGGCTCGACTTGATCATGCCCGTCTCCTGCATTCGCAGCGCATAAAAGCGGACCGAATCCTCGGAATCGTAACCTCGCCACCTGTCGTGCTGGGCCTCTTTCAGCGTTATCAGAGCGAGGTCATAGTTGGGCAGAAAGCCTCGATCGACGAGTTCGCGCGCAGCCGATGCCGGATCCGACGCGCAGAAATCGATGGACTTCAGGATGGCGCGCAATATGCGCTTGGTCGCAGCAGGGTACTTGTCCACGTAATCAGTCCTGCCGGCGACCATGCAGCAGTAATATTGTGACCAGGGCCGGTCGACGGCGTTGCTGATGATCGTGTGGCCGATCTTCTTCGCGCGCAGACCGGGTAACTCGGTGATGCCGGCGAGGAAGGCGTCGACCTTGCCTTCGATGAAATCCTGCATCGGAGAGATGCCCAACACCCATTCGATCTCGTGAACGGGATCAAGCCCAACATAGTTGATCATCAAGCTGAGAAAGACATGCGGGTGGTCGTTGAACGCCCAAATCCCGACCCGTTTGCCCTTTAGGTCGGCAATGCCGTTGACGCTGTCATTGCCCCGCAGTTCCCAGCAGCCTGTGTGCACGCCGGTCAGGATTTTGATACTTGCCCCTGATTCGATGCTCCGGATGTGCATCGACGGCATGTTGAAATCGAAATCCGTGACGCCGGCGGTAAGCCACTCGGTGTTGTCGACGTTGGTGTCGCCTTGCACGTAGCGGACATCGGTCAATCCGTCGGCGCGCATCAACTCGCCCGCGAGATAGAGCGACGCCCAGCAATAGGAGCCATCGATCCACCGCCCCAGACGGACGGAAGTCGTTTCCGGCGGTGGCTCCCCCGCAGCTTTGGATGGACGAATGTTGAAGAGTTGGGCTCCGCCGGCCGCCGTCAAGCCGGCCAGGAACGTGCGGCGATTTTGAATGATCTGCATGGGATCGCTTCCTCTCCCGAACTGCAAACGACAATTCCGGTCGGAACCGAGCAAAAAGAGGTTCCGGCAGAGGCAGATAGTCTCGTGGGCGCGCCGAACAGCTGCAGGTTGGAGCGCGCCCAGTCTGATGCGGGAGTCTTGCGCTCTCAGTCGCCGGCCCCGTGAGGTCCCAGCCAGCGATACGCAACTATACTCCCGATTGGCGCGCGTAGCGAGGGTAAAGCTCACTCAGCCTCAAACGATTATCCTTTACGCTGCCGCAGCTCCGCCAGACTAGCCCATCTGCCAGCCTACCGGTCGCGACCTCGCGCTGGCACAGTCTCTTCTTGCAAAGAGACCTTCGACAATAGGGCGTTGAACGTCCGCCCTGATAGTCGATTCAGACCTTGGGCGGACGGTTCGGGAATGACCGCCTCGGGTCACAACGTTCCCTTGACCTCCCATCAGGGATGGTCCGCAAAGGGTTTGCCGTCCACCGGAGTGTCAAACCACTAGATGGTGACGAGCATCTTGCCGGCGTTGGCCAGCGGCGTCGTCACGCCCGACAGCATCGTGCGGATATGGGCAACGCTCTGATAGCGACCGTTGACCGAAATACGCGGCAGCGCGTGCAGGAAGCCGGCATGTTTGGCGCGCAACACGCCGTGGCGTGTCGTCACCGCCGAGACATAGCCGGCGTCGCGGGCAAAGCCGACTTCGCGGTCGCCAACGGCACTGGCATAGCCATAGGGATAGGCGAAATGGCGCGGCGCCTCGCCGAGTTCGGCCTGCAATATGCGCCTGACGCCGTCGACCTCGTGCCGCGCATCGGCTTCGGAAAGCCGCTTCAGATTGCGATGATTGACGGTGTGCGCGCCGATCGTCACCAGCGGATGCCCTGCCATGGCGCGGATCTCGTCCCAGTTCATCAACAGGCTCTGGCGCGCGCCCAACTCGATACCGTTCGACCGCGCCAATTCGCGCAGCACCGCGCGCTGGTCCTCCTCGCGGACCTCCAGCGTCAGATAATCGTGCAGGCGCGCAAAGGCCTGGATTTTCTTGCCCGGGGTCGAGCAGTCGATCGTCACCGGACCGTTCGGTGTCGTCAAAACCAGCCGGTTGCGCGCGCTGACGATGTCCTCGACCACCTCCCACCATAGATCGGCGGCGCCGTTTATCAGCCCCGGCGCGACATAGATGGTGATCGGCGCGCCGTGCTTTTCCAGCACCGGCAGCGCCTCGGTCATGTTGTCGCGGTAGGCGTCGTCGGCGGTGATCGCCGCGAACTGGCCAACCTTGCCGCCGGCCTTGATGCGCTTGATCGCCTCGTCCAGGGTGACGAATGCATAGCCGTGCGCCTTCATGTCGGCGATGACAGCGTCGAGGAACTCAGGCGCGATGTTGAGATGCCGGTTGACGCTATCAGGCTTTTCCGGCGTGGCGGTGACCCGATGCAGCATCAGGATGGCGCCGATGCCGCCGACGAACGGCTTGGCCAGCGGGGCAAGACCGGTATAGCGCACGACGTTGAGCGCCAGTTTCCGGATTGCCTCGCCCCCGTCGATCATTCATTCACCTTTTGCGCCTAGGCTCATCCAAGCACGAAATGCGCCTATGCGCGCCCCAATCGCGGTGAATACGCCCTAAAGGATTGAGGTATGGTTGACGCCACCGCGTCATTTGACGGCAATCGGCTCGAGGCCATGCAGGCGGCGCCGCGCGCGGTGCCTGCGGATCATGGCGGCCTGTCGGTGTCGGTCGCCGACGGTGCGGCACTTGCGGCCTATGCCGAGTTCTGCGGTTCGGCGCTGTTCGCGCCGGCGCAGAGCCCGGCCTGGATCCTGAACTGGGCCAGACATGCCGAAGCGGACATCGTCCTGGCGACGCTGAGCGCTGACGGCCGGCCGGTTTTTTGGTTGGCGCTGGAAGTCACCAGCCGCGGTCCGTTACGCGTCGCCCGTTTCATGGGCGGCCGCCATGCCAACGGCAATTTCGCCGCCGCCGACCCGTCCTGGCTGACCAGGGCGGATGGCGCGGCGATCCGCTCGATGCTGGCGGCGATCGCCAGGGCGCGGCCGGACATCGACCTCGTCTCGCTGGAACGGCTGCTGCCCGATCTCGACCGCGTTGCCAATCCGCTTCTGTCCCTCCCGCATTTTCCCAGCCCCAACCTGTCGCTGGCCGTCGACCTGGCGGGAGGTTTTGATGCCCTGCTCTCCCGCGCCAGCGGCAAGCGCAGGCGCAAGAGGCACCGCTCGCAGGCGCGCAAGTTCGGGGCCGTCGGCAGCCACCGCCGCATCGAGGCCCGGACGGCGGACGAGGTGAACAGGCTGCTCGATGCGTTTTTCGAGATGAAGGAGTTCCGCTTCCGCAAGATGGGCATCGCCAACGTCTTCGGCGAGCCACAGGTTCGTGCTTTCTTCCGCGCCTTGTTCGTCGAAGCGCTCTGCGACGACACGCCGTCCTTCGTGCTGCATGGGCTCGAAGTCGCCGGCAAGCTTCGCGCTGTCACCGGATCGAGCCGCTCGGGAAAACGCCTGATCTGCGAATTCGGAGCGATCGCCGACGACGACCTTGCCCATGCCAGCCCCGGCGACTTCCTGTTCTTCGACAACATCGAGGAAGCCTGCGAGAAGGGGTTCGATGTCTATGATTTCTCGGTCGGCGACGAACCCTACAAGCGGCTGTGGTGCGATATCGAAACCCGGCATTTCGAGGTCCTGGTTCCGCTGACGACAAAGGGCCGCGCGCTGGTGTTTGTCCTGCGGCAAGGCGCGCGCCTGAAAGCCTTCGTCAAGAACAGCCCGACGATCTGGAAGCTGACCAAGATGCTGCGCCGCAAGACGGCCGGACAGGCTGTGCCAGCGGAGGACGACAGCTGAACGCTGCCGAGATTCCGGGAAGTAAGTGATTTAGCTCCCCTAGGGGCGATGGGCTGATGCGGCATCGGGCGAGATCACCCGGCGTTGGCGCTCCGTCCAGCACCATCGTCACGCAAATCGCTGACGTTCGCGATTGGCTCCCCCTTCTCCCCTTGTGGGAGAAGGTGGCCGAGCGAAGCTCGGTCGGATGAGGGGTGCTCCAGCTTGGCAAAAACCGCGATCCGTCCAACACCCCTCAACGGTCTCGGCGCTGCGCGTCGATCCACCTTCTCCCACAAGGGGACCCACAGGGGGAGAAGGCAAGAGCGCGCTATTGCCGCCGCTGCTGCAAACTCTGGTCGACAACGTTCAAGAGAATTATCGAACTGTCTCAGGCGGCGGAGCGCCGTCCGGGTAGCGGCGTCCCTGGCGTCTGATGGCCGACCGGCGTCACCAGCGTCAGGTCGGGATAGCCGCTCTCGATCAGCTCGACCGCGGCCTGCGC
>NZ_JBVVQB010000075.1:0-27752 GCF_055811775.1 Mesorhizobium sp. WSM4844 | reverse complement strand
CCCCCCTTGTGGGGGAGATGTCCGGCAGGACAGAGGGGGGCGCTGTCCCGCCGGCTTCGGAAGTCCGGCACTCTATTCCGACTTCAGCCGGCCAGCGCTGCCTTGTTCGCTTCAAGAAACTGCTTCAGCGATTGCGGCTTCCTGCCCGACAGTGTCTCGATCGCGTCGGTCACCATGCCGATGCGGCCGGAGCGCGTGTTGGTGTCGAAGGACGTGACGATTGGGGCAAAGCCCTCGGGAACGCCGGCAGCCTTCAGGCCCTCGGTCAATGCTTCGTCCGAAAGCTGGACGACCTCGATCGGCTTGCCGGTGACGTCGGTCACCAGGGCCGCGATCTCGGCGACGGTATGGGCCTGCGGACCGGTCAGCGTGTATGTCGTGCTTTCGGTGGCGCCTGAGGCAAGACCGGCAGCGATCGCCGCGGCCATGTCGTCGCGAGCGCCATGGGCGATGCGGCCGTCGGCCGCGGATGTATACCAGTGTCCCGAGGCAATGGCGTGCGGCAGCGACATGAACAGGTTCTCCTGATACCAGCCGTTGCGGAAAATCGTGTAGGGGATGCCGCTCGCCTTGATCGCCTGCTCGGTCCCGTAATGATCGCCCGCAAACAGCACCGGCGATCCCGGCTCAGGATTGGGCATCGAGGTGTAGAGCAGATGCGAAACGCCGGCCTGCCTCGCGGCTGCGACGGCATTCTCATGCTGCTTGAGCCGCTTGCCCCGAAGATCGAGCTCGCCGGTCGAGATGATCAGGACCCGGCCGGCGCCCTTGAATGCTTCGACAAGCGACGCGGTGTCATCGAAATCGGCTTGCCTGATGATGACGCCGCGCGCTGCCAGCTCGGCGAGGTTTTCCGGATTGCGGGTGGCGGCGATGATCCGTGCGGGCGGAACCTTGAGCGTGTCCAGCAGATGATCGACGACGCCGCGGCCAAGCTGGCCGGAGGCGCCGGTGACGAGAAGGGTATCGGTCATGGGAAGTCCTGTCGTTGCGCCGGAGCGGCGGGTGCTTATATAAGTCTCAAAAAGAGACCAGCACTAAAATAGGAATTGACCGACCCTCGTAAAGAAGGCAGTTTTGCGGGAGGTAGGCAGGCGCAGGGAACCAGCGATGGACAGCAAGGTCGTCAGTCTGAAGTCGAAGCTCGAGATTTACAAAGCGTGCAGCGGCGGCGGCAACATTGCCGACTGTCCGGTGCGCGACGTGATCCAGGGCATCAGCAACAAATGGAGTTCGCTGCTGATGATGGCGCTGGCCGAGAAGCCGTACCGGTTCGGCGAATTGCGGCGGCTGGTGCCCGACATTTCCCAGCGCATGCTCACCCAGACGCTGCACGATTTGCAGCGCGACGGTTATGTCCATCGCGAGGTCTTCCCGACCAAGCCGCCGAGCGTCGAATACAGTCTGACCGATCTCGGACGCTCGATGTTCGGGCCCCTGCATCAGCTGCTCCAATGGGCCGAGCTCAATCATGGCGCAGTGCGCGCTGCGCGGAACGCTTTCGACGCCGCCGAGACCTAACTATCGATACCAGGAGCGACGGCTTGATTTGCCGATAGCGCTGAAGGATTGTCCGGCCTGGGCGAGACGATTCGGCGGCAATGGGCAATTCTCTGGACATCGCGATTGCCGGCGCCGGCCCGGCCGGGCTGGCCGCGGCGCTCTATCTGAAGCGTGCCGGGCATCGGGTCACCATCTTTGAGCGCTTCGACGAGCCAAAGCCGGTCGGGTCCGGGCTGATCCTGCAGCCGACCGGGCTGACGGTGCTTGCCGATCTTGGTGTGCTCGACGACATCCTGGCGCTGGGCAGCCGCATCGACCGCCTGCATGGCGCCGATGCGAAAACCGGCCGCACCGTGCTCGACGCCCGCTATGCTGCGCAGCGCCGCAGTCGTTTCGGGCTGGCGGTGCACCGCGCGGCCTTGTTCGGCGTGCTTTTCGGCGCCGTCCGGCGCGAGGCGATCGCCATCGAAACCGGCGTCGAGCTCGAGACGCTGGAAACCGGCGAACGGGCAACGCTGATCTGCGGCAACGGGCGAAGGATGGGGCCGTTCGATCTGGTCGTCGATGCCAGCGGTTCGCGCTCCAAATTGCGACAGCGCGTAGGGAATTCGGGGGCGCCGCGGCCGCTCGCCTATGGCGCGTTCTGGGCGTCGCTCGGCTGGCGCGGCGACGGTTTCGACGAACACGCGCTGCTGCAGCGCGACGACAGAGCGAGCGTGATGATCGGCGTGCTGCCGATCGGCAGGCCGGAACCGGATGCCGAGAAGATGGCGGCATTCTTCTGGAGCCTGAAGCCGGCGGATGCAGAGCAGGTCAGGGCGACAGGCCTCGACGCCTGGAAGGCGAGGCTGGTTCGGCTGTGGCCCGAATGCGAGGCGTTCACGCGCCAGATCGACAGTTTCGATCAGCTTTCGCTGGCGCGTTACGGCCATCACACGCTCAAGGTGCCGGCCGGACGGCGATGGGCGATCATCGGCGATGCGGCACATTCGACCAGCCCGCAGCTCGGGCAAGGTGCGAACATGGCGCTGCTCGACGCGGCGGCGCTCAACTATGCGCTCATAGGAACGGATCGTGTCGATACTGCGCTGGAGGTCTATGTCCGGGCGCGGCGATGGCATGTCCGGGTCTTTCAGGCGCTGTCGCTGATGCTGACGCCGTTCTACCAGTCGGATTCGACCGTGATGCCGTTCGTCCGCGACAGGCTGGTGGCGTCGGTGGCAAGAATCCCGCCGGCGCCAAACATCCTTGCCTCGATGGTGGCTGGAACCGTGGTCGATCCGTTCAGGCGGATCGGTATCAAGGAAGCGCAGTGGCCGCCTCGCTGCGGCGGATGAGTTTCGAAAGGTGCGAACCCTTCGCTTGCAGGAATGCATGAAGGCGCTGTGGATAGTCCGGGGTGACGGCGTCCTTCACCGACTTGCGTTCGTGCAATCGCTTTCGCCAGGCCTCGACACGCGGCTTTCCGCTCAGGATGCCGAACGCGCCGATTCGATCGAAGGCGTCGAAATAGCGGAAGACTGGCCCATAGACTGCATCGACCATTGAAAAGCGCTCGCCAGCAAACCATGGCCCAGCCCGGCCAGCCGCCAGTTCTATTTCGAGACGATCGAACATTGCCGACAGAGCTTCGTTTTCGGCAAGGAAGGCGGCCTCGGTCGGTGCGGAATAGAACCGACCAATGGCGTTGAGGATGGCCGAGCCGAACTCGATCCAGGCGCGATGCCGGGCGCGGGCCAGCGGGTCGGCAGGGTGCAGTGGGTTGGCCAGCGTTTCCTCGAGAAATTCGAGGATGACCGCCGATTCGAAGATCACGGTTTCCTCGCCATTCTGCGGCACGCGCAGCAGCGGTACCTTGCCGAGCGGCGATATCGCCTTGAACCAGGCCGGTTTTTTGGCGAGATCGATGGTGAGGCGTTCGAACGGCACGTCCTTTTCGCAGAGCGAGATCGCCGCGCGCTGCACATAGGGACAAAGGTGGTGGCTGACGAGAACGAGCTTGTCGGTCACCAGGCCGCCCGTTTCCGGAATGTCGACGATCTCGCAGATTTCATGTTTCATGGCAGTGCCTTCCGATATAAATGCAGTTGCATCTATATAGATGCATTTGCATCCATTGGCAAGCTTGATGCAATTGCATCTATCGCCTATGCTGCATCATGACGGAGAATCCTTCGCCGGCGGCCATCAAGGCCTGGGCGCGCCTGATGCGCGTTTCGCGCCAGCTGCTGGAACGAGCCGAAGACGCGCTGAAGGACGCCGGCTTGCCGCCGCTTGCCTGGTACGACGTGCTGCATGAGCTTGCCGAAGCCGGCGAGGGCGGCTTGCGGCCGTTCCAGCTGATCGAGCGCACCCTGTTTGCGCAGTACAACGTCTCGCGGCTGCTGGCGCGGCTCGAAGCGGACGGGCTGGTCGAGAAGCTCAGGGTTGCCGATGACGGTCGCGGACAGACGGTCCGCATCACCGGCAAGGGGCGCGAGATGCGCCGCCGGATGTGGGCCGTCTACGGGCGATCGATCGCCGAGCTGGTCGGCGCCAGGCTCTCAAATAATGACCTGGAAACCTTGTCGGCTCTGCTCGGGCGGCTGCGTCATCCGGCGATGCCAGAGTGATGTGGTCCCGCTGGCGCTGACGGTCGATTGCAGCCGTCAGGCACTGCCCCAGAGGAATGCCAGTGCCGCCAGCACGCCAAGCATGACGCGAACCAGATGCAGATTGCCCCATTTGACAATCAACGCCCGCGCCTGCGGATTGGAGGCGGCCGCGTCCATCGCCGCCAGCAACCGGTTTGTCGGCATCATTGCGACCAGCGTCCATGGCCATGGCAGGATGATCAGCACCGCCCCGATGAGATAGCCGAGACTGCCGGTTAGCCACCAGGCAACGACACCAAGAACACAGGCGACGACGGCGATCGACGCCTGCATGGCGGCGCCGCGTTTGTAGGAAGGCTGCCATTCCTGCAGCAGTGCACGGTCGTCGAGGCGAAGCCGCGCCGGTTGCTCGGCAACGCTGATATAGATGGCGGCGCCCGCGAAAGCGGCGGCAACAGTCAATGCAAGCAGGCCGACGAGCATTTTTCTCTCCGCGATAAGGCGGTCAAAAAGCGGAGATAGGGCTTGCCCCGGGTCCGACAATACGTCATAGAGATGCCGAACCGTAACGTACGGTACGGCCCTGGCCGCCGCCGTTATCGAGCAGGAAAAGAGTTTGTTGCAGGCAAGCGTCGACATCGACACCAGCGAAGCGCTGACCGAGCGGCAGAAAGCCGTGCTCGACGCCGCACTTCGCCTGCTGGTCGAGGAGGGCGATCAGTTGACCATGACCGCGGTGGCGCGGCGGGCAAGCTGTTCCAAGGAAACGCTCTACAAATGGTTCGGCGATCGCGACGGGCTGTTGACGGCAATTGTTCAATGGCAGGCCTCCAAGGTGCGGGTGGTGCCGGTCGGCGGCAAGGGGTTTACCCTTGCTTCGCTGACGGTGAGCCTCGCACGCTTCGCTTCGGACTGGCTCAAGGTGATTTCGAGCGACACATCGATCGCGCTGAACCGCGTCGCCATTGGCCGTGCTGGCTCGGGCAATGACGATCTTGGCGCCATCGTGCTGGAGAACGGGCGTTTCGCGCTGGCCCGGCGCCTGAAGCCGGTGCTGGAGGCCGGTCGGCAGGCCGGGCTTCTCGAGTTCTCGGATGCCGAAGCGGCATTCCGCACCTTTTTCGGGCTGGTCGCCCGCGACGTGCAGATCCGCCTGCTGCTCGGCGACCGGCTAAAATTGACTGATGCGGCGATTGGCGGCGATGCCGTCCGGGCGACGCAGCAGTTTCTCGCTCTTCACGGAGCAAAAACCGGGCCGCAAGGCCTCTAGAGCCGGATGATTTCAGGTCAAGTCGACCTGAACTCTGAATCCGGCTCTAAATCAAAGAGATAGAGCATGATGTCGTCCGAAAACCGCTTCACACTTTTCGGCATCATGCTCTGAATTCAAAAACGGGAAGGAAGAAAAATGCGTGTCTATTACGATCGCGACGCCGATCTCAACCTGATCAAGGGCAAAAAGGTCGCCATCATCGGCTATGGCAGCCAGGGCCGGGCGCATGCGCTCAATCTCAAGG
Organism: Mesorhizobium sp. WSM4844; assembly: GCF_055811775.1. Classification (NCBI taxonomy): domain Bacteria; kingdom Pseudomonadati; phylum Pseudomonadota; class Alphaproteobacteria; order Hyphomicrobiales; family Phyllobacteriaceae; genus Mesorhizobium; species Mesorhizobium sp. WSM4844. The sequence goes on along the minus strand of NZ_JBVVQB010000075.1, from coordinate 22,138 downwards.
ATTCTGGCGTTGGGGAAATCGCCATCGGCCTCAAGGCCGGCTCGGCGACCGCCCAAAAAGTCGAGGCCGACGGGCTCAAGGTGATGAGCGTGGCGGAAGCCGCCAAATGGGTCGACCTGATGATGATGGCGACGCCGGACGAGCTGCAGGCCGATATCTACAAATCCGAAATCGCGCCGAACATCCGCGATGGCGCGGCGATCGCCTTTGCCCACGGCCTCAACGTGCACTTTGGCCTGATCGAGCCGAAGGCCTCGGTCGACGTCGTCATGATCGCGCCGAAGGGGCCTGGCCACACGGTGCGCGGCGAATACCAGAAGGGCGGCGGCGTGCCGTGCCTGGTCGCGGTCAACCAGGATGCTTCGGGCAATGCACTTGATCTCGCCCTGTCCTATGCCTGCGGCGTCGGCGGCGGCCGTTCGGGCATCATCGAGACCAATTTCCGCGAGGAATGCGAAACCGATCTGTTCGGCGAGCAGGTTGTCCTGTGCGGCGGCCTGGTCGAGCTGATCCGCGCCGGTTTCGAGACGCTGGTGGAAGCCGGCTACGCGCCGGAAATGGCCTATTTCGAGTGCCTGCACGAGGTCAAGCTGATCGTCGACCTGATCTACGAAGGCGGCATCGCCAACATGAACTACTCGATCTCGAACACCGCCGAATGGGGCGAATATGTTTCGGGCCCGCGCATCATCACCGCCGAGACCAAGGCCGAGATGAAGCGCGTGCTGAAGGATATCCAGACCGGCAAGTTCACCTCGGAATGGATGCAGGAGTATCGCGCCGGCATGTCGCGCTTCAAGGGCATCCGCCGCAACAACGACAGCCATCAGATCGAGGAAGTCGGCGCCAAGCTGCGCGCGATGATGCCGTGGATTTCCAAGAACAAGCTGGTCGACAAGGCCAAGAACTGATCGAAATCCGCAATTTTGTCATTGCACAGGAAAAACCGGCGGAGCGCTCCGCCGGTTTTTTTACATGAAGGCCGTGTGGTTGGCTGGTTGGACAATGCCGCTCAGGGGATCTAGCCGTAGTGCCAGTGGGGCTTTGGCTCGGTGCCGGTGAACATCACGCCGATGCGGTTCTCGCGGCGCCAGCGGACCACTGCCTTGTAGGCGATGCCGTCGGTCGGCACATAGAGCAGGAACTCGTCGGGCACGCGAGCGTCGATCGAGACCATCAATTCGGCGCCGCCGTCATGCATGTTGCGCACCGTGCACGTGACCTCGGAATTGGTGATGCCGGTCAGGATCGTCGCGCCCTTGAAGACGCGCTGCCTGCGTTTGTCCCTGTTTTCGTCTTCAGCCATCGCGCATAATCCCTGGTGCGATCGGCAGGATAATTAGGCCCGCCTGATAAACATAGCGTTATCGTCGCGAAAAGGACGCAAAGGACTTCAGAAGAAGGGTGGGTCAGATGAAAACGGCGCCGCGCGGCGCGGCGCCGTTGGAGTTCATCAGTCGCACCACTCAGCTATAGGGCGACCAGCACTGCTGGCGCGGACCGCCATAGGGCTGGAACGTGTTGTCCCAGGCGCGATAGGACCGATAGCGGTCGTAGCACCAGCGGACATGGGCGCTGGAAAGCCGTTCCGTGCGATACTGACGCCGAGGCGGGTAGTAGCGCGGCTCATAATAGCTCGGCCCACTATAGTAGTTGTAGGCGGGCAGCCCGAGACCCAGGCCGAAATAGATCGCGGAATCATTGAAGTGACGGCGGTGATGACGACGGTGGCGCCAGCGCCGGTCGTCGTGATCACGCCATCTCCAGGCTTCGTCGCGACCGCGCCATCTCCGATCATTGCCACCGCGCCACTCCCGGCCGCCGTGCCGATTGCGCCAGCGCCATTCGCTCCGCCTGTCGTTGCCGCCGGCCCAGCTTTCGCGGACAGGCACAATCTCGGGGGCGATGGCGTTGGCCGGCATCGGCAGCACGGGTTTGGCAATCGGCCCGGCGAACGCGGAGGCCGACAGGCCGGCCATCAGACCCAGAGCCAGCAGCCCGGATCTGACAGAAAAAGAAAAGAGCGGGTTCATTGCACTCTCCAAGAGATCTCAGGCCCCACGCCCGGCGATGAAGAATGTCATTCATGCAGCTTGGCGCCTGAACGGAGGATGAACGGAAAGGTTTCGTCAACCATCGCGGGCAGGGCGGGCCCTTGTTTTCGGCCGCGCTTGTGGGCAAAGGTCACCGCCATGTCGCTGCGCCTCGCCACCTTCAATGTCGAAAACCTGATGAACAGGTTTGATTTTTCCGGATACCGCAACCAGCTCAACGAGGATCGCACGCTGGCGCTCTTCGACATCCAGAGCGAGGCCGAATACAAGATGCTGGAGCAGGCGCGGGCGATCGCGCAATCCGACGATACGCGGCAGCTGACGGCATTGGCCATCGCGGCCACCCGCGCCGACATCATCTGCATGCAGGAGGTCGACAATATCGAGGCGCTGAAGGCTTTCGAACACGGCTATCTATTCAGGATGGTCGGGCATGGCTACCGCCAGAAATACACCACCGCGGGCAATGATTCGCGCGGCATCGACGTCGCCGTGATGATGCGCAACGAGACCGCGCAGGGCCTGCCGATCGAATTCGTGCGCATGACAAGCCACGCCTATGTCACGTTCGAGCAGTTCGGCCTGCACACGCCGGAGCTGGCAGCGTTCGGGCATCAGGCCAACCAGCGCATCTTCCGGCGCGACTGCCTGGAAATCGACCTGACCGTCGGTGGCGTGCCGCTGACGCTCTATCTGGTGCATTTCAAGTCGATGGGCGCGCCCCGCAACGGTCTCGACGGGCGGCAGGCGACGATGCCGCTGCGCATCGCCGAGGCGCAAGCGGTGCGCCGGATCATCGAGGAGCGTTTCGGTGGGGATCACGCCGCCGACAAATACTGGGCGATCTGCGGCGACATGAACGACTATCGGCAGCGCGTGAAGATCTCCGGCGACGCCTTTGACGGCTACCGCTTCGAGGTGATCGATGAGAGCCAGTCCTGCCTCAACGTGCTCACCGCCGGCGGCTTTTGCGAGAATGCGGTCGAACGGCGCCCGGAAATGGACCGTTGGACCTTGTACCATACGCGCGGGCCGCAGGAGCGGCATCTGTGTCAGCTCGACTACATCCTGTTGTCGAAGGCACTGGCAGCCAGGAACGCGACCGCCGTTCCCGACATCATCCGCAACGGCCAGCCCTGGCGCACGATCTTTCCGGCAGGCCAGGAGGTGGACCGGTTTCCGCGTTGCGGCTGGGACCGGCCGAAGGCGTCGGACCACTGCCCTGTGGCGATCACCCTTGAAATGACCTGAGGATCGTTTTCGTTGAGCTTCGACCTGCCGCGCAACATCATCCTGCCGGTCGACGCCGTCGACGTCAGGCTCGACCCCGGCCCGCATCCGTTCGAACGCGACAATGCGCAAGCGATCGCCGAGAATTGGCGGCGCGAGACCGCAGCCAACCCGGCGCTGTTCGACGGCACCGTGGTGCTGCTTTCGGCGCTCCGCTATCGCGACAGCAGCCTCGTCGGCCGCTGCCATGCGGTGCGCTACTCGACCTTCATGCTTTGGCGCGGCAATCGCCAGGTGGCGGGGGCCGAGCACGCCTATGCCCATGCCATGCTGGTCGCCGGCGACAATGCGCTGGTGGCGATCCGCATGGCGTCGCACACCGTCAATGCCGGTCGCGTCTACTTCGCCGCCGGCTCGTTCGAGCCAACCGATTTCCGCGACGGCCTTGTCGATGTCGACTTCAACATGATCCGCGAGGTGCGGGAAGAAACCGGCCTCGACCTTGCCGGCGCGGCGCGCGGCAGGCGCTACTATGCCCTGTCGACGGCAACCGGCACGGTGATCTTTCGCCGCTATCGCGAGACTGCATCCGCCGACGAGATCGCGCAGCGCATCAGCGCCTTTGTCGCCACCGAGGCAGAGCCGGAGATCGACGGGCCCGTCGTCATCCGCAGTGCCGATGACCTGCCGGACGGGCTGATGCCGCACATGAAGCCACTGATCGAGTGGCATTTTGCCGACAAGGGATAGTTTGCCGACTGGCGATATTTGCCGACAGGGGGTTAATGACGCATCTTGTTTTCGATGGTTTTGCGGTCGTTGCGGGCGGCGACGAAAAACAGCATGACGCCGATACCCAGCAGCGCACCCATCGCCGTTCCCATCGTCTGACCGACAACCTGCTGGAAATCGGCGGTGACATGATCGGGGTTGGCCATGCCATAGCCGGCCAAGTACCACCAAAGCCCCGCCAATGCGGCCTCGATGATCACCGTCACCAAAGCCACTCGCTCTTTCTTGCTCATCCCACTATCCCCCATATCCCCAACGCGATTGCTAGCACCGCGGGCTGTTCCGCGACAGGGGCAGGGTGATGGCCGCGTCAAAATTTTGGGGACATCTGAAGGCGACGCACGCTGCGCCGCGCTATTCATGCCTCAGCGCGTCGATCGGATCGAGCCGCGCGCCGCGCAGCGCCGGGAAGAAGCCGAACACCATGCCGATCAGCGCCGAGAAGCCGACGGCGAGCAGGATCACCGCCGGGCTTGGCGCAAACGGGATCGCCAGCGTCAGCGAGGCGAGGCCGGCCAGAGCCAGGCCGATCAGGATGCCGATGATGCCGCCGAGCAGCGACAGCACGGTGGCCTCGACCAGGAACTGGATGAGGATGTGCTTTTCATGCGCGCCGATGGCCAGCCTTATGCCGATCTCGCGGGTGCGCTCGGTGACCGACACCAGCATGATGTTCATGATGCCGATGCCGCCGACCAACAGGCTGACGCCGGCGACCGCTCCCAGCATGCCGGTCATCGTCGTGGTGGCGCTCGCCATGGCGTCGGCGATCTGGGTCATGTCGCGGATTGAGAAGTCGTCTTCGCGGTCCGGCGGGATGCGGCGTGCATCGCGCAAGATGTCCTCGACGCGCGGCAGCAGCTCGGTGGTCGTCGTCCTGTCGTCGGCGGCGACGTAGATCGAGTCGATGTCGCGGTTGCCGGCGATGCGGCGCTGGTAGGCGGCGAGCGGCATCAGCACGACATTGTCCTGGTCCTGGCCGAAGCCGGTATAGCCTTTTGGCTCGAGCAGGCCGATGATCTTGCACGAGGTGCGGTTGACGCGAATGATCTCGCCTTCGGGGTCGCCGGCGCCGAAGAACTGCTGGCGCACGGTTTCGCCGATCAGGCAGACGCCGGTGCCCGAGCGGATTTCCGAATCGCTGAACGGGCGGCCCGAGACCAGCTTCCAGTCGCGCGCATCGAGATAGGCGCTGTCGGTGCCGGTGACACCCGAGGTCAGGCTTTCGGTGCCTGATATGACGCGGACCTGCTTTTGCGAGGCGGGCGAGATGGCGCGGGCGCCGCTCAAATGTGCGACAAGCGCGGCAAGTTCCTTGCTGCCGAGCGGACGTGTGGCCTGGTCGAGCCCTCCCGGTCCGCCGGGCCCGGCCGGGCGGCCGGGGCGGACAACGAGCAAATTGCTGCCGAGCTTGGAAATGTCGGCCTTTACCTTTTCGGTGGTGCCCGAGCCGATGGTGAGCATGGCGATGACGGCGGCAACGCCGATGACGATGCCGAGCAGCGTCAGAAACGAGCGCAGCACGTTGCGGCGCACTGAAAGCAGCGAGAGGCGGACGGTTTCCCAGATCATGGTTACACCACCTCAAGGTTCATGGCATCGGAGGCGACGTGGCCGTCGAGGAAGCGAATTGTGCGCTCGGCGTAAGCAGCGACATCGGCCTCGTGGGTGACCATGGCGATGGTCAGGCCAAGCTCGGTGTTCAGCCGCGTCAGCAGCTCCATGATCTCGTGCGTGCGTGCGGTGTCGAGATTGCCGGTCGGCTCGTCGGCGACGAGCAGCGTCGGCCTGGTGACGATGGCGCGTGCGATCGCCACGCGCTGCTGCTGGCCGCCGGAGAGCTCGGCCGGCGTGTGGTGCTCGCGGCCGACAAGGCCGACCTCGGCCAGCGCCTTCATGGCGAGGTCGTGACGCTCGCGGGCGGCGACGCCGCGATAGATCAGCGGCAGTTCGACATTCTCCACCGCGGTGGTGCGCGGCAGGAGATTGTAGCCCTGGAAAACGAAGCCGACATAGAGATTGCGCAGCATGGCGCGGCGGTTGCGGTCGAGGCGGCCAGCATCGATGCCCATGAAGCTGTAGGTTCCGGCCGTCGGTGTGTCGAGGCAGCCGATGATGTTCATCGCCGTCGACTTGCCCGAGCCGGACGGACCCATGATGGCGACGAATTCACCGCTGCGGATGGCAAGATCGACGCCAGCCAGCGCATGCACCGTGGCCTCGCCCTGGCCATAGCTTTTCCAGACCTTGTCGAAGGTGATGAGCAGCGAGCCTGACATGATTTCAGCTCCGCTGCTGCGCGGCGGTGATGACTTGCGCACCTTCTGCGAGACCGGAGGTGATCTCGGTCAGCTCGCCATCGGTGGAGCCGACCTTGACGTTGACCGGCCGGGGCCGGCCATTCTCCAGCACGTAGAGCGTGCGCGAGCCGTCGATGGGCTGCGCCGTCGCCTGGCGCTGGCGGTTGCCGCGTGGACGGCCCATACGGCCCGTGAACAGGTCGCTCAGGCTCCACGCTCGGGCAGCAGATGCCGCCGGCCGGTAGCGGAAAGCCGTCGACGGTACGGTGAGCACGCCTTTGGCCTGCCTGGTGACGACCGAAACGGTGGCAGTCATGCCAGGCCGCAACAGAAGCTCGTTGTTGTCGACCTCGAACCGCGCGTCGTAGGTGACGACGCCGTCGGTGGTGACCGAAGCATAGGAGATGTCGCGGATCTCGGCATCGAACGGCCGCTCGGGAAAGGCGTCGACGGTGAAGCGGGCATGCTGGCCGGGCTTGACCGCGCCGATGTCGGCCTCGTCGACCGCTGCCTTCAACTCCATGTTCCTCAGGTCGGCGGCGATGACGAACAGCACCGGCGCTTGCAGCGAGGAGGCAACCGTCTGGCCGGGATCGACCGAGCGCGTCAGAACGATGCCGTCGATGGGCGCATAGATGGTGCTTTTGGCGAAGTCCGTCTGCTGCGCCTTGAGATCGGCATTGGCGATGGCCAGATTGGCTTTGGCGCTGTCGAGCGCTGCCTTTGAGCGGTCGCGCGTCGCTGTCGCCGCTTCAAGCGACTGGTCAGTCGCCATGCCGCGCTTGGTGAGCGCCGCCGCGCGCGCAACCGCCCTTTCGTTTTCGGTGAGGGTTACGGTGGCGGTCTCGACATTGGCAGCCGCCGCCTTGGCGGAAGCCTCGGCGCGCTCGATCTGCACCTCCAGCTTGGCCGTATCGAGCGCCGCCAGCACATCGCCCTTCTTCACCTGCTGGTTCTCGTTGACCGCGACCGAGCGGACGACGCCGGACAGTTCGCTCGAAATGTCGACCTGGGTGAGGGGCTGCAGCGTGCCGGTCGCCGATACTTCGACCGTGAGATCGGCGACAGCGGCCGGCACAGTGGTATAGTCGATCTTGGCGGGAGACGCGGCATACCATTGGTAGCCGGCCAGGCTTGCGGCGACGACGACCAGCGCAAGCAGGCCATAAAGCCAGCCGCGACGCCGTTTCTTCTTCAGACCCAGGCGGTCGAGCCCGAGTGCCGTCTTTATGTCGGAAGTGGATTCCGTCTTTGGCAGATTGACAATCTGGTCCACGCCGGACCCCTATTATACCAGTGATGTCCCAACCGGTGCACTGATCAGGCCGAATGGTTCAAATATCAAATTAAATTTCGCCCATGTTTGGGCCCCTGTTGAGATTGAGGCAGAAGGCTTTCTACAATGCTGACCCGGAATTACTTACTTTACGACGTGTTCACCACCGACCGGCTGGGCGGCAATCCGCTTGCCGTCGTGCTGGACAGCAAAGGGCTGGACACGCCGGCGATGCAGGCCATCGCGCGCGAGTTCAACCTGTCGGAAACCGTTTTCGTGCTGCCGCCCGACAATCCCAAGCACCGCGCCCGCATCCGCATCTTCACACCCGACTATGAGATGCCGTTCGCCGGCCATCCGACGGTGGGCGCTGCGATTGCGCTTGCCGAAATGGCTGGCGATGGCGACACCGCCGGCATTTTTGTGCTGGAAGAAAATATCGGCCCGGTGCGCTGCGCCGTCAGCAAGCACGCCGGCGCCATCTTCGCCGAGTTCGACCTGGCCAAACTGCCGGAGCGGCTGGAATTGTCCGCCGACCCGGAGGCGATCGGGGCAGCGCTTGGCCTGGGGCCGCACGAAGTCGGCTTCGAAAACCACCGCGTCTCGTTCTGGTCGGCCGGCGTGCCCTACGTGACCATTCCGGTCGCCGATCTGGAGGCGGCGGCCCGGATAAAGCTGGACAATCAGGCGTGGTCGGAACTGGCGCCCCGCAAGAGCGATTGGGCCCTCGCCAGCCCGTATGTCTATTGCCGCGAGACGGTGAACCACGACAGCGCCTTCCATGTCCGCATGATCGTGCCGGGCAATCCATCCTATGAAGATCCGGCGACCGGTTCGGCGGCGGCCGCCTTCGCCGGCGCTATCATGCATTTCGACGGCCCGAGAGAGGGTGTTTCCCAGCGTTGGATCGAACAAGGGCTGGAGATGGGGCGGCCTTCGCGCATCCGCCTCGAACTGAATGTCGAAGGCGGCAAACTGGCCGCCGCCCGCATCGGCGGCCATGCCGTCAAGGTGGCGGAAGGCCGGATGTTCGTCTGATCGCGATCGGCTCGAGCCGATTTGTCGGGAAATGAATCCGGCAGGGCTGGACATGGCGGATGGCGGCGGCTATATGCCCGCCGACGCTGGTTTTACCGGCGAGTGGGTGCGTAGCTCAGTTGGTAGAGCAGCTGACTCTTAATCAGCGGGTCACAGGTTCGATCCCTGTCGCACCCACCATTTAAGTCCTTGAAAAAGCGTCATATTTCAAAATCACCAAAATAAAATCAGCAGGCACTGTGTTTCAAAGTGTGTCGGCTTCCATTTGATCGATCGCCTTCTTGAGCGACTTCAGGCTGTTGTGGGAATAGCGACGGGTCATCGAGTCCGTCTTGTGTCCCATCAGATCCTGGGTCGTCTTGTCTGCCACGCCGGACTGCAGCAGCCAGCTTGCAAACGTATGGCGCAGATCGTGAACATGAAGCTTTGGCATCCCCGCCCGCTTGCGGATGCCCAGCCGCCGGTCTTCAGCGGGCAGCTATCGGGACACGTCTCTCGCGAGGTGGTCATCGCAGGCATTGGACCGGTCTTGACGTTTCGCGACACGGTCGTTGTATGAAATCGCATCTCTTCCTCGCAAAAGAAAAAGGGCGCCCCGGAGAGCGCCCTTTGATCGGCTTGATTGGTAGGTGGTGATGGCTAGTTGAGCAGCCGCTTAGCGGTTTCTTTCGTTTCCGGCGGTATTATAACCGGAATAGACATGGGTGGGTGCGACATGAGAAGCCTTCTTTCGGTGCTTCGGGGTGAGCGGTCGTTGCCGTTCACCTATTGGGTTTGTTACGTCGGGGGCTCCCTGGCAATTCTTGCTGCGTTTTACGGGTGGGTAGTATCTACCGCGTCGTTTATTCATTATCCTTCTGTCCATCAAATCGGCCTCTATCTGCTCTTCGCCGGTTTATTCTTCGTCACCTACATTGTCGGGGCGGGCGTGGCGCGAAGCGCCTTGAACAGGCAGCCGAGAGATGCTTGGACATGGATTGCAATCGCTGTTGTAGTTCTAGCGATGTTCAGGGTTCCGGTGGAATACGTCTGGCCAACTTCCGGGCAGGAGCGCGAACGCGAAGTGACGGTACAATTCGACTTGATCAATGCTGGCCTGCCGAAGAGGGTTGACGAATTAACGGTTTTGAACCGCGTCTCTTATGCGAGCAAGCGTGTGACCTATCACTATTCGATAGACGCAAACGCGCCCGTGATCGATCTTCAAAAGATCAAAAGACTGGGGCTCAATCCCATCTGCGACATCTGGAGAAGTTCTTTCGAGGGCGGAGAGCTGATAGACGTTGAGTATCGCTACCTAATCAATGATGCCACCAGTTCTTTCTTCGTTTCTCGGGAAGATTGCTTGTGAGTCCCGGGCGGTCAAGAGAATATCCAAAGCCTTGGCAATCTTCACGGACTCTTTACGCTAGTGGTGAAAGCCTGACGCTTGGCACCCCTCGGAACGGCAAGGTTGGCAAGCAGCCAGCGTCGACGGGGCTAGCCCGCCCTATAGCGTAAGACGATTTTCAGTGGCATGCCACTCTTGCTGGAATCAAGACTTAGCCCTACCGTTGTAGCAGGGATTGGGGGACTGACGTGATATCAAGGGTTAGACTGTCGGCCGGTGTGTTAGCCTGCTTGAGTGTTTCTGCATGTGTAAACACTCCGCCTGGCCAGAATACCCCTGGCATCGATGGGCCTCGGCCCGGCGGGTATTCGTTGTCTTGGACGGAAAAGACAGCGCAATCGACACCGGTGATAGTCTACCAGACCACCTCGATCAGTCCTGATTGCGCGCCAGTCGGAATACCTGAGGTGATGGTTGTCTCCGGGCCAGAGCATGGGAAAATCAAATTTCAAAGAATGCCCATTCTTCCTAACGTCACGAAGAAGCATAAGTGCCACTGGGTTGAGGTTCCTGGCATAAAGGGAATTTACACACCCAACGCCGGCTTTGTAGGTACCGACAAAGTCAGGATACGGAGCAAGTTGACCGAAGGCGGTTACGCCTACGCGAACGTCACTGTTCTGGTATCCAAGTAGCGGCCTGCCCAGCCGCGAGAACTTATCTTCGGCTTGACCACAATGTTCGCCGGAAGACGGATCTTTCGCATTTGCCAATGTCGGGTAGATTTCTTGCCGTCCACCGGTACCAAGTGTCAGACTTTCACCACTAGGTCTAGTTTGAAATCAGAGGATACATGCGGCCGACTTAGAGTCTTCATGGCTTAGTTTTACTCCTATGGCGCAGGTTTGAGGCGGCACGAAGTAGAGGAAAAGCGCCGCAGCCAGCACAATTAAAGAAACCGCACCCATTAATACGATGGCCGCTGCCGCAGAAAACCAATAAAACGAGCGTAGAATACTGCAGTCTGATTTCTTTTCATGGCCTCTTACGAGCATGACCAATCCGACCGAGCTGAAGATAACTCCCGCAAGGGCCGACAGAATAAATAGGTACATACCGGTCTCCCCTGGGGTCGCCGTGGTGATCGGGCTGTTTTACTGACAGGCAGCAGCCCGTTGCGCGTCGTCTTGGATGGGGGTCTGTCGCAGTCCGCGGACGGCGCCCCAATAATTTTTCAGACGTTCGTCGATCATGATGCGAATGGTCTCATCAACTCCTCTATGCTGGTGCTCATTACGGAAGCGAGGCTCTGCAGCTCCCGTACGGTGAAGTCGTGGAGCCCGAGCTCCATCTTCCGCACCGTGAGTCGGTTGACCCGGATTCGATCAGCCATCTCCTGGTATGTGAAGGCATGATCGATTTCCCGGAATTTGTTGAGACGGATCCCAATCGAGTGATGCCCATAGCTCAACGGCTTCTGGCCAGACAGGGCAAGTCGGCCGCCCCTGCGCCTGCTCGATGTGACTTCGCCACGCTTAGTCCCCATTTCCTTGGCTCGTCGGACGAGCTTGACGACCGTGCTATACGACCGTCCGTACTTGTCCGCGAGCCACCCATAGCTGGCTCCTTGCTGCCAGTCTTCGATGGTGCCTTCCGGCCAGGGTTTTTTGGACCCGGCACCCAGTGGTTGTATCGACATTTTTCCTCGTTGACCGTGAGGTGTGTTCGGCATCGTGTTGCCGAACACACCCGCTATTTCCGACTTTGACGCTCTTTGGCGATCGGAAATACGAGGCTCTTCAAGGATTTAGGTGCGAAATCAGGTACTTAGCCCGAAAAAACACCGTTAACTCTTAATCAGCGGGTCACAGGTTCGATCCTTGTCGCACCCATCACTTAATCCGTTGATATTACTCGCTTTTTCGCTACTTGGAAGCGTGTCGCGAACACAGCGGTTTCCAATACTGACGGTTGGTTTCCAATTCGCGTTCGGTTCCAGTTGCAGCGCGGGCTGCTTTACCTCACCTCTGCCCAACGGGATTCCAAAAGCCTCAATCCGTCGCGGGCCAGGATCTTCACGCGGATCTCCCAGCCATAGAAGGTGAAGCGCCAGAAAGTCGAGGGGCATCGAGCGGGAGTTCTTTGAGGCTGGCGGCGGCAACATCTTTGTGCCCGACGCGCCGGTCTCGACAATCATCGAGGCGCTGTTGCCGCCGCTGATCGGCCCGGCCTACGGCTTGCCTGACTTCTTGATCGTCTGATGGTAATTTCTATGACGAGATGCAGGAGTTCGCGAGCGAGATGCTCGGCGAGTCCAAGTAGGGCGTGATCAGCCTGAACCGCGTCACGATTGCCGATTCCGATCCGGAAACGCCTTGGATACCGGGCGAGGAGGCGATCACGTCATATTCCCTGCTGGCCGTGGTGCAGCGACTGCACCAACGCTACGAGACCGGCGTACTCGTCGTCGAGGCCGGCGACGTGGTGACGTTTGCCCTGCCGCCGGAAATGCCATTGCTTGCCATCGACGGCCAAGACCGAGCCATTACAAATCTGACACCCATCCCGGCTGCAGGAACAGTGGTGGCATGGAAGGAGTGGTGTAAGGCGTAGGAGCTTCATGGCCCCTCCGTTAACAGGAAAAGTTTGGGTAAGGCTCGACATCGCCGAGGATTGGCATTCTTCTTCCCTCTTCGGGCCGGAGGGAAGTATGTCAGAGAAAAACGAAGTTGATACCGTATCTGTTTCAGGTGAACTGACAGAGACCGGCGTCAAAGCAAGCATCAAGTCCAGAGCAGTATCGGCGTGGGATCGATTGTTTGGCGCCAAAGCAGACAAGCGGCGCGCCCCGATTGACGCTGAGGTCGCTGAAACCACGGCGATATCCGCCGCGCGGGTTAAAATGATTGAAGCATTGGGTGAACTGGGGGTCGATCGATTGAAAAGCGACCCAGAATTCGCCGCGCGAGTAATGGAAAACTTCATTCCATCGCTGCTGCGCAAACAAGGCAATAAAGACGCAGTGCTCGAGTTGGCAGCTGAGGACTTGCGCCAAAATCCCGGCACTGAGGAGGAAGCAGCTAGCGGCCCCGAAAAACTTGACGATGCTTTTCTGAACCGGTTCGAGCGGTATGCTGAAGATGCAACCGATGATGAAATCCGGGAGCGGTGGGCGAAGGTACTGGCGACGGAAATAAGGAAACCAGGAACCTTTTCCGGAAAAGTTCTGCGAGTAATTGATGAGCTTGATCAGTCGGTTGCACAGGAGTTTTCGAACGTATGCTCCTTCAGGATGGGCGATGTAATCCCAAAAATGTTTTTGCCCGATTTGGAATATATGAGCCAGATCAAGTTAGTCACGGCTGGCTTAATCGCAGAGCCGGGCCTTGGACAAGTTCGACAGTGCGCCGAGACGACGGACAGCCACGGTGTGAAACTTTGGTTTTGGGTGTTTGAAAGGTTTGGATTGGCAGCCCCTGACCCCGTAGGCCAAGTCCAGGACCAAAACACCATCAAGATGCATAATGGGAAGCCAAGTTTGCCGATCTTCATTTTGACCGACGTTGGTGCGGCGATTGCGTCAATAATGCCAAGCAATCTCGACGAGCTTATTGATCGGATGTTCGTGAAGTTTTCCGATGCTATGCCGCAAGCAGAAATCAGGATGTATGTCCGAGGTAATGGCACGGAGTGGGTGCAAATAGCGAAGGCCGCTGCAAAAGAGCCGCGCGAGACTGGTAAGCCAAGCTAGTGCCCGTCCGCCTCACGCCACGCCAATCCCTACCAACCTGGTGGCGCAGATCATTTGGCCGATACTCCGACAGGCCTTTCGTCGCACCAGACGGCACGTTGATCCCATATCCGCACGCTTCCGGTGTGCCGGCGAGGCATACGCTGGGTTGCAAATGCTTCTGCGAATACAAGATCGATTTCGTCGCACAGTTGGTGCGGTGAATGGCAAAGCAAGTGTTTGCAGCTTCCGTTGGCGACTGGGTTTTTTAAGATCAGCGGGGCGGCCGAGGTGATCTTTCCAGGAGTTCGCAGGAACTGAACTGGCCAGCCAACTCGACCAACTCTTGGTCGACAATGGTGTACGATCAGCCGCAACCGGCCGGCATGCCGAGCCACCGAGCGCGATGCCGTATTCGATGAAGTCGCCGGGGACTTTTTCACGCTTAAGCTGCCTGATCGCGTCGCGGCGACTGACAAACTTTGCATCCGATAGATACGTCAGCCGAGCGTGCCGCACCGAACAGGCGATGGCTGGCATTCTAAACCTATTTGTTTTCTCAATTAATCGTTTTCCTCAGCCTTTGGGCGGCTTGGACACGTCTTCTTCCGACATGGGCTTTTCTGGTCCGGCGTTCTCGCCAATACCGGACTTGTGGGCAAAACTGTAGAGAAGGCCTGCCGCGACCAGCACCAAAAGCGTGCCGAGTGCTGCCACTTGCCACAGACCGAGCCCGCAGGCTACGCCAATTGCCCCGGACAGCCACATGCCTGCACCGGTGGTCAGCCCGTGAACCTCGCCTTTCGAAAACAAAATCGTTCCGGCAGCAAGGAACGCGACGCCGGCGGTAACCGCTTCGACAACACGAATCGGATCGACCCTTACGGAATCCTGCTGAAACATCGGCGCGTGAATGATTTCAATCGTCAGAATACCGAAGGTAGCCGCCGCCACGCAGACCAGGATATGGGTGCGAAGCCCGGCAGGCCGATTTCGCCATTCGCGTTCGAAGCCGATCGCCGCACCGAAGATCGACGCCAAGAGAAGCCTCGCCGCAATAACGGGGAACGGGACGTATGTCGGATGGCCGAATTCCTGGAAAAGCTGTTGCATGCGTAACCCGGGCTGACCGGCCACAACGTGCTCGGGCCGGCCAGGTTCCCCGATGCTGCCGTGATCCATCGAGCAATCGGTCAAGACTTGATCAGTTTGACGAGATTACTTCTCCGAAACACCGGCCTCGGCAAAGCTTGCCATGCGGGCATGGCATTCGAGCGCGGAGCGGACGATGTTGACGGCGAGGCAGGCGCCGGAGCCTTCGCCGAGCCGCATGCCGAGGTCGAGCAGCGGCGGCAGGCCGAGCGCCTCGAGCAGCCGGCGATGGCCGGATTCGGCCGAGACATGGGCGGCAAGCGTGTGGGCGAGGCCGGCGGGGTGCAACCTTGCCAAGGGCGCGGCGGCGGCGGTGCAGACGAAGCCGTCGAGCAGCACCGGCACGCCTGAATGGCGCGCGGCCAGCGTCGCGCCGAAAATGGCGGCGAGTTCGCGCCCGCCGAGGGCTGCCGCGATTCCCAGCGGGTCGGCAAGGGCCTCGGCGTGGCGCTTGAGGCCGGCTTCGATGGCAGTGATCTTGCGCACCAGGCCGGCATCGTCGACGCCGGTGCCGCGCCCGGCCCATTTTTCCGCGCCGCCGCCAAAAAGGGCGGCCGAGATGGCTGCCGCCGGCGTGGTGTTGCCGATACCCATTTCGCCGAAACAGACGAGGTCGAGGTCTTTGGTCACCGCGCCGTAGCCGGCCGAGACGGCGGCGAGGAAGGCTTCGCCGTCCATTGCCGGCACTTGCGTGAAATCGCCAGTCGGATAATCGAGGTCGAGCGGAATGACATCGAGCTCCGCACCGGCAATGCGGGCAAGCTGGTTGATGGCGGCGCCGCCGCCGGCGAAATTCGCCACCATCTGCACGGTGACCTCCGACGGGAAGGCCGACACGCCCTGTGCGGTGACGCCGTGGTTGCCGGCAAAGACGAACACTTTGACGCGGTCGAGCTGCGGCATGTCGCGGCCCTGCCAGCGGGCCAGCCATGCGGCTATGGCTTCCAATCGGCCAAGGCTGCCTTGCGGCTTGGTCAGCGTGTCCTGGCGGCGGGCGACAGCATTTGCCGCGGCTTCGCTGCCGGCAGGCAGATCGAGGCAGGCCGCTCGCAATTCATCAAGCGATTTGAAAGGCATGGGGCAAAAATCTCCGAAACAGAGTCAGGAAAGGCAAGCGGAAGCGACGAGCAGGATTGCGATTTCGCCAGACTGCTGCAGCGCGCCGACCGTATCGCCGGTCTGGCCGCCGATCTGGCTGCGGCACAGCTCGCGGAACGCGGCAAACAACAGGCCGAGCAGGATAAGCGCGGCGACCGCGCCACCGAAGCCTAGCGCCAGCAGCGCGACGGTGCCGAGCGCGGCGCCGGCAATGGCGGTTTCGGCCGACACGGTGCCTGCATCGGCCGAGAGGCCGTCGCTGCGCGCCGCCGGCAAAAGATGCATGAAAGCGCCGAACAAGCCGCGCGAGGCGGCATGCGCGGCAATCAGAGCCCAGAACATCTGGGCCGGGCCGGCGAATTCCGAAAGCACGCTCCAGCGGATCAGCAGCGACAGGGCGAGCGCGCAGGCGCCATAGGCGCCGATGCGGCTGTCGCGCATGATCTCCAGTTTTTTCTCGCGTGTCCTGCCGCCGCCAAAGCCGTCGGCGACATCCGAAAGCCCGTCTTCATGCATGCAGCCGGTGGCGAGCAAGGTCGCGGCAAGGGCGAGGGCTGCTGCCGGGCCGGCGGCAAGGCCGAGCCAGGTCCCGACCGCGTAAACCAGGGCGCCGATCAGAGCGACGGCAAGGCCAGCGACCGGCGCCGCCCAGATCGCGGCAGCAAGGCTGCGGTCCCGGAAATCAATGACCGGCAGCGGCAGCCGGGTGAAGAAGACGACACAGAGCGCGATGTCTTCGAGCGCCTGGCGAAGCGAAGGGGGCATGTCCTCGAGTTTGAGCATGATCTATTCCGAAAATCGGTTCCCACTTTTCGCTGGCGCGGACCTCCGGTTCGGGACCATGCTCTAGCCTCTCGCAATGGCATGGAAGAATGTGCCGCTGACATGGCCGCGCCGGTAGCCGGAGGCGCCGAGCGGATTGCCTTGGCCGTCTGCGAGGTCGGCCAACGGTTCGTCACTGCCGGTGGCAATCATCTGCGCATAGTGGAATTCGTGGCCGCGGATCAGCGCGCCTCGGTCTCCCAGCGGACAATCGGCGCGCAGCCGCGCCTCGCGATAGCCGAGGTTCATCTTTCGCTTGGCAAAGCTGGTCGAGTGACCGAGCAGGCCGAGCATCGCGTGCGTCTCGCCCGATGCGTCCTCCAGCGCTTCGCCGAGCACCATGAAGCCGCCGCACTCGCCATGCACCGGCCGTGTTGCCGCAAACGCCTCGATGCCGGCCCTGAAATTCGCAGCCGCCGCAAGGCGGCCGGCGTGAAGCTCGGGATAGCCGCCAGGCAGCCAGCAGACATCGCAATTTTCGCCGGGCGCTTCGTCGGCAAGCGGCGAGAAGCGGATGATTTCAGCCCCTGCCTTGCGCCAATGCGCGGCGACATGCGGATAGAGGAAGGTGAAGGCGGCATCCTCTGCCAGTGCGATGCGTTGTCCGGGCGGTGGCAGCGCGTCGTCGAAACTGCCGGGAGCAGGCGCGAATGGCGCCGCCAGCGCCATGATGGCGTCGAGGTCGAGCGAGCGTTCGACCATGTCGGCCAGCCGGTCGAGATGCGCCATCAAATTCTCATATTCGCCGGCCTGGACGAGACCGAGATGGCGCTCCGGCAGGTTGAGCGAGGGATCGCGCAGGATCGCGCCGACCACCGGCAGGCCGATCGCCTCGATCGCGTCGCCGCAGAGATGGCGGTGACGGTCGCTGCCCAGCCGGTTGAGCACGACGCCGGCCATGCGCACATCAGGGTCAAAGCTGGCAAAACCCTTGGCGACGGCTGCCGCCGTGGTCGACTGTCCGGAAACGTCGAGCACCAGCAGCACCGGCAGGCCGTAGAGCCGGGCAAGGTCTGCGGCCGAGCCGGTGCGGCCCGGAGCAGCCGGAATCCCGTCGAACAGGCCCATGGCGCTTTCGAGGAAGATGAAATCGGCATCTTCAGTTGCGTCGCCGGCCAGCGCGTTGAGCAAAGCAGGCGGCATCGCCCAGCTGTCGAGATTGACGCCGGAAAGGCCTGTCGCGGCGGTGTGGAAACCTGGGTCGATATAATCGGGGCCGGATTTGGCGCCACGCACCTTGAGGCCGCGTCGGGCAAGCGCGCGCAAGATACCGATGGTGACGCTGGTCTTGCCCGAGCCTGAGCGCGGCGCGCCGATGATGATCGCGCGGGTCATGGCTCGCCCGCCAATGCCGCGCGCATCGCGACGATGCCGCCGACGACGATCAGCGCCGGCGCGGTCAACCCGGCGGCGGCCGCCTCCTCGGCGATGGTGGCAAGCGTGGCGACGACGATGCGCTCCTGCGGCGTCGTCGCGGCGACGATCACCGCAGCAGGCGTCGAAGGCGGCAGGCCGCCGCCAAGCAGCGAGGCTGATATCAGCGGCAGATTGGCCATGCCCATATAGACGACGACCGGCTGGCCGGTGCGGGCGATTGCCGCCCAGTCGAGGTCGTCGTCGGTGCCGGCGGCGTGGCCGGTGGCCAGGATCACCGCCTTGTTGATGCCGCGCATGGTGGCCGGGATGCCGGCCCCGGCAAGCGCGCTGAGGCCCGAAGTCAGGCCGGACAGCACGCGGAACGGGATGTTTTCGCGCGCCAGCGCCAGCGCCTCTTCGCCGCCGCGGCCGAAAATATAGGGGTCGCCGCCCTTCAGCCTGACGACGCGGCGGCCCTCGTGCGCCAGCCGCACCAGCAAAGCGGTGATGTCGTCCTGTTTCATCGACGGCTGGCCGCCGCGCTTGCCGGCGTAAAACAGCTCGGCGCCCGCGGCGACGGCGACGATATCGGGAGAGACCAGCGCGTCGTAGACGAGGGCGTCGCACTGCCCAAGTGCGGCCAGCACTTCCAGCGTCAGGCAGCCGGGATCGCCGGGGCCGGCGCCGGCCAGCCAGACATGGCCGGGCTCAAGCTGGCGCGGCTTGAAGTTGAGCCGGGCCAAAGCCTGTTCGATCGTGGTGTTTCCGCTGTTGTTTCCGGTGCCGTCGTTCACAATCCGTCCCGTCCGCGAAAACGCCGCTGGTAGTGGGCGTCGTAAAGTGAGCTCTCGCCAAAGTTTTCCGCTGCCAGCGAGCGGCCGACGAAGATGATGGCCGTGCGCTCCATCGGATCGGCGGCCAGTTGCGCCTCGATCGTCGCCAGCGTGCCGGTCAGCACGCGCTCGTCCGGCCAGGAGGCGCGGAAGACGACCGCCACCGGGCAATCGGCGCCATAGAACGGCGTCAGCTCGGCGACGATCCGGTCGATGGCGTGGATGGCAAGGTGGATGGCCAGCGTCGCGCCGGTGCGGCCGAAGCCGGCCAGCGTCTCGCCAGGCGGCATTTTGGACGCGCGGCCGGAGATGCGGGTCAGCACCAGGCTTTGCGCGACTTCGGGAATGGTCAGCTCGCGGCGCAGCGCTGCCGCGGCAGCCGCGAAGGAGGGCACGCCCGGCGTCAGCGTATAGGCGATGCCGTGCTTCTCCAGCCGGCGGATCTGCTCGGCGACGGCGCTCCACACCGACAGGTCGCCGGAATGCAGGCGGGAGACATCGTGGCCGGCCTGGTGGGCCGCCAGATATTCCGCTTCGATCTCGTCGAGCGACATCGGCGCGGTGTCGATCAGCTTCGTGCCGGGCGCGCAGTGCTGCAACAATTCCGGGGCGACGATCGAGCCGGCATAGAGGCAGACTGGGCAGCTTGCCAGCAGCCGGCTGCCGCGCAAGGTGATGAGGTCGGCCGCGCCCGGTCCGGCGCCGATGAAGTGGACGGTCATGCCGCATCTCCGCTGATGGCGATGGCGCAGGTGACCGGGCCAAGCACGGTGCGCGGCCCGAGCAGTTTTGCGCCTTTTCCGGCGGCGGCAAGCGCTGACGCTTCGGAAACCGACGGCGTGCCGGCACGCGCCTTCGACAGGTCGGAACGGCTGAGCAAAGCGGCCCCCTCATCCGGCCCTTCGGGCCACCTTCTCCCCGCTGGGGAGAAGAGACTGGCGCCAGCGTGCGTGATCTCCTCTCCCCTCGGGGAGAGGTCGGCCGAGCGAAGCGGAGGCCGGGTGAGGGGGAGCGACGGCTCAGAGCCAGCAACATCCACCACTATGACCGGGAGATCGAGTTTACGACCGGCAGCAAAAATGGCCTCTTCGCTGCGTTTGAATTCGGTCGTCGCCAAGGCCGAAAGGGCCGTCATCGCCAGCCCATGTGCTTCCAGAGCGGTTTCTATGGCGGCAAGAACGTCCTGCACACTCACGCCTTTGCGGCTGCCGATGCCCGCGACCATCATGGCTTGACCCAGCTCCATTGGGTGACCGGCATGGCCGGCCGCCAGGCCTGCATCGAGCCAACCGGCGAAGCGCGGAATAGTGCGATGCGGGTGAGATCGCCGCCGAGCGACGCGTGGCGGGCGAGCAGCAGCGCCTCCATCTCCAGCGTCACCGCATTGGCGACCAGCCGGCCGCCAGCAGGCAGAGCCTCGATGGCCGTTTCCAGCACGCCGGTATCGCTGCCGCCGCCGCCGATGAAGATCGCGTCCGGCGTCTCTAATCCGGCGAGCGCCTGCGGCGCCGAGCCATCGACCACGGCAAGACCCGGCACGCCGCAGGCGGAACCGTTGCGGCGGATGCGGGCGGCGCGGGTTGGATCGGCCTCGATGGCAATGGCGCGCATCGTTGGATGGGCAAGCATCCATTCGATGCCGATCGAGCCGGAGCCGGCGCCGATGTCCCACAGCAACTCGCCGCGCCTGGGGGCGAGGGCGGACAGGGTGATGGCGCGCACTTCGCGTTTGGTGATCTGGCCGTCATGCTCGAACAAATGATCGGCAAGGCCCGATGTCAGCGGCAGGATGCGTGCTTCTGAAGTTGAGTCAACTTCGACCGCCAGAACATTGAGCGGATTGATTTTTTTCAGGTCGAAGGCGTCCGCCCGCGCCGAGCGAAACCTTTCGTTCGGGCCGCCCAGCGCCTCAAGTGCCGTCAGCTGCGAGGCGCCGAAGCCGAGTTCGGCCAGCAGGCGCGCAATCGCCGCTGGCGCATCGCCGTCCGAGGTCAGCGCAAGGATGCGGCTGCCCGGATGCAGCAAAGGCCGGATCAGGTCGAGGGGGCGGCCGTGCAGCGAAATGGTCTCGATATCCTGTAGCGCCCAGCCGAGGCGGGCGGCGGCCAGCGAGAAGGCAGAAGCGGCGGGAATTACCTGCATCTCCTGGGCAGGGATTTTGCGAGCAAGGGTGACGCCGACGCCATGGAAGAACGGATCGCCCGACGCCAGCACGCAGACTCGCTTGCCGGAAAGCGCCAGCACGTCGCGCATCTCGGCATCGAAAGGGGTCGGCCAGGCGCGGGCTTCGCCTTTGGCGAGCGACACGACGAGCGCAAGGTGGCGCGTGCCGCCGAAGACGAATTCGGCCTCGGCGATCAGCCGCTTGGCCTCGTCACCGAGACCCGCTACACCGTCCTCGCCGATGCCGACGATTGCGAGCCATTTTGGTGTTGGCTGTTTATTGTTTGACATGCCGCGCCGCCCCTCATCCGCCTGCCGGCACCTTCTCCCCGTATAGTGACGGGGAGAAGGAAACTGGCCGCAACGCTGGCGTCCCCCTCTCCCCGTCCTTCACGGGGAGAGGGTAAGGGTGAGGGGCAGCTCGGCGTGGCCTGACGTGGTGCCAATGAAGCGCATTCTGATCCTCGGCGGAACCACCGAAGCCCGGCAACTGGCGGGAAAGCTGGCCGCGCGTGCCGATCTTGCGATCACATTGTCGCTGGCCGGCCGCACCGAAAATCCCGTCGCGCAAGGTGTGCCGACGAGGGTAGGCGGTTTCGGCGGCGCCGACGGGCTGTCGGCGTTTCTTCGCGACACCCGCATCGAGTTGCTGGTCGACGCGACGCATCCCTATGCGGCGCAGATCTCGGCCAATGCCGCGGCAGCGGCGCGAGAGGCCGGCGTGCCGATCGTCGCGCTCAGGCGCCCAGCCTGGGAGCCGGCCCAAGGTGACCGCTGGACGCTGGTCGACAGCGTTGCCAGCGCGGTGACGGCGCTGGGCCCTGTGCCGCGTCGCGTTTTCCTGGCGCTTGGCCGGCAGGAGGTGGGGGGGCGCGGGGGGGGGGGGCCCCCCGCGTGAGTGTTAGGGCGGCGGGGGGGGGGGGGGGGCCGCGGGGCGGGGGGCGGGGGGGGGGGGGGGGGGGGG
>NZ_JBVVQB010000074.1:0-28093 GCF_055811775.1 Mesorhizobium sp. WSM4844 | reverse complement strand
GAGACCGTGCATTGGGGCTACTTCAGCAAATCGCTGAAGCCGCGCATCGAGGTCAATTCCGGCGACATCGTCACGATCGAGTCGCTCACCCACCATGCGGGCGATGACCTGGAGCGCATGGTTGACGGCGACGAGGGTGCAGAGAGCTTCTATCTCTGGACGAAAGAGAAGAAGGGCGTCGACCGCCGCGGTGCCGGCCCTACCGACCCGGCCAAGTACAAGAAAGGCTCTGGTGAGGGGCAGGGCGTGCACATCATGACCGGCCCGGTCTATGTCCGCAACGCGGAGCCGGGCGACATATTAGAGGTGCGGATTCTCGATTGCGGACCGCGTCCCTCTGGCAATCCCAAGTTCAGCGGCAAATCATATGGCTCCAACGCGGCGGCCAATTGGGGCTTCCACTACAATGATCTCCTTGGCGGCACCAAGCGCGAGGTCGTCACCATCTACGAGGTCGACGTTGCCGGCGGCAAAAGCTGGGCCGAAGCGGTCTACAATTTCCAATGGGTGCCGCAGACCGACCCGTTTGGCGTCAGGCATGACACGATCGACTATCCCGGGGTTCCGGTCGACCACAGCCTGACCAAACGAAACTACGATGTGCTGAAGGGCGTGAGACTGCCCATTCGCCCGCATTTCGGCACGATCGGACTGGCACCGAAAGAAGCGGACGTCGTAGACACCATCCCGCCGAGCTACACCGGCGGCAACATCGATAACTGGCGCATCGGCAAGGGCGCCACGATGTATTATCCGGTCTCCGTCGACGGCGCGCTGCTCTCGGTCGGTGATCCCCATGCCAGCCAAGGCGACAGCGAATTATGCGGCACGGCGATCGAATGCTCGCTCACCGGCACGTTCCAGCTCATCTTGCACAAGAAAGCGGACCTTGCCGGCACACCGCTCGAGGAGCTCAACTACCCCATGCTCGAGACGCAAACCGACTGGCTGGTGCATGGGTTTTCCTACGCCAACTACCTTGAGGAACTGGGACCGAGCGCTCAAAGCGACATCTATTCCAAATCGTCTGTCGACAGAGCGCTGCGCGATGCGTTCCGCAAGATGCGCCACTTCCTCATGACAACCAAAGGACTGACCGAGGACGAGGCGATTTCCCTGATGTCGATCGGAGTAGACTTCGGCATCACCCAGGTCGTCGATGGAAACTGGGGGGTGCATGCGGTGGTGAAGAAGGACATCTTCGCTGCACGTGTCGCCTGAGATGGTGGGTAACTAAACCTCGCATCACATCGCCGCTACTCGGAAGCTCGACAAAGGCTAAAGCGCGTCGCGTTTGAAGGAATTCATGCGACGCGCTTTACGCTGCGCACCCTCGGGTCAGGCCGAGGGCATGCTTTTGCGCAACATGCATCAGGAATCCGAACCAAGCGGGGCACCGACCGGTCCCTCCGTAAGAACGGACATCTGTAGCCAAGAGAAGCGGCCGAAACCGAAGAAGGCGACCGTGCACCAATGGTACCGTTGGCTGGGATCGAACCAGCGACCTCCGGATCCACAATCCGGCGCTCTAACCATCTGAGCTACAACGGCACGTTCGCCTGAGCGGGATGGAACGTTCATCCTCCGAGACCCGCTCTGTCGTTCGGCGATGCGTCCATACGGGCTATCGGAGTTTAATTCAAGGCTTTTGGCCGCGCATGGCC
Organism: Mesorhizobium sp. WSM4844; assembly: GCF_055811775.1. NCBI lineage: Bacteria > Pseudomonadati > Pseudomonadota > Alphaproteobacteria > Hyphomicrobiales > Phyllobacteriaceae > Mesorhizobium > Mesorhizobium sp. WSM4844. The sequence continues at coordinate 26,429 of NZ_JBVVQB010000074.1, read as the reverse complement.
CGGAAAATCAGAATCGATTCCGCTGGGGATCATGCGCAAAATCCCAGGGTTCCGCAGCGTGCTTTGCGCGTCCAGGAAGGTGCCCGGCGCTGTAGGCAAAGGGTGCTCCGGCACGACATCATATTTCGCCGGGCAAAGAAAAAGGCCGGCGGGAGGAGGTGCCGGCCTTTTCCTGTTCCGAGCCAGCGGGAGGAGGTGCTGGCTGGTCATCCCGGAGAGCAGAGGGAGGAGGTTCCACCCGCCGGGTATTCGCTTGGACCACTATATCTCACATAATCCTGTTCGAAGAAATGCGACCTTTTGTTGCATCTTCGAACTATGCGCAAATATTAGGCGATCTTAACTTCCTTCATCGCCTTCTCGAAGGCGGTCTTGATCGGCTTGGAGACGTCCTCGGCCGCCTTGGAGGCGACGGTCTGGAAATCCTTTGCCTGCTCGACAGTCATCTCGACCTGCTTGCGCAGGAATGCGGTCTGCAGTTCGACGACTTCCGACAGCGACTTGGCGCCGATCAGAGCTTCGAAATGCGACAAGCCGGCTTCGGTATTGGCGCGCAGAGCGGCAATGGTCTTGAGCGACAGGTCGTTGGAAACGGTCTTGGCGGTCTCAAAGGTGGACTCAAAGGCCTTCTGGGTCTCTTCGGCGCCGGTCTTCAGCTTGGCATAGGCCTCTTTCGACTGCTCGACGCCCTTTTCGGCGAAAGCACGGATCTGGTCGGTGGCCTTGGAAGCGTCGAAGCTCGGGAATTCAACGTTTTCGATAGTATCAGCGGTCTTGGTCCTGGACAATTTTCCATCCTTTGCAGTGGTAGCGGCTTCGATAGGAAAGCCGTCTCGTTCATGTATGATGGCAATATAAAGGCAAATCTTGTGCATTGCAATATCTTTGTTGCAGCGCACCATAAATTTTCTCTCCCAGCGTTAACCACGCGCCCAGAGATTCCGGCGGTTGCACGCTATGGCTTGTGGACCTTCGCACCGTCGGCTTTTATTAACAAAGCGTTAACTGCAAACTGCCCGCTTCGTAAGGGTTCCCAAAGCGCATGCCGTCTGAAAACTACTCCTTCCTCGACGTCGCCGTGCTCGACGCGGTCCGCCAGCGCTTTGCCGCCGGCGACGCGATCGCCCTTTTGTCGGCAGACCTCGAACAGGTGATCTGGGCCAACGGACCAGGGGCAGCGGTGTTCGGCTACCCCGACATCGAGGCGATCATCGGCGCCTCTGCCGGCTTGCCGCCGATCGCCAGGCGCCAGATCATGGCGACAAGCGGTTTTCCACAGATCGGCCGCGACCGCGCCATCACGGTGCGGCTGGCAACCGGGCTGACCAGCCGCGCGGTTGGCTTTCTGGCCAGCGCGGTGACAATGCCTGACGGCGAAAACGCCATCATGCTGGCGGTGCCGGCGACGCAGACCGGCTCGCGCAGCGCCGCCGAGCTTGCCGCTCGGGCCATCAGCGGCTTTACCGAAGACGGTCATTTCATCGCCTTCGTCGATGCCAACGGCAGCATAGAGGCCGCTTCCGATGGTTTTTCGGCACTCGGCATCCTGCCCGAAACGCTGACAGCGCTTGTCGCCGATGTTGCGAACGAGAGCGGTCGCGTCGTCAAACGCCTCGTTCCTGGCGGCACCGCTTCCTACCCGGCCGGCCTCGCCCGGCTGACTGACGAGCGGCACCTGCTGGTGGTGATCGACGAGAACCAGCTGGACTCCGAAGCAGCCCCTGCTGGCGTGCTCAGCGCAGGGGCGGCGGCCGATGCCGCAGTCCCGCCAAAAGCACAACAGGACACCCCGCCGGCAACAGTCGCGAAAACGGCTGCGGCAGTGCAGACAGTTGCGGCAGCCGACGAAGACACTTCGCTGTCGGGGCCTGATTCCACTGGGCTCGATTCGACCGGATCTCATTCAACTGCGCCTGATTCAACCGAGCAGGGTCCGGAAGCGGCCGGCGGGATACCTCCACAGCATGACCATTGGTATTTCAGCGCCAGCGAGGAGGAGGCGCAAAAGCCGGGACCGGATGCATCCGGTCCTGTCGAGGCGGATGCTTCGGCGGAAAGCTTCGCACAAAATGCCGTCAGGGCCGCCTCCCCGGTCAAAAATGCCATCCCCTCGATCGACCGCGCGGCGGCGCCCCTGCGTTTCGTCTGGCGCACCGACGCCGAGGGCAGGTTCAGTGCGCTGTCGCCGGAATTCGCGGAACTCGTCGGCGAGCCTGCCGCCGATGTGATCGGCCGGCGCTTCAGGGACGTGGCGGCCACCTTCGACCTCGATGCGACCGGCGACATCGCCGGCCTGCTCGACCGACGCGATACCTGGTCCGGCCGCTCGGTGCTGTGGCCGGTTGCCGGCACCGATTTCAAGATACCCGTCGACCTGGCGGCGCTGCCCGTCTACGGCCGCAGCCGTGCCTTCGAAGGCTTTCGCGGTTTCGGCGTTGCCCGCACCGGCGATGCGGTGGTCGATCCGGAAGCGATCGGCATGGCCCTTGTCGGCAATGCCGACGTCCCTGTGGCCGTCGAGCCGGAAGTCGCCAAAACGCCTGACGAAACCGACCCGTTCCAGGGCGAGGTGCCGGCGCTGACCATCGTGCCGAAGCCGGAGCGGCGCCTTGCCGACAAGGTGATCCGGTTGGCGGAGCACAGGCAGCCGGCCAACGACAAAGGCCTGTCGACGCTGGAACGCAGTGCATTCCGTGAGATCGGGGAGCGGCTCAAGAAGGACAATCCCTCGACCGAACAGCCCGACGCCGCAATTGCGGCAGAGCCGGCTGCGGCGGAACCGACCGAAACCGATGTCGAAGACGAGAAGGATGTCGCAAGGCTCGACGGTGAGCAGCCGCAAGCAACCGTGTCCGACATCTCAGGCTCGCTGCTCGACTATGCCGACCGGGACTACGTCGCCGCCGATGGCGACGGTGCGCCGGTCTCCGAGCCGGACAAACCGGCGCAGGAGATCGCTGAGCCCACCGACGCCGCCAGTCGATCGATCGCCGAAGACGCCGACAGCATGACGGCCGCCGATCTCCGCGATGCAGAAGACAGCGAGGACTCGGCGCGACCCGATGACGGCGAAACCGGTTCGCCAACCGATGGCATCGGCGATGCCGGCGACGTCGAGCCGGCGACGGTCGAGCGGCCGCGCCTGCCGGTGCCGCCGCTCAAGCTCGAAGGGTTCGTGCCGTCGGCTTTTTCGACCGCGGACGACAACAAGGCTCCGGATATTTCGATCCTTGGCAAGCTGCCGGTGCCGCTGCTGATCCATTCCGGCGACGACCTTCACTATGCAAACGAGGAATTCCTCAGCCTGACCGGCTATGACACGCTCGACCAGTTGGAGGATGCCGGTGGCCTCGACGCGCTGTTTGCCGATCCTTATGACGGCAGCGCCTCCGATGGAACCGATCACGCGCTGCGGTTGAAGACGCGTGACGATCAGGAGTTCCCGATCGAGGCCATTTTGCGCTCGGTGCCATGGAGCGGCGGCAAGGCGCTGATGCTGGTCGTGCGCCGTTCCGGCGACGACGAGGCAGCAGGTGCCGCCGACGACCAGACGCAGCCGGACACTTCCGAGCTCAAGGCGCGCATTGCCGAGATGCGCACCATCATCGACACCGCGACCGACGGCGTCGTGCTGATCGGCCGAGACGGAACGATCCGCTCGATCAGCCGACCGGCGGAGGCGCTGTTCGGTTTCGACAGCGACGAGGTGACCGGAAAACCCTTCGTCTCGCTGTTCGCGATCGAAAGCCAGCGCGCCGCGCGAGACTATCTCGACGGATTGTCCGAGCCCGGCGTGGCGAGCGTGCTCAACGACGGCCGCGAGGTGATCGGACGCGAGGCGCAGGGGCGCTTCATTCCGCTGTTCATGACCATCGGCAGGCTGCCCAACGACAGCGGTTTCTGCGCGGTGGTGCGCGACATCACCCAGTGGAAGCGGGCCGAAGAGGATCTGACCCAGGCGCGCGCTGTGGCCGAGCGCGCTTCCTCGCACAAGACCGACTTCCTCGCCCGCATCAGCCACGAAATCCGCACGCCGCTCAACGCCATCATCGGCTTCTCCGAGCTGATGGTCGACGAGAAATTCGGACCGGTCGCCAATGACCGCTACCGCGACTATCTGCGCGACATCAACCGGTCGGGCAACCATGTGCTCGACCTGGTCAACGATCTGCTCGATATTTCGAAAATCGAGGCCGGCCAGCAGGAGATGGCCTATGAGGCAGTGTCGCTCAACGACACGCTGGCCGAGACGGTGGCGATGATGCAGCCGCAAGCCAACCGCGAACGCGTCATCATCCGCTCCAGCTTCGCCTCCCGGCTGCCGGAAGTGGTGGCCGATCTGCGCAGCGTGCGCCAGATCGCGCTGAACATCCTGTCGAATGCCATCCGCTACACGCAGGCCGGCGGCCAGGTGATCGTATCGACAGCCTACGAGATCTCCGGCGACGTCGTGATGCGCGTGCGCGACACCGGCATCGGCATGAGCCAGTCCGAGATCGAGCAGGCGCTCAAGCCGTTCAAGCAGCTCAACGCGCTTAAGCGCGGGCGCGGCGACGGCACCGGTCTCGGGCTGCCGCTGACCAAGGCCATGGTCGAGGCGAACCGGGCCCGGTTCACCATCAACTCGACGCCCGGCGAGGGCACTCTGGTCGAAGTCGCTTTCCCGTCGACCCGCGTGCTGGCGGATTAGGGCAGCGGACTTTCGGCCCGTCCGTGTCGCCGCTCTATCTCTTTGTTTGAGCACCGGATTTCCCAAAACCGGTGTTCACCTTTGGGTCCGATGCTCTGTCTTTTTGTTTGAGCATCGGATTTTCCCAAAACCGGTGCCCACTTTTGGGTCCGATGCTCCAAAAAGAAAGGCGTCCAACAGGACGCCTTGAATGATCGATTGCTGTACATCGGGGGCTTGAGCGAATTCAGATCCTCCGGGGATTTAGAGGAACGGGATTTCTCCCTCAAGTTACGCACGACTATCGATGTCAGCCCTTAACAAAACCTTACCGGCACCGCGAAAAATTTACCAATGTGTACCACTCATGAAATCTAGGTAAATTCGAGCGAGATATTTCGTTAACCATGCTCGGCTCCGTTTGAACACGTGACGGTTCGCATGTCCTGGACCTCGGATAAATTAATCGGCCAGCTGCGGCAGGTCGCGGAACAGCTCGAGCGCTTCGGGATTGGCCAGCGCCTCCTTGTTCTTGACGGCACGGCCATGCACCACGTCGCGCACCGCAAGCTCGGTGATCTTGCCCGATTTGGTGCGTGGAATGTCGGCGACGGCGACGATTTTAGCCGGCACGTGGCGCGGGCTCGCGCCGCTGCGGATTTTCGCCCGGATGCGTTTTTCCAGCTCGGCGTCGAGTTCAACGCCGGCTGCCAGCCGCACGAACAGCACGACGCGCACGTCGTTGTCGAAGTCCTGGCCGATGCACAGCGCTTCCAGGATTTCCGGCATCTGCTCGACCTGATTGTAGATTTCCGCCGTGCCGATCCGCACACCGCCAGGGTTGAGCGTCGCGTCGGAGCGGCCGTGGATGATCAGGCCGCCATGGGCGGTCCATTCGGCGAAGTCGCCGTGGCACCAGACATTGTCGAAGCGCTCGAAATAGGCGGCGTGGTATTTCTTGCCTTCGGGATCGTTCCAGAAGCCGATCGGCATCGCCGGGAACGCCTTGGTGCAGACGAGCTCACCCTTTTCCTGCCTGAGCGGCTGGCCGTCGTCGTCCCAGACATCGACGGCGAGGCCGAGGCCAGGTCCCTGGATCTCTCCGATCCATACCGGTTGGGTCGGCACGCCGAGCACGAAGCAGGAGACGATGTCGGTGCCGCCGGAGATGGAGGCGAGATGCACGTCTTTCTTGATGCCGTCATAGACGAAGCGGAAATCTTCCGGCGACAGTGGCGAGCCGGTGGAGGAGATCGTGCGCACGCTGGAAAGATCGTGCGTGTTGATCGGCCTGAGGCCGGCCTTGCGCACGGAATCGATGAATTTGGCCGAGGTGCCGAAATAGGTCATCTTCTCGGCGTCGGCGAAGTCGAACAGCACGTTGCCGTCGGGGTAGAAGGGCGACCCGTCATAAAGCAGAAGGGTTGCGCCCGACGCCAGGCCGGAGACCAGCCAGTTCCACATCATCCAGCCGCAGGTGGTGAAATAAAAGAAGCGGTCGCCGTCGAGCAGGCCGGCGTGGAGCCGTTCTTCCTTGACATGCTGGATCAGCGTTCCGCCGGCCGAATGGACAATGCATTTGGGAATGCCGGTCGTTCCGGAAGAAAACAGGATGTAGAGCGGATGCGCGAACGGCAACCGTTCGAAGGTGACCGACTTGGCAGCGAAGGATGAGACCGCCTCGTCCAGCGCAGTCGCCTTCTCGATGGTCGCCGCCACATCGGTCGACGTGCCGAGATAGTCGACGATCAGGATCTTGCGGACGGTGACGAGCTTTGCCGCAACGGCCGCGATCTTGTCGGCAACCTCGATCGCCTTGCCATTGTACCAGTAACCGTCGGGCGCGATGAAGACGACAGGCTCGATCTGGCCGAACCGGTCCAGAACGCCCTGCTCGCCGAAATCCGGAGAGCAGGACGACCACACGGCGCCGATCGAGGCTGTCGCCAGCATTGCCGCGACCGTCTCCGGCATGTTGGGCATCATGGCAGCGATGCGGTCGCCCTTTTTCACCCCGAGCGACAGGAAAAGCTGCTGCAGCCGCGAGGTCAGCGCATGCAACTCGTTCCAGGGGAGCCGGCGCTCGACCTTGTCCTCGCCGCGAAAGACGATGGCGTCACCGAGCCCGGTTTTTTTCAACAGGTTCTCGGCGAAGTTAAGCTTGGCGTCGGGAAAGAAGGCGGCGCCGGGCATCTTCTCGCCATCGACGAGCACGTGCTCGCCGCCACTGATCCCGCCGCTGGCGCCCCCATTGGCGCCCTTGTCGCCGACAATCCCGCAAAAGTCCCAGACCAGGCTCCAGAACGCCTCGCGATCGTCGATCGACCAACGATGAAGATCGCCGTAGGAGGAAAAAAACCTGCCGGTTGCGGCCGCCGCGGCCTGCATGAAGGCGGTCATCGGCGCCGCGTCGATCTGGTCTTTGGTCGGTATCCAGAGCGGTGCGTCGCCAGCCATGATCGTTCCTCCTTAAAGCACGTTACGCTTGAAGAGATTCACGCGACGCGCTTTAGACTTTTGTTATTATCATGTCGTTATCCAAAAACGTTGCGCATTTTGGCGACATGCATTGGCATCGCTTATGCATATCGCAGCGCAGCAGAGCAAGATTTTGTTCGGCCGGGCGACGCGGATGGTGCGCAAATGCCATCGCTGGGCCATAAAGACTTGAAATGCGACAGCCCTAAGTCGTAGGTAACGACTGGGGGTTACACCCGTCGGGCGATTTTTTGTCGGAACGGAAGCATACGGGGCGACATGCCATCACCTTTGATCCGGCGCGGAATATGGGCGATCGGCGTTGCCGTGCTGGTCATCGCGCTGGCCGTTGCCGCCCTGCCGCTCGTCGCCTCGACCCGTATCGTGCGCGACCGCATCGCCTGGGAAATGAGTGCGTGGAGCGGTTTCAGGGTCACCATCGACGGCGCGCCACGGATCGAGGTCTGGCCGAATTTCCGTGCCATCCTGGCCGACGTGACGCTTTCGCAATGGACAGAGACCGACGCGCCGCCGGTGATCGAGGCTGAACGGGTCGAGGTCAATCTCTCCGCCATGGCGGCGTTGCGTGGCAATGTGGTGTTCTCGACGGCGCGGCTGATCCGGCCGACGATCAGGGTTCAACGCGCAGCACATGGACTTTTCCTGCCCGCCCTGCCTTCGGGCGGGCGCATCACCCGTTCCATCGACGTCGCTCGCGCCGTTGTCAGCGCCAATCCAGCCAAGCCGGACCTGGGCAAGCTGCCGACTGATCCGTTCGGCACCGTGGAGTTCAGGAACGGCCGCGTGGTGACCTCCGTCGATGGCAAGGACGCTGAGATACTGAGCAGCCTGAGCGGCCAGGCGAACTGGGCCGCAATGAACAGCAATGCGACGCTGTCGGCGACCGGGATCTGGCGCGGCGAAAGCGTCGCCGTGGATGCCGCATCGTCAAACCCGCTGGTGCTGTTTGGCGGAGGTGCGGCGCCGATGACGCTTTCCTTCAAGGCGGCCCCTGCCAGTTTTTCGTTCGACGGCGTGGCCAGCATGTCCGAGAATGCCTATTTCGACGGCCAGGCAAAATTTGCCGCACCCTCGCTCAGGCGCGCGCTCGAATGGTCGCGGGCCGGCATCGCGCCGGGCGCAGCAATTGGCTCGGTTTCCGTTTCCAGCAAGCTCACGGCGACCTCCGGCCGCATTAAATTCGAAAACACCGAGATCGCCCTGGACGACAATCCGGGAATGGGTGCGCTGGATTTCTCCTTTGGCGAGGCGCGCCCGGTGATCGCCGGTACGCTCGCCTTCGAGACGCTCGACCTGCGGTCGTTTCTCTCCGCCTTCGCACCCCTGGCGCCCGCGAACGGCGCTGGCCCCGGCGAAATCGACATAAGCGTCGCCGACCGCATCGATCTCGATCTCAGACTGTCGGCAGCGCAGGCCACCGCAGGCGCCATCCAGCTTGCCGACGTCGCTGCCGCTGCCCAGGTCAAGAACGGTCTTGCCGTCTTCGATATTTCCGATGCATCGGCCTTTGGCGGCAACATCCAGAGCAGCCTTCGTTTCGACCGCAAGCCGGAAGGCACGCAGGTCGAGATCAGGCTGCTCGCCTCCGACATCGACGGCGGGGCTTTTGGCACCGCAGCCGGAATGACGCGGCTGGTGCCGATCGGCACGGGAACCGTTTCGGTCATCCTCAAGGGGCCGGGCAGAACCTGGGATTCCATTTTCGAAAACGCCGACGGCTCGGTTTCTGCGAAATTCGGTCAGGGCGCGTTGAGCCGGTTCAACCTGCCGGCGTTTCTCAAACACAATGAACAGGGCGGGTTCTTCGCGCTCGACGATGTCTCCGACGGAACGCTGCCGATCGACGGGGCCGAACTCAAGGCGAGCATTTCGAACGGTGTGGCGAAGATCGACAAGGCCGAAGCGAATTCGGCGAAGTACAAGATCTGGCTTTCCGGCATCGCCTCCTATGCCGGGCGCGGACTGGCGCTGTCCGGCGGCATCATTCAGGCGGACCAGCCAGCCACGCAGACAAATAGCCAAGGTCCCAACCAGTCTTCGTTCTTCATCGGCGGAACGTGGAGCACGCCGTTCATTTCGCCGATAAGCCGCGGGGTATCCGGCGAGTAGGCAACAAAGCTGCTGCGGTCGTCGTCAGAAGTGCTTCCTGCCGGCTTATGCTGCTGCCGCCCCTTTCGTCACCCACGCTGAGCGGCCTGCTCGTCGCGCTGGCGCTGGACCTCGCGCCGCTTGTTGGCGAGCGAAGCGATGATGACGCCAACCGCCACAACCGCGATCAGGATGGTGCAGGCGGCGTTGATCTCCGGCGTCACGCCGAGACGAACCTGGCTGTAGATCTTCATCGGCAGCGTGGTGGCGCCAGGCCCTGAGGTGAAGCTGGCGATGACCAGATCGTCGAGCGACAGTGTGAACGCCAGCATCCAGCCGGACACGATCGCCGGCATGATGACCGGCAGCGTGATCTGGAAGAAGGTCTTCACCGGCGGCGCGCCAAGATCCATCGCGGCTTCTTCGAGCGAGCGGTCGAACGTGATCAGGCGCGACTGCACAACGACGGCGACGAAGCACATGGTCAGGGTGATGTGGGCAAGCGTGACGGTGACAAAACCGCGGTCGAGACCGACGGCGACAAAGAGCAGCAGCAGCGACAGGCCGGTAATGACTTCCGGCATGACCAGCGGCGCAAAGACCATGCCGGAAAACAGCGTCCGGCCCTTGAAGCGCGTGTAGCGCGTCAAGGTGAGAGCCGCCAGCGTGCCGAGCACGGTCGCCACGGTGGCCGAGATGACGGCGACACGGGCCGTTACCCAGGTGGCGTCCATGAGACCCTGGTTGTGGAACAGCGAGACGTACCATTTGGTCGAGAAGCCGCCCCAGACGGTGACCAGTTTCGATTCGTTGAAAGAGAAGACGACGAGCAGGACGATCGGCAGGTAAAGAAAGGCAAAGCCGAGCACGATCGAAATGATGTTGAAGCGGCTCCAGGTCGGGTTCATCTGTCCTGCTCCTGAGCGCGGGCCTGGGCCCGCTGGAAGAGCATGATCGGCACGATCAGCAGCAACAGCAGGATGACGGCGACGGCCGAAGACACCGGCCAGTCACGATTGGCGAAGAACTCGTTCCACAGCGTCTTGCCGATCATCAGCGTCTGTGAGCCGCCGAGCAGGTCGGGAATGACGAATTCGCCGACGGCGGGGATGAACACCAGCAGGCAACCGGCGATGACGCCGGGTAGCGACAGCGGAAAGGTGATCTTCCAGAAGGCGCTGGTCGGTGGGCAGCCGAGATCCTTGGCTGCCTCGATCAGCGAATAATCCATCTTTTCCAGCGACGAATAGAGCGGCAGCACCATGAACGGCAGGTAGGAATAGACGATGCCGATGAAGATCGCCGTATAGGTGTTGAGGATGATCAGCGGCTGGCTGATAACGCCGGTGGCGAGCAGCAGCTGGTTGAGCAGCCCCTCAGGCTTGAGGATGCCGATCCAGGCGTAGACCCGGATCAGGAACGAGGTCCAGAACGGCAGGATCACCAGCATCAGCAAAGTCGGGCGCAGCATCGCCGGGGCGCGCGCCATGCCGTAGGCGATCGGGTAGCCGACAAGCAATGTCAGCACCGTCGAGATTGCGGCGACGATGACGCTGGTCACATAGGCGTTGACGTAGAGCGCGTCCTGCGTCAGCCATGTGTAGTTGTCGATGCTGAGCTCATTCAGCTGGGCGAAGAAACCGGCAAGGCCGTCGCCGAAGCCGAGCACCGGCGTGTAGGGCGGTATGGCGATCGCGGTCTGCGACAGCGAGATCTTGAAGACGATGACGAACGGAACAAGGAAGAAAAAGACCAGCCATAGATACGGGATGAGGATGACAAGACGGCCAACGAAGGCCTCTCCCAGCCTGGCCAGGGCGGATTTGTCCGCAGCGGTGGCTCGAGAGCTTGTTGCAGCGGTGACAGCGGCATTCGACATGGCCGCCCCTATCGCGTCAGCACGACGCCGGCATCCGGCCGGAACGACACCCAGGCACGGTCGTTCCAGCTCAGCGGATCCTCGGTGATGCGGGCCGCGTTCATCGTGCTCGCTCGCACCACCTGGCCGTCGTCCAGCCTGACGTGATAGACGGTCATGTCGCCGAGATAGGCGATATCGTAGACCTCGCCCTCGATGGCGTTGACGGCGCCGGCCGGTCTCGTCGACGATATCCTGATCTTCTCCGGCCTGATGGCGAAGGCGACGGCCGCGCCAGTTGCGGCATCGCCGGCATGCTCGGTGCGGATGGTGATGCCGTTGCCGGCATCGATGCTTGCCGCACCCGCCTCGCCATGCGCAATCTTGCCTTCGAACATGTTGACGTTGCCGACAAAGCCGGCGACGAAACGGGAGCCCGGCGCCTCGTAGACTTCCGCCGGCGTCGCCACCTGCATCACCTCGCCCTTGTCGATGATGGCGATGCGGTCGGCCATGGTCATCGCCTCTTCCTGGTCGTGGGTGACGACAACGAAGGTAAGGCCGAGTGACTGCTGCAGATCCATCAGCTCGAACTGCGTTTCCTCGCGCAACTTCTTGTCCAGCGCGCCCAACGGCTCGTCGAGCAGCAGCACCTTCGGCCGCTTGGCGACCGAGCGGGCAAGCGCGACGCGCTGGCGCTGGCCGCCGGACAATTGGTGCGGCTTGCGCTTGGCGAACTGCTCGAGCTTGACCAGCTTCAGCATCTCTCCAACGCGCGCCGCGATCTCGGGCTTCGGCATGCCGTCCTGCTTGAGGCCGAAGGCGATGTTGTTTTCGACCGTCATATGCGGGAACAGCGCATAGGACTGGAACATCATGTTGACCGGCCGCCGGTATGGCGGGATGCCGCGCAGATCCTGGCCGTCAAGCAGGATGCGGCCGGCAGTCGGCTCCTCGAATCCGGCGAGCATCCGCAGAAGCGTCGACTTTCCGCAGCCGGATGCGCCGAGCAGGGCAAAGAACTCGCGCTCGAATATCGTCAGTGACAAATTGTTGACGGCGGTGAAGTCACCGAACTTCTTGGTGACCTTGTCGAACTGGATGTACGGCTTGGCGTTCGGATCGTTCCATGGTGCGAAATCCCTGCGGATGCTGCCAAGCGATTTCATGTCCCACTCCGTCCTCGCGTTCTATCCCCAGAAGACTTGACCCCGGCAGCACCTGCCGGGGTCGCTGATTGTCGCTTACTGCCCGGTGACGATCCTGGTCCAGGTGCGGGTGACGACGCGCTGGGTCTTGGAATCGTAGGGGGTGATGGTGAACAGTTTCGCCAGCGTCGCCTCGTCCGGGTAGATCGCCGGATCCTCGAGTATCTCCTTGTCGATGAATTGCTGCGACGCCTTGTTGCCATTGGCGTAGAAGACGAAATTGCTCGCCTTGGCGATGACTTCCGGCTTCATCATGTAGTTCAGGAATTCATGAGCTTCGGCGACATGCGGCGCGTCGGCCGGGATCGCCATCTGGTCGAACCACATTTCGGCGCCTTCCTTCGGCACGGAATAGGCGATCTCAACGCCCTGGTTTGCTTCCGTCGCACGGTCGCGCGCCTGGAACACGTCGCCCGACCAGCCAACGGCCAGGCAGATGTCGCCATTGGCCAGCGCATTGATATATTCAGACGAGTGGAACTTGCGGATGTAAGGCCTGACCTTCAGCATCACTTCTTCGGCCTTGGCGAAATCGTCCGGCGATGTGGTCTCGGGATCGATGCCCAGATATTTGAAGACGTTCGGCAGGATGTCGCTCGGAGAATCGAGGACAAAGACGCCGCAATCCTTCAGCTTGGCCAGCTTTTCCGGGTTGAAGAACACGTCCCAGCTGTCGATCTTGTCGGTGCCGAGCGCTTCCTGCACTTTCTTGACGTTATAGCCGAGGCCGACCGTGCCCCACATGTAGTTGATCGAATATTCGTTGCCGGGATCGTACTTGGTCGTGCGCTCCGAAACGACGTCCCACATGTTGGAAATGTTGGGCAGCTTCGACTTGTCGAGCTTCTGGAACACCCCTGCCTGGATCTGGCGTGCGAGGAAATTGGCGGTCGGTACGACAACGTCGTAGCCGCTGCCGCCGGCAAGCAGTTTCGTCTCAAGCAGCTCGTTGGAATCGAAGGTGTCGTAGGTGACCTTGATGCCCGTTTCCTTGGTGAAGTCGTCGATGATCGAGCTGTCGATGTAATCCGACCAGTTATAGACGTTGACGACGCGGTCCTGGGCATGAGCGCCGAGGGTGAAAAGCGCCAGAAATGCCGAGGTCGCCGAAAGCCAGAATGCTTTGCGGATCATGCGTCTCTCCTTTGATGAGTGTTCCATCGCCAGCACGTCGCGGGGCTGCGCGGCTGGGCGTTTGTTTCAGATTATTGGGCTTTCCGACAAGCGACAAGCGCGAACCGCCAACACGACAGCAGTTCGATGCGCAACGGCCGAGCCCCCGGTTCCTTTGTCGTGATCCAGGTGGCATGCCGGCGCCGTCAAAGGCTCTCGCCACGGCGCGGGCAGGGATACGACGATGTTGTCCGGTCTCGGTCGGGCCGGAGGGGAGACTTGGCAAGATGAGCCTGTCTTGTTGTTGCCGTATTTGCAGCCTGCCCGCGCGGCCGCGCCATTGTCAATGGCTCATCTCGCTTTGGCGCGTGCGCTGCATCAATTAGGCGACGGCATGCCGGTGACACCCGGCCGCACCGGCCGCGTCTGACGCTTGAATTCGAGCCCGATATGGACCAGCAGCGCCGTGACCACGACCGTGCCGCCAAGGATGGTGCGTCCGGACGGCACCTCGGAATGGATGAGCCAGACCCAGATCGGGCCGAGGATCGGCTCGAAAGTGCCGAGCAGTGCTGCGACTGCAGCCGGGACGAGCCGGGCGCCGGTGGCGAAGAAGGCAAGGCCGAGACCGAGATTGACCACACCGAATGCAAACAGGAAACCCATGTCGCTGCTGGAAACGCCGAATTGCGATGCCTGCGACGCCGCGAATGCGGCGGCAATCATCGTGCCGAGGCAGGTCGCTGGCGTCATGCGCACATGGGCAAAGCGTCGCGTGATGACGGTGGCGATCGAAAACATCACGGCGATAAGCAGCGCCAGGCCGTCACCGATGGGCGACACCGCGCCATCGAGCGATTCCGATACCATGATGGCAACGCCGGCGATGACGGCGGCAATCGCCACCCAGGTCGCCAAGGCTACCCGTTCGCGAAACAGCACCCAGGCAAACAGCGCCGCCAGGAGCGGCACGCCGGCCTGCATCAAAAGGATGTTGGCGACAGTGGTGTAGGCAAGCGCCACGACGAATGAGGTCGATGCGGTGGCGAAGCAGAACGCCACGGCAAGGCCGGGCAGGCCCATGCCGCGGAACAACCTCACCGTGCCGTGCCAGCCGTCGCGCCAGACCATGAAGCAGATGAGGAAGGCGGCGGCCCAGACCGAGCGCCAGAACACCACGGTCCAGCTGTCGCCGGCGTCGATGAAACGGGCGATGGCGCCGCCGAAACTCCACATCAGCGCCGACAGGAAAATCAGCAGGAAGCCGACCCGCTCGTCACGCGGCGAGACGACAGGCGAAACGGCTAACGGTGATGATGATATATCGGTCATGATTGCGACTGTCGGCGATTTCGAGGCAACACGATGCATAGCAAACGACAGAAACGTGCATACATCGCGTAACGCAAAGACGAAGATCGGGCGTGATCCAGCACCGTGTTCCGTTTGGCGCACCGACGAGCGCACAGACGAGGCAAGACGGTCGTGCGGAGCTGGCAGGGATAGTTTACGATGCGTGGCCGGACGGCTGCTGCGCGACAAGAGACGTCCTGTGACGACGTGAATTGTATTTTGGGGCGACCTTATGGATGAGCCATTCTACAAGACAGCGGCGATTGGCTATGACGAGCTGTTCGCCCGCGCAACGAACTCGTTCATTCCATCCTTGCTGAAGGCAGCGCAAATCGCGCCTGCCCATCGGGTGCTCGATGTCGCAACGGGTACAGGAGCAGCAGCGCAAGCTGCAGCGATCGTGGTAGGCCCATCCGGCTCTGTGATTGCCGGCGATATCTCGCCGGCCATGCTCGAAACTGCCAAACGCAATTTGAAGAACCAGTCAATCACCCTCGCAACGTTTGACGCTCACGCGCTCCCTTACGAGGATTGTCGGTTCGATGCGGTGATCTGTCAGCTTGGGCTCATGTTTTTCTCCGACCCGCTTGGAGCGCTTTCGGAGTTTCGTCGGGTTCTGCGCCCCAACGGCTGGACTGCAGTTAGCGTGACGACGACGCCGGAGCGCTCGCTGTTCGCCAGAATAGGCGCGGTAATCGCCCGTTGCGCCCCTGAAAAAGCTGAAAAGCTAAATCGCTTCTTCTCCATCCCTGACGCGACATGCTTGCATTCCTTGCTCCACCGCGCCGGGTTTCAAGAGATTTATGTCCAGCTTGAAACTCGGCCCATCAAATTCTCATCTTTCGACGATTATTTCAGCGGAATCACCAAAGGAGCAACATTGAGCGGTCAGGAGTATGTCCAGCTTGCTCCAGACATGCAGGTCACAGTGCGCGAGGAAGTCTGGCGCGGGCTGGCTTCGCCGAGCGTTGGAGAGCCGCTGACGATTGAGATGGACGTTCTGATAGGCAGCGGTGGGCGATAGAACAATGCGCCGCAGCGCAATTTGATGGAAACGCTGTGCCCGTCTACTGAAAATCGAAGGCGCTTAATCCGGTCACCATTTCGTCGAGGCCGAGCGGGCGCGTCACCGGCGGCTCGGCGCGGGCGAGGCAGCCGATGCGCTCGCACAGCCGGCAGGCCGGGCCAACCGGCGTGGCCGAATTTGTGCCCTGTCCGGCTTTTCCGGCCGCCGCGGCAGCCGGCCCCGGCAGTGCCGCGCCGTAGACGATCTCGTCACGAAAGCCGATGTCGCAGCCGAGCAGAAGTGCGGTACGGCGCGGGCGCTCCGCAAACGAGCCTTGCGGCCCCTCAAGCGTGCGGGCGACGCAGAGGAATTCGGCGCCGTCCGGCATTTCCACCGCCTCGACGAAGATCTGGCCGGGCTGGGTAAAGGCGGCATGCACTGGAAGCTTTGGACAGCCGCCGCCGAAGCGGCTCTGCGGAAAACCCTGGCTGCCAGCCTTGCGGAAGCGGTTGCCGGCGTTGTCGACCTCGAGCATGAAGAAGGGCACGCCCGGCGTGCCCGGTCGCTGCAGCGTGGTCAACCGGTTCGCCGCCTGCTCGAAGGAGACGCCGAAGCGCGAGCGCAGCACGTCGATGTCGTAACGCGCGCGTGTGGCGGCTGCGTGAAAGGATTGATAGGGCATCATCAGCGCGTGGGCAGCGTAGCGGCCAAGCTCGAAGCGGGCGAGCCGGCGGGCCTCATCCGTGGTCAGCTTCAGCGCCTGGATCTCGCTTGCCACGGCGACCGTCATGCGGATCAGGCAGGCCTCCATCGCCACCTCGCGCAACTGGTCGAACGGCGACAGGCGCTCGGACAGGAACAGACGCTGCGAATGGCGGTCGTAGCGGCGGCGCCAGTTCGGCATGGTGGCGACCGGCAGCACCTTGACGACGATGCCGTATTCGCGCTTCAGCCAGGCCTTCAGCGCACCGAGCAGGTCGTCGCCGGGATCGAGCACCGAAATGAATGCCTCGGCCTCCTCTTCCAGCGCGCCAAAATGGTTCGGACGGCGCTCGAAAATCTCGTGCACCTCGTCGATCGGCAAGCGGGCGCCGGACAGCGCCGTCGCTTTGCCCTCACGCGCCAGGAGTTCGTTGAGGTCGGAAAGTCGCTCGGCCTGCTCGCGATAAGCGCGAAACAGTTTTATCACCGCGGCGGAAGCGTTGGGCGCCGCCTCGGCAAGCTCGATCAGCTCCTGGTCACCAGGCAATTCGCCGACTAGCAGCGGATCTGAAAACACTTCCTTCAGGGCGGTGACCGACCCCCTCGCCTCGCCCTGCAATTCATGCGGGTCGACCTTGTAGACAGATGCCAGCTTGAGGATCAGGTGGACCGTCAGCGGCCGCTGGTTGCGCTCGATGAGATTGAGGTAGGACGGCGAGATGCCGAGCCCTTCGGCCATCGCCGTCTGGGTCAGGCCCTTGGCGCTGCGGATGCGGCGGATGCGCGGCCCGGCGAAGATTTTTTGATCGGCCACTCGGCTGTCCTTGACAGAATTTACATGACTCCTGCGCGGCGCTGCCATGCCGGCCTTTTACAATCATGACAAATTTACAGCGCCTGACTGTCAAACGCAACACAGGTTTTCCCTTATTTTCCAGCCAATCTTCTGGTTTTCCTCGCCTGGCCTGCGGCAAAATGTAAATGCTGTCATACCAAAACGGCGCAGAAATTTTCATGAGGCGGCGTTTCCATCCCAGCAACTATCTGTCGGAGCGACCAATGACTGATTTTTACAACCTCGTCCCCTCGGCGCCGGAAGGCCGCTTCGACGGCATCGAGCGGCCCTACTCGCCGGACGATGTGAAGCGGCTGCGCGGTTCGGTCCAGATCCGGCAGAGCCTCGCCGAAATGGGCGCCAACCGGCTCTGGAAGCTCATCCACGAAGAGGATTTCGTCAACGCGCTCGGCGCCATGTCGGGCAACCAGGCGATGCAGCAGGTCCGGGCCGGGCTGAAGGCGATCTACCTGTCCGGATGGCAGGTCGCGGCCGATGCCAACACCGCATCCGCCATGTATCCGGACCAGTCGCTTTATCCCGCCAATGCGGCGCCCGAACTCGTCAAGCGCATCAACCGCACCCTGCAGCGCGCCGACCAGATCGAGACCTCCGAAGGCAAGGGGCTTTCGGTCGACACCTGGTTCGCGCCCGTTGTCGCCGATGCGGAAGCCGGCTTCGGCGGACCGCTCAACGCCTTCGAGATCATGAAGGCATTCATCGAGGCGGGTGCCGCCGGCGTCCACTACGAGGACCAGCTGGCGTCGGAGAAGAAGTGCGGCCATCTCGGCGGCAAGGTGCTGATCCCGACCGCCGCACACATCCGCAACCTCAACGCCGCGCGGCTTGCCGCCGACGTCATGGGCACGCCGACGCTGGTCGTCGCGCGCACCGACGCGGAAGCGGCAAAGCTGCTCACCTCCGACATCGACGAGCGCGACCAGCCCTTCGTCGACTATGGCGCCGGCCGTACGGTGGAGGGCTTCTATCAAGTCAGGAACGGCATCGAGCCCTGCATCGCACGGGCCGTCGCCTACGCGCCCCACGCCGACCTGATCTGGTGCGAAACCTCCAAGCCCGATCTGGCGCAGGCCAAAAAGTTCGCCGAGGGCGTGCACAGGCACCATCCCGGCAAGCTTCTCGCCTATAATTGCTCGCCGTCGTTCAACTGGAAGAAGAACCTCGACGATGCCACCATCGCCAGGTTCCAGAAGGAACTCGGCGCCATGGGCTACAAGTTCCAGTTCATCACGCTGGCCGGTTTTCACCAGCTCAATTTCGGCATGTTCGAACTCGCCCGCGGCTACAAGGCGCGTCAGATGGCGGCTTATTCCGAACTGCAGGAGGCTGAATTCGCGGCGGAAGCCCACGGCTACACCGCGACCAAGCACCAGCGCGAAGTCGGCACCGGCTATTTCGACGCCGTGTCGATGGCGATCACCGGTGGCCGGTCTTCGACCACGGCCATGCATGAATCGACCGAGCACGCCCAGTTCAAACCGGCGGCGGAATAGCACGAACGCATCAAAATAGAGGCAACGCCCCAAAAAGGGTAAAAAATACGCAAGGAGAAGACCAATGGCATCGATAAGCCGCGTCAAGGAACGGGCCGAAGAACAGGCCACCACGATGACCGTCGACCAGCAGGCGACCATCCGCATGCTGGCCAACGACCTGCACAGGCTCAACCAGTCGGTGATGAAGGCGGTCGAGGCCGGGGTGTCGGTGGAACTCGTGCGCTCGGCACGGCACCATGGCGGCGACGGCAACTGGGGCGACCTGCTGATCCCGGTCATCGTCACGCAGCGGAGCGTCGGCTGATCGAAATCCGACGAAATCCTGCTGGCGGATCCGGCATCACCTGCGCAGTTCTCTGCGCAGGTGATTTGCACTTGCACAACCAGTTTGCATGCACGGCCAGAAAAGAACTTGCTTTAAATTCTAACCTTTCTTGCGATGTTCTCGACGCCGGCCATTTCAGCTTGACATAGGCAGCGATCTCACGGCAATTGTTTCCAAAGTACAACCCTGCATTGAAACTAGCGAGTGCCCGCCCTGCTCATGCGCCCCTTGAATCGCACTGTGAACCAGTTGAGTTTGATGAGCCGGAGTGTGGACCCCGAAATGCTCACCGACTTCACCCGCGTGCTCGTCGTCGGAAAATCGCCGGTCAACCGGGTGGTGGTTTCGAAAATCGTCGAACGGTCCGGGCTCAGACCGATCTCGGAATCGCCCGAAACGGCGGCAACGACGCTGCGCTCGCTGATTCCCGGAGCGGTCGTCCTCGATGGCGGAGCCGACAACAAGGACTGCGACGCACTGATGTCGCGTATCGACGCGTTGCGGCGCATCTCGGGCAGATCGCGTCCCTCGGTGATCCTGCTCTCGACCAAAAGCGGCACGCCGGAGAGCCTCGGGCTGTCGAGCGTCGTCGATGCGGTGGTCGTGAAGCCGATCACGACCGAACGGCTGCAGCCGGTGATCGACCATTTGATCGGGCTCGGACGCAGCTAGCCGGCGTCCTATCCGGCTCCTTCCTCGCTTCTTGCGATCGGATCTGGATATCTTGTGTCAGTGTGTGACCGCCTGACAGCGAACCCAGTCCGATGTCCTTTTGCAATTGCGACGCATCTGGGATAGCACCTTCGAACAAATCCGCAGGCATGTTCCGACTTCGCGACATGGCTGTCGATATTGGCGGATCATGACATGTCCTCAGAACAGACCATCGCCGCGCTTTGCAGGGAACTCGGGCTGCGCATCACCGGTCCGCGCCGCGTCATCATGCGCGTTCTATCCGAATCCAGCGACCATCCGGATGTGGTGGAACTCCATCGCCGTGTTGTCGCCATCGAGCCGACGATCGCGCTCGCCACTGTCTATCGCACCGTCAGCCTTCTGCGCGAAAAGGGCATTCTGGAGCGGCACACCTTTGGCGATCGGCGCGCCAGATATGAAACCGTCCCCCGCGAGCATCACGATCATCTCATCAACATCGAGACCGGAGATGTCATCGAGTTCCAGTCGGCGGAGATCGAGCGGCTCCAGGAGGAAATCGCTCGACGGCACGGATTCACGATCATCAGCCACAGACTGGAGATCTACGTGAAGCCGATCCAGAAACAGCGTCGCTCTCGTCAAACCAGAGAATGACCGCCAGTTGTTCTTGTTCTATGCATGTCGTTATCCCAAAACCGCTGCGCACTTTTGGGCGACATGCATTAGCCCTCCTCGCCGAGCTCCATTCGGCCCGCCTTGAGTGTGGTGACGACGAAGGCGGCAATGAAGGCGGCAGACAGCATGAGAACGATGGTCGGCGCCGGTGCGCTGTCGATGAAGAAGGACAGATAGACGCCTAGGAACGATGCGGCGACCGCAATCGCCACCGACAGGATCAGCATGGCGCTGAACTGTCTTGTGAGCAGGAAGGCGATGGCGCCCGGCGCGATCAGCATGGCGATGGCCATGATGATGCCGACCGCCTTCAGCGCGCCGACGATGGTGAGCGAGATCAGGCAAAGCAGGCCGTAATGGAGCAGGTTGACCCGAAGACCGACCGCGCGCGCCTGAGCCGGGTCGAAGGCGTGCAGCAGGAAGTCACGCCATTTGATGCCGATGATGCCGGCCGTGATCGCAGCAATGAGCCCCGTTTCGACGATGTCGCGCAGGCCGATGCCCAGAACGTCGCCGAACAATATGTGGTCGAGATGCACGTCGGACTGAATTTTCACGTAGAGCACCAGGCCGAAGCCGAACATGCCGGAGAAGACGATGCCCATGACCGTGTCCTGCCTGATGCGGCTGTTGTCCTTGAGGAAGCCGGTGGCGAGAGCGCAGACCATCCCGGCGGCGAAGGCGCCGATCGAATAGGGGAATCCGAGGATGTAAGCGATGACCACGCCGGGAAAGACGGCGTGGCTGATGGCGTCGCCCATCAGCGACCAGCCCTTGAGAACGAGAAAGCAGGAGAGCAGCGCCGTCGGCACGGCGACCAGCACCGAAGCAATCAGCGCATTGACCATGAAGCCGAACTGGAAGGGGGCAAGCAGTGTATCGAGGATGCTCACAGGCTGGCCTCCAAGGCTCTCGCCGAGCGGCGGCGGGCTGCCAGCATTCCATGCTTGGGAGCGAAGAAGAAGGCGGCGAGAAAGATCAGCGTCTGCAGCACGACGATGATGCCGCCGGTGGCGCCGTCGAGGAAATAGCTGACATAGGCGCCGGTGAAACTCGTCGCCGCGCCGATGACGACCGCGATGACGAGCAGGCGCGGAAAGCGGTCCGTCAGAAGATAGGCGGTCGCGCCGGGGGTCACCACCATGCAGATGACCAGGAAGGCGCCGACGGTCTGAAGCGCGGCGACCGTGGAGGCCGATAGCAGCATGAAGAACATGATCTTGAGCGCGCTCGGGTTGAGGCCGATCGAGCGGGCATGGCTCTCGTCGAAGAAGACCACCATCAGATCCTTCCATTTCACCAGCAGGACGGCGAGCGAGACGAAGCCTATGATGGCGAGCTGAAGCGTGTCTTCCGGAGTGATGGCCAGGATGTTGCCGAGCACGATCGTCTGGATATTCACCGAGGTCGGCGACAGCGACACCATGAACAAGCCGAGGCCGAAGAAGGAGGAGAAGATCAGGCCGATGATGGCGTCTTCCTTCAGCTTGGTGCGCTGGTTGAGGAAGAGCATCGCCGCGGCGGCGAGCCCGCCGGAGAAGAAGGCGCCGATCGAGAAGGGAAGGCCCAGCATATAGGCGCCGGCGACGCCCGGCACGATCGAATGCGAGAGCGCGTCACCGATCAGCGACCAGCCTTTCAGCATCAGATAGCAGGACAGGAAGGCGCAGACACCGCCGACCAGGGCGGACACCCACATGGCATTGAGCATATATTCGTAGCCGAACGGCTCGAGCAGGACACTCATTCGTCCGGTTCCCGCATCTTGTGCTGCATGGCTCCGTTCTCTCCGTAGAAGACCAGTGGCCGCTCGTCGTCGGTGATGACGGCAAGGCGGCGCCTGTCGTCGTCCTCATGCAGCCCGGCGCCGCCCAGCACGAAATGACGCAAGACGCCGCCGAAAGCCTTTTCCAGGTTCGCCTGCGTGAAGGTCTGGCCTGTCGGCCCGTAGGCAAGGACCGTGTTCCGGAGCAGCACGGCACGGTCGCAGAACTCCGGCACGCTACCCAGATTATGCGTCGAGACCAGCATCACCCGGCCTTCGTCCCGGAGCGCGCGCAGCAGTTCGATGATAGCGTCCTCGGTCCTGACGTCGACGCCGGTGAAGGGCTCGTCGAGCAGGATGACGCGCCCGTCCTGCGCCAGCGCCCGAGCGAGAAAGACGCGCTTCTTCTGCCCGCCCGAAAGCTCGCCGATCTGGCGCTTGCGGAAATCGCTCATGCCGACACGCGCAAGCGCTGATGTAACCGCCTCGCGATCAGCAGCCTTCGGAATGCGCATCATGCCCATATGGCCGTAACGCCCCATCATGACGACGTCCTCGACCAGTACTGGAAAGTCCCAGTCGACCTCCTCGGCCTGCGGCACATAGGCGACGACGTTCTTCCTCAGCGCGGCCGCGGCCGGCCGTCCGAGAACAAGAATCTCTCCCTTTGCCAGCCGCACGAAGCCCATGATGGCTTTGAACAGCGTCGACTTGCCCGAGCCGTTGACACCGACAAGTGCCGTGATCGTGCCTGTCGGAATTTCAAAGCTCGCATCGCGCAGCGCCGTGAGGCCGTTGCGGTAGGTGACGGTCGCGCCGCGCACGGCGAGTCCGCCTCCCGCATCCTGCGACGCGGCGGCAAGAGGCGGAACGGCTTCGTTCATTGCGACAGCCCTGCGGCGAGGCCTTTCTGAATTGTGTCCGATGTCACACGCAGCAGGTCGATATAGGTCGGCACCGGGCCGTCCGCCTCGCTGAGGGAATCGACGTAGAGCACGCCACCGTAATGGACCCCCGTCTCGCGCGCGACCTGCCGGGCCGGCTTGTCCGACACCGTGCTTTCACTGAAGACGGCGACGATCTTGTTGTCCCTGACGGCGTCGATCACCTTGCGAACCTGCTGCGGGGTGCCTTGCTGGTCAGCGTTGATCGGCCACAAATAAAGCTCCTTCAGCGCGAAATCGCGTGCGAGGTAGGAGAAAGCGCCTTCGCTCGACACCAGCCAGCGCCTGTCCTGCGGGATCGAGGCAAGCTTATCGCGGATCGGCGCGACGGCCGCCTCTATCTTTGCCTTGTAGGCTTCCGCATTGGCCTTGTAGGTCTCGGCATGCGCCGGATCGTGCTCGACGAAGGCGTCGCGGATGTTGTCGACGTAGATCAGCGCGTTTGTCGGCGACATCCAGGCATGCGGATTCGGTTTGCCGGTATAGGGTCCCTCGGCGATGCTCATCGGCTGGACGCCCTCGGAGACGATGGCGCCGGGCACGTCGCTGAGGTTCTGGAAGAATTTTTCAAACCAGACTTCGAGGTTGAGCCCGTTCCACAGAATGAGCTTTGCGCCCTGCGCCCGCTGAATGTCGCCCGGCGTCGGCGCGTAATTGTGGATCTCCGCCCCCGGTTTGGTGATCGATTCCACGATTGCTGCGTCGCCCGCCACGTTCTTCGCCATGTCGGCGATGACGGTGAAGGTCGTCACGGCCTTGAACTTTTCCTGCGCTTTCGCTGGGCTTGAAGCCACTGCCGCAGCGAAAACCGCAGCCATCAACCCGACGGCAACCCATCGCCCGTATCTCTCGATCATCAAAATCTCCTGTCGCGATTACTCGCATGCCCGCGGGCGCTGTGACGCCGCGCTTGTCGCATATTCTGCAATTGCGACTGATTTGCAAGTAGAAAACGATTTTGCAGCACCGATTGTACAAGAGCCGCGCGTTGGAGTGGGCCCCGCGACGGAGGGGCCGCGCGATGTAGGGTCAGCGGCAGCGCGGCTCTTTGGCGGAGCGAACAACAAGGATTGCGACGCGCACTGCCCGGCATCGATACGCCTGCCGCGCGCGTCCGGTTCGACGCGGAGTCACGCGATCAGCCCGCTTTCCCGATGCTTTCGACCAGCCGGGGCAGTTCCGAGAGATCGGCTATCTGGCGGAAGCGAGGCGCGGTGACCGGCGGCTCGACATGTTCCAGCGCCCAGGTCAGCTCATGCGGCACGTGGATGCCCCAACTGCCGGCCTCGATGGCCGGCACCACGTCCGACTTGAGCGAATTGCCGACCATCATGCTTTTTTCGGCGCCATCACCGTGGCGGCTGAAGATGCTGGTATAAGTAGCGGGGCTCTTGTCGCTGACGATCTCGACGGCATCGAACAGGTCACCGAGGCCCGATTGCGCCAGCTTGCGTTCCTGATCGAAAAGGTCGCCCTTGGTGATCAGCACCAGGCGATAGGCGTCCGCCAGTTTTTCAACGGTTTCGCGCGCATGAGGCAGCGCCTCGATCGGATGGCCAAGCATCTCGCGGCCCGCGGCGAGAATTTCGGCGATGACCGAGGCCGGCGCGCGGCCGTCGGTAATCTCGATCGCCGTTTCGATCATCGACAGGGTAAACCCCTTGATGCCGAAGCCATAGACGGCGAGGTTGCGCTTCTCGGCTTCCAGCAATCTTGCCGAGATGTGCTCCTCCTCGGCATGATCGGCGAGCAGCGCGGCAAAGCGCTTTTCGGTGATGCGGAAGAACTGCTCGTTCTGCCAGAGCGTGTCGTCGGCATCGAAGCCGATCGTGGTCAATTCATGATTTTTCCGCATGCGAAGTCTTCAAGCGAGGTCATTGAACTTGCGTCGAACCTAAGCTGCCTGGAGCAATTTTCAACTGGCGGGCGAAGGCAGGGCCGGCTCCCCTTCCCTTCCATCACCGGCCCCGGCTATACTCCCAAATCCGCAACCCAATCTGGTGAATGATGCCGCCTGCAAAAAAGGAAGTCCGTCCGTCGAGCCGCGGAGGACGTATCCGCACGCCTGCCTTCGTGAAAAATCAACGTGGTGTGAAAAATTGGAAGGAAGTCGGCGCCTGGCTGGCGTGGCGCGGCATCGAGGATATCGAATGCATCACGCCCGACCAGGCCGGTGTTGCGCGCGGCAAGATGATGCCGTCGAAGAAATTCACCTCCAACACCTCGCTGGCGCTGCCTTCGGCGGTGTTCATGACGACGATCTCCGGCGGCTACCCCGAGAACGGCAACGGCTTCAACTATCCGGAAGACGACGGCGACCTCAAGCTGATGCCGGACCTTTCGACGCTGACCGTGGTGCCGTGGGAAGAGGACCCGACGGCGGCGGTCATCTGCGACCTCGTCCACCAGGACGGCCGCTCGGTCGAGTTCACGCCGCGCAACGTGCTGAAGCGTGTGCTTGCCGCTTACGATAAGCGCGGGCTGAAGCCGGTGGTGGCGCCCGAGATCGAGTTCTACCTGGTGCGCAAGAATCCCGATCCGGACTACCCGCTGACCCCGCCGGTCGGGCGTTCGGGACGGGCGATCGGCGGTGGCGCCGGATATTCGATTGCCGGCGTCAACGAGTTCGACGAACTGATCGATGACATCTACCATTTCTCCGAAAGCCAGGGCCTGGAGATCGACACGCTGATCCACGAGGAAGGCGCCGGCCAGCTCGAGATCAATCTGCGCCACGGCGATCCGATCGAACTGGCCGACCAGGTGTTCATGTTCAAGCGCACCATCCGCGAGGCGGCGCTGAAGCATGAGATCTATGCCACCTTCATGGCCAAGCCGATCCAGGGGCAGCCCGGGTCGGCCATGCATATCCACCAATCGATCATCGACAAGAAGACCGGCAGGAACGTCTTTTCTGCCGAGGACGGCTCGGAAACCGAAGCCTTCTTCCATTTCCTCGGCGGCATGCAGAAACATGTGCCGAACGCGCTGGTGATGTTTGCGCCCTACGTCAATTCCTATCGCCGGCTGACGCAGTCGGCTTCGGCGCCGGTCAACAACAAATGGGGCTACGACAACCGCACCACCGCCTTCCGCGTCCCGCGCTCCGACCCGGCAGCCAGGCGCGTCGAGAACCGCATCCCCTCCTCCGACGCCAATCCCTATCTGGCGTTGGCCGCATCGCTCGCCTGCGGGCTGATCGGCATGACCAACAA
>NZ_JBVVQB010000073.1:0-28647 GCF_055811775.1 Mesorhizobium sp. WSM4844 | reverse complement strand
CCCCTACTCCCCTACTCCCCTACTCCCCTATCAGCCAATCTTGTTCGGGATCCGCGCCTCGATCTTGCCGAGGGCGAAGACCAGGATGCCGGTGATCGCCATATAGATCAACGCCAGGAGCAGCAAGGGTTCATAGGTGAGGAAAGTGCTCTGCCGCACCTTTGACGAGACGGCGAATATGTCGATCACGCTGATGGTCGCCACCAGCGGCGTCGATTTCAGTTGCAGCACGGTTTCGCCGGTCAGCGTCGGCAACGCCCGGTAGAAGGCTTGTGGCAGCCAGATCCGCCGCAGGATCTTCCAGCGGCTCATGCCGAAGGCGCGCGCCGCTTCCAACTGTCCTTTCGGCACGCCGGCGAAGGCACCCCGCATGACTTCCCCCTCGTAACCGGCGAAGGACAAGGTCAGCGCCAGGACGCCGTAGGGCCATGCTTGCCTGAGATACGGCCACATCCAGGACTCGCGTACCCATGGGTACTGTGGAAACAGCGAGCCGAGCCCATAGTAGAGCAGCCAGAGCTGCAGCAGCAGCGGCGTTCCCCTGATGACGGTGCAGAAGGCCTTTGCAGGCGCCGCGAGCCAGAACGGGCCGGCAGCCTGCGCCAGCCCGAGCGGCACGGCGAGCAGCAAGCCGAGTGTGCAGGTGACGGCGAGGATCCAGAGCGTGCGCCAGAGGCCGACAAGCGCCATTTCGTAATATTGCGGCAGCCAGTCCCAGCGCATGAAAAAAGCGGCCGCGAAAACCAGCGCCAGTCCAGTCACAATCAGCACGATGCGGTGCGGCTGCAACCACAGCGACGCGCGGGCGGCTACGTTGACGATGGTTGTTTCGACAGCCATCAACGCGCCTCCTTGAGCGAGGGCATGCCGCGCCGAGCCCAGACCTCGATGCGGCCGATGATCAGATTGGAGACCAGCGTCAACAGAAGATAGATCACGCCCGCGGCGAGGAAGAAGGTAAGATAGGCTTTGGTTACGCCCGCCGCTTGCCGCGTCGCCAATGTCAGTTCGAAGAAGCCGACGACCGCCAGCAGGGCGGTGTCCTTGGTGGCGATCAGCCAGAGATTGGCAAGGCCGGGTATGGCGAAAGGCAGCATCGCCGGCAGCGTGATGCGTCGCAGCAGCAGGCCGGGAGACATGCCATAGGCGCGCGCGGCTTCGATCTGTCCCTGCGGAATGGCAAGGATCGCGCCGCGCATCACTTCTGTCGAATAAGCGCCCTGGACGAAGCCGAGCACGGCAATGCCGGCCACCAGCCCGCTGATATCGATGCGCTGATATCCTATTGCCGTCAGCAACTGGTTGATCAGATCGGTGCCGGCATAATAGAGCAGCAGGATCAGCACCAGCTCCGGCACGGCGCGGACGATCGTCGTATAGACTGCCAGCAGATCGCGCACCACGGGCCCGCCATAGAGCTTGCCATACGCACCGCAAATGCCGATCACGAGGCCGAGACCGAAAGCACCGGCAGCGATCTCGACAGAGTGGAGCAGTCCGATCAGAAGCGTTCCGCCCCAGCCAGGTGGCGTCGGCGAAAGCAGTTCGATGATGCGGGCCACAGAGGCCGGAAGAAATGCGTCGATCAGCGTCGCCCCGAATTGCTGGCGCCAAAACCGTCGGCAATGCCGTCAGCGGAAAGCTTGCATGGGTGGATTTCGACGAAGCCACACGGCGCGCTGTCCGCGCCGCATGGTTGTTCGCTCAGGGATGCCGTCAATTCGCCTGCGGATCGTCGCCGTAGATGTCGAAATCGAAATATTTCTTGCTGATTTCGTCATATTTGCCGTTGGCCCGGATAGCCTTGATGCCGGCATTGATCTTCTCCTTCAACTCGGTATCTTCCTTGCGGACACCAGCGCCGATGCCGGGCCCGAGAACGGCCAAATCCGGCGCGACCATGCCCTTCAGGTCGCAGCACTGCTTGCCCTGATCCGATTTCAGGAATGCGTCGAGCGCGATGGAATCAGCCTGCACCGCATCGAGGCGACCGGCGGCAAGATCCTGATTGGCTTCGTCCTGCGTCTGGTATTCCTTGATTTCCGCTGCTTCGGTGAAGTGCTTCTTGACGTAGTCGGCATGCACGGTCGAAACCTGGACGCCGATGATCTTGCCCTTGAGATCTTCCGGTGTAGCGCCGAACTTCTGGTCCTTTGGACCGATGATGGCGGTCGGGGTGTTGTAATATTTGTCGGAGAAATCGATCGTCTTCTTGCGTTCGTCGGTGATCGTCATCGAACTGGCGATGACGTCGATCTTCTTGGTCGTCAGCGCCGGGATGATACCGTCCCAGGCGACGGGGGTGATGACGCAATCGAGTTTCTGCTCGGCGCAGACGGCGTCGATGAATTCGATCTCCCAGCCAACCCATTTGCCGGAAGCATCCGGCGAGGTGAACGGCGGATAGGGTTCGGCAGCGACGCCGATCTTGACGGGCTCGGCCTTTGCCATGCCCATCGCGGCGACGCCGAGCAGAAGCGCTGCGGCAAATGTCTTCAGAACCGTCTTCATATCAATACTCCCAGTTTGTTGTTGTTCCCGTTTTCATCCGCCTCGGCTTAACCGATGTTGCGGATGAATTGCTTCAGCCTTTCGGATTTCGGCGCGCCGAAAATCTGCTCCGGCGGCCCTTCTTCCTCGACCAGTCCGTTGTAGAGATAGACGACATGTGTCGCGACCTCGCGGGCGAACTTCATCTCATGGGTGACCAGCACCATGGTGCGGCCTTCGCGTGCCAGGTCGCCGATCACCTTCAGCACCTCGCCGATCAGTTCCGGGTCGAGCGCCGAGGTCGGCTCGTCGAACAGCATGACGCGCGGATTGATGGCCAGCGCCCGGGCGATGGCCGCACGCTGCTGCTGGCCGCCTGACAGATAGGCCGGATAGACATCGCGCTTTTCGGCCAGGCCGACGCGGGCAAGCAGCTTTTCCGCCTCGGCGATGGCCACATCGCGCTTGACGCCCAGAACATGCACCGGAACCTCGATGACGTTCTCGATCAGCGTCATGTGGCTCCACAGATTGAAATTCTGGAAAACCATGCCGAGCTTGGAGCGGATGCGCTCGATCTGCTTGCGGTCGGCGGGAACGGTGTGGCCGTGACTGTCGGCCTTCATCCGGATCTCCTCGCCATTGACGCGAACAATCCCGCTGGTCGGGTTCTCCAGGCAATTGATGCAGCGCAGCAGGGTCGATTTGCCCGAGCCGCTGCCGCCGATGATGGCGATGACCTCGCCGTCGCGCGCCGACAGCGAAACACCCTTCAGCACATGCAGTTCGCCGAATCTTTTATGCAGGTTCTCGACATGGATGGCTTCGGCAGCGTCATTCTGCGCCGTGTACTTCAGGGCGGGGGCGGTGCCTTGCGCTATCACCTTTGCGGTGCCTCACGGAGTGGCCGGACCCGTCGCTGCTGGAATTTTTTACCCATTACCATCACTGGACAGACTTCTCATTCTCAAGATGTACCGTTCCGCTTGCCTCCGTCAACCATGCTTTTTGGACCATTGATCACTGCTCGCTGAGTGGCTATTGGCTGGATGGGATGGTTCAGGAGCACTTGGTGGGTAAAGCATACGGGTCGCAGTCCATGGCCGGGCCCCTGCAGCGCGTGCTGATGCGGTCCGCCGCAAGCGCCATGGCCCGCGCCAAAGCATCGGAATGGCACTATGGTGCGGGCTTCGATCCGCAAAAGGCCGCCGCCCAGCATGAGGCGCTGACGACGCTGGTTCTGGCATCGGGCGCCGCGATCGAATGGCTGACCGACGCCGATGACGGGCTTGCCGATTCGGTCTTCACGCATGATCCTTCGTTGATGACCGACCACGGCGCCATCATCCTTGCCATGGGCAAGGCGCTGCGCCGGGCCGAGCCCGGCCTGCACGAGGCGGCCTACAAGCGCATGGGCGTACCTATCCTCGGCCGCATCGAGCCTCCCGGACAGGTCGAGGGCGGTGATTGCGTCTGGGTGGATTCAGGGACCCTGGCCGTCGGCCGCGGCGTGCGCACCAACCAGGACGGCATCCAGCAACTCGCCAACCTGCTCACCCCCAGGGGTATCCAGGTCTATGGCTACGACCTGCCGCTCTGGCATGGCGAGGACGACTGCCTGCATCTGATGTCGGTGATCAGTCCGCTGGCCGACGATCTGGCGCTGGTCTATGCACCGCTTTTGCCGGCTGCCTTCTACCAGATGCTGCGGGCGCGAGGCATTCGCCTGGTCGAAGGCGACGCCGGGGAGTTCTTCGCCTCCAACGGCCTCAGCCTCAATGTGCTGCCGACCGCGCCGCGCGAGGTGATCGCCGTTGCCGGCTTCCCGAAGACGGCGGCGGCCATGGCGGCCGCCGGCTGCAGGGTTTCAACCTTCGAGGCGGACGCACTGTGCATCGCCTGCGAGGGCGGACCGACCTGCCTCACACGTCCGGTGCTCAGGCAATGACGACAGTCGGCGAAGCGCTCATCACTTTGCTCGAAGCCCATGATGTCGATACGGTCTTCGGCATTCCGGGTGTGCATACGGTCGAACTCTATCGCGGCTTGGCGCGCTCGAAGATTCGCCACGTCACCCCGCGTCATGAACAGGGCGCCGGGTTCATGGCCGACGGCTATGCGCGCGCCGGCGGCAGGCCCGGCATCGCCTTCGTCATCACCGGACCGGGGCTGACCAACACCATCACCGCCATGGGCCAGGCCCGTGCCGATTCGGTTCCGATGCTGGTGATCTCGGGCGTCAACGCCACGCCGACACTGGGCAAAGGCCTTGGCCATCTGCACGAACTGCCCGACCAGCGCGGCATGATGGAAAAGGTCGCGCTGTTTTCGCACCGTGTCACCGACGCCGAAGAACTGCCGGGCGTTCTTGCCCGCGCCTTCGCCCTGTTTTCGTCGTCGCGTCCGGGCCCGGTGCACATCGAGATCCCGACCGATATCATGGTCAAGCCGGCCGGCGGCATCGCCGCTTTGCTGACGAATGTCGCGCCGCCCGAGCCGAATCCGGCTGATATAGCAGAGGCGGCAAAACTTTGCGCGGCTGCCCGCCGCCCGCTGGTCCTTGCCGGCGGCGGTGCCAAGAGAGCCGAAGCGCCGTTGCAGCGCCTTGCCGAAAGGCTGGGAGCGCCGGTTGTCCAGACGGCCAATGCCCGCGGCCTGCTGCACCGCCATCCGCTCGGCGTGCCGGCCAGCCCCAGTCTGAAGGCGGTGCGTGCATTGATGGCCGAGGCCGATCTGGTCATTGCCGCCGGCACCGAATTCGGCCCGACCGACTACGACGGATATGGCGACGGTGGCTTTGTCCTGCCGTCCAATCTGATCCGCATCGACATCGGCGCCGACCAGCTTGCCCGCCGGCCCGCCCGGATTTCGATCCATGCCGATTGCGGCGCAGCACTCGAGGCGCTGCTTGTCGAGATTGGTACGGACCAGCCGCCATCGGGCGACGGCCAGTCTCGCGCCGCTGCGACAAGGCAAGCAGCCTTTGCCGAAATGGCCCCGGCCCTCCAGGCGCAAACCCGCGCCGTCGAGATGATCCGCGATGCATTGCCGGGTTCGATCATCGTCGGCGATTCGACCCAGCCGGTCTATGCCGCCAACCTCTATTACGATCACGACCGTCCGGGCGGCTGGTTCAACGCCGCCACCGGCTTCGGCGCGCTGGGCTATGGTCCGCCGGCGGCGATCGGCGCAGCCCTTGCCGTGCCTGATGCGCCGGTCGTTTGTCTCACCGGCGACGGCGGTTTCCAGTTCACGCTGCCGGAACTGGGCGCCGCGCTCGACGCTGCGGCGCCGGTGATCTTCGTCGTCTGGAACAATCTCGGCTATCGCGAAATCGAAACCTCGATGCTCGATGTCGGCGTCGAGCCGGTCGGCGTCTCGCCGGCGCCGCCTGATTTCTGCAAGCTGGCTGAGGCCTACGGCATTGCCGCCGAGCGGCTCGCCGACATCGGTCATCTGGCAGACGCACTCAAGCGCGCGCGGGCGACCGGACTGCCGTATGTCATCGAGATCACCATCGATTGAGTGCTGTGGCAGCGTCTGCCTGGGGATGCGATCCGCGTCGGATGGCCGACGTTCTGACGCGCACAAGCGGCGCTGCGTCATCAGATTTCGGTTGAGTGATTGCGCGAAAGGCGCGACCTTCGGCGGCGGTGCGGCATAAGAGTGACAGGAGCGGTCGTAGATGACGGATACACTGGACGGCAGGCATGTTGTGGTGACCGGCGGCACCGGAGCGCTCGGTGGCGCGGTTGTCGGCAAACTGCTGGAGCAGGGCGCGATCTGCCATGTGCCGAACGCCCATGCCGCCGCGCCCGCTCATTTTCCCTTCCCGGCACATGAGCGTGTCAGGCTGGCGCACAATGTCGATCTCGCCGATCCCACCAAGGTCGATGCGTTCTTCGCCAGTATTACGGATTTGTGGGCATCCATCCATCTGGCCGGCGGCTTCACCGCCGCGCCGGTCGAGAAGATCGAGCCCGCGTCTTTTGCCGAAATGATGGACACCAACGCCCGCACCACCTTCCTGTGCTGCCGCGCGGCGATCCGCTCAATGCTGGAATCTTCCGTGTCGGGCCGCATCGTCAATATCACGGCGCGTGCCGGGCTCGACCTGCGGCGCGGTTCCGGCATGATCGCCTATGCCGCCAGCAAGGCAGCGGTCGCGGCAATGACGGTGGCGATGGCGGAAGAACTCAAGGGCAAGGGCATCCTGGTCAATGCGGTCGCGCCCTCGACCCTCGATACGCCGGCCAACCGGGCTGACATGCCGGCCGCCGATTTCGGCAAATGGGTCAGCCTCGAAGCGGCGGCGGAAGCGATCGCCTACCTCGCTTCGCCGGCCAATCTGGCGATGAGCGGCACACTGGTGCCGCTTTACGGCAGGGCCTGATCTGTCTCTTTGTTTGAGCGCGGATTTCCCAAAACCGGTTTGCCAGGTTTGGGGTTACGATGCTCTGACCATGGTCAAACAAAAACCCCGCCGGATCGCTCCGGCGGGGTTTTTTAACAGGCCGCGCGAGGCGCGGCGTTAGTGGACCTAACTACCCTGCTTCTTCAGCGCGGCGCCCAGGATGTCGCCCAGCGAAGCGCCGGAGTCGGTCGAGCCGTACTGGGCGACCGCTTCCTTCTCTTCGGCGATTTCCAGCGCCTTGATCGAGACCTGCAGCTTGCGGGTCTTCTTGTCGAAGGCGATGACGCGGGCATCGACCTTCTGGCCGACCGTGAAGCGCTCGGGGCGCTGCTCGTCGCGGTCACGGCTGAGGTCGGAGCGCTTGATGAAGGTCTCGATGCCGCTGTCGACCAGCCGCACTTCCAGGCCGCCATCCTTGACGCCGGTAACCTCGCAGGTGACGACCGCGTTCTTGCGCAGTTCGCCTGAAGTCGCCGCCTCGCCGGCCGTATCCTTGGCCAGCTGCTTGATGCCGAGCGAGATGCGCTCCTTGTCGATGTCGACGTCGAGCACCTGCGCCTTGACGATGTCGCCGCGATTGTACTCCTCGATCACCTGCTCGCCCGGACGGGTCCAGTCGAGGTCGGAAAGATGGACCATGCCGTCGACATCGCCTTCGAGGCCGATGAACAGGCCGAACTCGGTCTTGTTCTTGACCTCGCCCTCGACCTGGCTGCCGACCGGATGGCTGCTGGCGAAAGCCTGCCACGGGTTCTCGAGCGTCTGCTTGAGGCCGAGCGAGATGCGGCGCTTGGCCGGATCGACCTCGAGCACCACCACGTCGACTTCCTGCGTCGTCGACAGGATCTTGCCGGGATGTACATTCTTCTTCGTCCACGACATTTCCGAAACGTGGATGAGACCCTCGATGCCCGGCTCCAGCTCGACGAACGCGCCGTAGTCGGTGATGTTGGTGACGGTGCCCTTGATCTTCTTGCCGATCGGGAATTTCGTTCCGATCTCGGACCACGGATCGCTCTCGAGCTGCTTCATGCCGAGCGAGATGCGGTGGGTTTCCTGGTTGATGCGGATGATCTGCACCTTGACCGTCTGGCCGATGTTGAGGATTTCGGTCGGATGGTTGACGCGGCGCCATGCCATATCGGTGACATGCAACAGGCCGTCGATGCCGCCGAGGTCGACGAACGCACCATAGTCGGTGATGTTCTTGACGACCCCTTCGACCACCTGGCCCTCTTCGAGGTTCTGCACGATTTCCGAACGCTGTTCGGCGCGGCTCTCCTCGAGCACGGTGCGGCGCGACACCACGATGTTGCCGCGGCGGCGATCCATCTTGAGGATCTCGAAAGGCTGCGGATTGTGCATCAGCGGCGAGACGTCGCGGATCGGACGGATGTCGACCTGGCTGCGCGGCAGGAAGGCCACGGCGCCGTCGAGATCGACGGTGAAGCCGCCCTTGACCTGGTTGAAGATGACGCCTTCGACGCGCTCGCCCTTGGTGAACTTCTCTTCGAGACGGACCCAGCTCTCTTCGCGGCGGGCCTTCTCACGCGAAAGCATCGCTTCGCCAAGCGCGTTCTCGATGCGCTCGACATAGACCTCGACCGTGTCGCCGACCTTAAGCGTCGAATCCTTGCCCTTGACGCCGAATTCCTTCAGCGGCACGCGACCTTCGACCTTGAGGCCGACGTCGATGATTGCCATGTCCTTTTCGATCGCAGTGATCGTGCCCTTGACGACCTGGCCTTCGCCGGAATGGCCGGCGGAAAAAGATTCTTCGAGCAGGCTCGCGAAATCATCGCGAGTGGGATTTGCAACTGACATAGTTTCTCCTGGAATGCCCCGCATCTCAAGCGGGGCGGGCGCCGTGGGTTAGCGTTGCGTTGGCCTGCCGGCGTTCCGGGCCTCAAAAAGGCCCTTGGCCGCCTAAGCGGCAATTCCGGCGCATGAAGAATGCTGGCAGGCTGGTTCGTGCCCGATATGGGTATCTTTTCGCCGCCGGCAATCGGCAACGGCAGGAAACCCGGCTCAGGCTTTGTTTCTCTTGGCCAGAACGTCGTCGATGATCGCCTTGGCCGCCAGGAACGCGGCTTCTATAGCCATTTCCGACGTGTCGAGCAAGTGCGCGTCGGCGGCCGGCTTCAGCGGCGAGTCGGCGCGACCCATGTCGCGCTCGTCGCGGCGCAGGATATCGGCGAGGATATCGTCGAAGTCGGCGGTGCCGCCGATGCTCTCGATCTCGGCCAGCCTGCGTTGTGCCCGCACCTCGGCGCTCGCCGTCACATAGAGTTTTATGTCGGCGTCGGGACAGACCACGGTGCCGATGTCGCGGCCGTCGAGCACGGCGCCCGGCGGCGCCTTGGCGAATTCGCGCTGCTTTTCGACCAGTATGCGCCGCACCGAAGGGATGACAGCCACTTTCGAAGCCGCTTCGCCGACCGCATGCGCCGTCAGCACCGACCGGTCGAGCTTGGCCAGGTCGACCTGCCGGGCAGCGGTCTCTGCGGCCGAGACATTGTCGAGCGGCAGGCCGAGCCGAAGCAACGCATGGGCCACCGCGCGATAGGTGAGGCCGGTGTCGAGCAGGTTCAGCCGGTAATGGTCGGCCAGTCGGCGGGCAAGGGTGCCTTTGCCCGCGCCTGCTGGGCCGTCGATGGCGATGGTGAAGGTTGGACTCATCTAGCTTGCCTAAACAGACGGAACGCCAGTACCGCCAACGCGATCAAAACCGATAATGGCAACGCAACTAAAGGAATTACGCCAATTGTCATAAAGGCCATTGCTCCAAACGCTTTGAAAAGCCCCGCAAGAAAGACCCAGTCGTTATTCTCAAGAAATTTGGTTGCATAAAATGACAAGTAGATGGTCGTGAATTGAAGGGCCAAAAGCCAGAAAAGAAAAGCGAAAATGCCAAATCGTACTTTAAAAACGAGGCGTTCGATCAGATA
Source organism: Mesorhizobium sp. WSM4844 (assembly GCF_055811775.1). NCBI lineage: Bacteria > Pseudomonadati > Pseudomonadota > Alphaproteobacteria > Hyphomicrobiales > Phyllobacteriaceae > Mesorhizobium > Mesorhizobium sp. WSM4844. Next base: position 18,795 of record NZ_JBVVQB010000073.1, on the reverse strand, counting down.
CGGGATCAGCGCAGCTCCCAGGCAAGCTGCTAGGATTGGCCAATCCTGCAACATCGGCTAATCGATCTCCGCCCCCAGCCCCTTCATAAGCCCCATGAATTCCGGAAAGCTGGTCGCGATCATCGCCTGGTCGTCGATGGTGACAGGCTTTTCCGTTGCCAGTCCCATGACCAGAAAGCTCATGGCAATGCGGTGGTCGAGATGGGTCTGGACGATGGTGCTCTTTCCGTTCGGATGTTGGCCAAGCCCCTTGCCGCCGGGTTTTCCACGCACGGCCAGTGTGGCTTCGCCCTCGGTACAGTCGACGCCATTGAGCTTCAGCCCTTCGGCGACCGCCGACAGCCGGTCCGATTCCTTCACCCGCAGCTCTTCCAGCCCCTGCATCAGCGTCTCGCCCTCGGCAAAGCTCGCCGCGACAGCAAGCACCGGATATTCGTCGATCATCGTCGGCGCCCGTTCGGGCGGCACGGTGACGCCCTTCAGCTCGGAATAGCGCACCCGCAGATCGGCGACATCCTCGCCGCCTTCATTGCGCGGGTCGAGAACGTCGATCCGGGCGCCCATTTCCTGTAGCGTCAACAAAAGACCGGTGCGGGTCGGGTTCATCAGCACGTTTTCGATTTTAATGTCCGAGCCCGGCACGATCAGCGCCGCCACCAGCGGGAAACCGGCCGATGACGGGTCGCCCGGCACAGCGATTGTCTGGCCGGTGAGCTTGCCCTGGCCCTCGATGAAGATGTGGCGCACGCCGCGCTCGTCGGTCTCGACCGACAGATTGGCGCCGAATCCCTGCAGCATCTTTTCGGTGTGGTCGCGCGTCATCACCGGCTCGATGACGGTGGTGATGCCGGGCGTGTTCAGCCCGGCGAGCAGCACCGCCGACTTCACCTGGGCCGAGGCCATCGGCACGCGGTAGGTGATCGGCGCGGCGTGTTTGGGGCCGCGCAGCGTGATCGGCATGCGGTCGCCGGGCGTCGCCTTCAGCACCTGCACGCCCATCTGGCGCAGCGGCTCGAGCACGCGGCCCATCGGCCGGCCGGACAGCGAGGCGTCGCCGATGAAGGTCGTCTCCATGTCGTAGGTCCCGACCAGGCCCATGGTGAGGCGCGAGCCGGTGCCGGCGTTGCCGAAATCGAGCGGGCCTTCCGGCTGCAGCAGCGCGCCGTTGCCGGTGCCGTGGATCACCCATTCAGCGCCGCGCTTCTCTATATGCGCGCCCATTGCCTTCATCGCGGCGCCCGTGCGCATCACGTCCTCGCCTTCAAGCAGGCCGGTGATGCGGGTTTCGCCGGAGGCGAGGCCGCCGAACATGAACGAGCGGTGCGAGATCGACTTGTCGCCGGGCACCCGTGCTGTGCCTGAAAGCGCTGGCGATTTGCGGGCGGTGGCCGGTTTCGGGGCGGCAGTATGCGACATGGGTTTTCCTTGGGTGAAAAACGCCGGTGGCTGGCCTTTTTCTTCTGGTTTGCGCGGTCTCGTATCACGGCGGGCGGAATTGGTCATCCCCTTGCGAGAGGTCGCTCAACGCGGGGATTTGTGACGCTGGCTTTAGGCTTTGACAGCGCCGTAAACTGTGGTTATGGGGACCAAACTTTCATCGACGAGGCTTGCTGTGGCAAAACCCGAACTTGGCACCAAACGCATCGACCCCGAGACGGGTCAAAAATTCTACGATCTGAACAAGGATCCGATCGTCTCGCCCTATACCGGCAAGAACTATCCCCGCTCTTATTTCGAGGAAGGCAAGATTGCCGCCCTTGAGGAGGAAGAGGAAGTTGCCGAGAAGGAAGTCGACGCCGAGGAGGAAGAGGGCGTCGAGGTCGTCTCGCTCGAAGAGGCGGACGAGGATACGAAGCCCGACGATCTTCCCGATCTCGGCGATGACGAGGACGATGTGGACCTCGGCGACGACGACGATACCTTCCTCGCCGACGAAGAGGAAGAGGACGACGATGTCGCCGACATGATCGGCGTCGGCGATGACGACGACGAAGTCTGATCCGGCCTCTCACACAGCGCCCGCCGACTTTCGCGGGTTCTTGATAAAAAGCGGCTCTTAAAGGCTTGATATTGACGGAAGGCGGGGTTAGAAGCCGCCTGCACTAACGGCGCGGTCTCAACCCGCGCCGGATCTCTTCGCCGGCAACGGCGCCGGTTGACTGCCGGAGTGGGGCCATAGCTCAGTTGGGAGAGCGCTTGAATGGCATTCAAGAGGTCGTCGGTTCGATTCCGATTGGCTCCACCAAAATTTCTATAATGATTTCAGTTGATTAGCATTCTTCCCCTCGGGGGCCTGTTGCCCTGAAATGGTTCGGGGCACCGCCGCGGCACCCCGAGGCGCTTTTTAGGGGTCGCAAAATTTGCCTAGTCTCCGTTTTCCGCCAGATTTGCCGAAAGGCGAGGGGATGGGAAATGTTCGGACTTTTTAGCGCAGGCCTAGGTCCCTCGAAGTTAGATTGGCTTGAGGCACGATACGCTTGCATGTTCCGTATGCCGACGAGCGCAGGCCGTTGTGTCGCCGTAGCGTCAACCGGCTGAAGCCCGGCGGTGCTTCCTCAGCCGAGTGATTGCCGACCTGGCGACCGTAATCACGCCGCCGCAGTCAATCCGCACGGTGAGTTTGTCTGCTCCGCGATCGATGCGGGTGACGTCCCCAACAAGAACTACTCGGTCGCCGGCCCGGGCTTTGGGTGGCGGCTCTAGCGTGTAAGGATGGTCATAGGATGGAATGCTCACTCTGGCTCGGCCGCTAGGGAGAATGGAGATGACGGTACCTGCTAGCGCAACCTCATCGCCGACCTCAAATTCGCCAGGCATGTTAAGGTGCAGCATGGTCTTCCTCCCGATGCTTTCCTATTTGATGCTTTGCTAAATTAATGCCCGGCCACCGCGTTGGTTGCCGTGCAATCCGTTTCGTACGGTTCCGCACATTTCCAAGCTGGATCGCGATGGCGACGGGACCACTTTGAGGTGCCTAGAGCGCCGTAAGCCGCACCAGAGAGGCATCGCCTATCAGCTGGCCGAAATTTTCTATGGGCGCCCTACAGGGAGCACTCAAAAGGGTTCAAAAGGGTCTGGGCCGCAGGCTGCTCGCTGTTTCCCTGCTGTTTATCAGCGGCAGTGGATTAGCCGGGAACCCGTTATTTAAAATGGGCTAAGCCATTGGTAATGGCCCCGATTACCACGCTATAGCAACGGGCCGTTCTGATAGCGGTGCAGTGGCGAAATTTTGAATAAGCCCCTATGGGAACATTCAGGTAAACGGTTACAAGCTCCTTGGCGCCCGAACGAAAAAGCCCGCCGCACCTTTCGGCGCGAACAGCTATGACGAAGGAACACGACCTCTGAAACGCGCGTCAGTCTTGCTCCCGCTTCCACAGATCCGAAGTCGATGCGTATGCGAACGATGCTGACCAAGCGATCAGGACGAGTCCGTTGAGACCCTCCAAGGCAGCAACGATTCGCATCGGCCCAGTGGCATAGACTTCGCCAAAGCCGATCGTCGTGTAACAGGTGACCGAGAAATAGAAGAAATCCGCTGCGCTTCCGGAAAACAAGCCTGCGAGACTTCCAAGGTCTGGATGGTGGTTCATCCAGGCGTAGGCGAGCGCGAAAAGACAGATCCCCACCACGTGAGCAATGATTGCTGCGACGACCAAGAGCAGCAGATCAACCCGCATCGGAAGTGAAAAACGACGCCTCATCGTTCCGGCGATATTTAGCACTTCATAGTGCATCAGAACCGTTACCAGTGCGAGACCTACAGATATGGCGAACGCGATGAGCAATTGCGGTACCTTCAAGTAGGACTCAGATCCTCAACCGCTTATCACCGCGCGAGCGGTTCGAACAGCGTCGACCTGACGCGACGCGATGCGATGCCGAACACGCGAATGGTGAGGACGAACGCGAGCACCCGGTGGTGCAATCTCCCCGGGTCCTTGGCAAAATCGTCGGAACCGAACCGCTCCCAATGGCTTTCGTAATCAGGGGCAGCATCAAAGAGGAGACTGTTATGGATCGGCAAGAAAATAGCGTTTTGGAGGCGGGCTGGCTTTTGGCGGTCCCGCTTTCTATCGGATTTGCCGTTTTGATTGCAGGCTTAGTGCTGGGCTAGTGTGCTATGGGAACCGGAGCTCGATCACTCGCCCCTCGGCCTTCCATGATTGCCGGGCGTCAACGGAACCAAAATCGCGCAATAGCTGCGGGACAGGAGCAAGGCGGACGCCACCGTCGCGCTTTTCGCCAGCCGGCCGCTCGGGCTTCTGCCTCGCTGCAAAACCAGCGCTCCCCCTTGCCGGTCGAGGTTACGGTTCGGTCATGACGGGGCGAGGGAGAAATGCCGCTAGGTGTCAATCCTAATTGGAGCTTCACGCAAAGAAAAACCCGCCACCGTGAGGCAGCGGGCTATGACAGTTTTTGTCCTGTTCAGTGATGGTCGCTCCGCCCACGTTTTCTACGAGGTTGCTTCGTGATCGGATGCGCTGCAAGAAACGCCTCGTCCGCCGCGATGAGCTTGGCGACTTCGTCCTCGCCGATCGGCAGATATCGGTCCTTTGCGGCTTCTCGCTTCCATTGGACGGCCATTAGATCGGGCGCTGGAACTCGGATTTGATCGGCCACAGCCTGCCGGCTCCTGTCGACGCTGATCATCCGTTTGTCAGAATAGGCGCTAGATTTGTCCTCGTCCTCCAGGACGTACATCGCGTGAATGCTTTTCTCTTGCCAGTAAGCCGTTTCCGCTGTTGCCAGGCTGGTGACAGCATCAGCCTTGCGCCAAGGAAGTCGGCGCGCCTGACGCATGAGCTGATTGTGGTGCGTGTCGATGAGGACGGCATCGGGCAGCGGATCAAGGCACTGCCGCACGAATGCAGCCAGCGCCTTTGTCTTGACGCCGGCGCTCATGCTGATGCGTCCCCTGCGGAAGCCAGCTGGAGAACCGACGCCGCCAGCTGCGCTGCCCAAAGTTCGGCTTCGAAGGGATATTTGCGCGCCGCGCCGGCCCTTGCGGGGCCGAAGCTTTTGAAGTTCAGTGCATGCGCAGGGGGCAGCATGCGCAAATACCATATTTTCGCGGCGGCAGGGGCCGCGACCATCCTTTTAAGCGGCTGCTCCGGTTCGGGCCTAGGTATGCCTGGCTCACCTGCTTGGTTTGCCACCACACCGCAGGCGGAACAGGCAACCTATTTCCGCAACCGATGCGTTTCCTACGGCTTCGAGCCAGGGACCCCGGCCATGGCCCAATGCATCCAAAACGAGTCCATTTCGTCTCGCGGCAGGGCATCTGCCAAGGCGAATGCGGCATTTGCCGACATGCAAAACAGTCAGCCGAAAACGACGACTTGCAACCGCTTTGGCAACACCGTGAACTGCACGACGTTTTGAGCCGACACCGAGAGGCGGAATGAGCGCCCGCCTCTCTCATTGCGAACGCTCGTCGGCGAATGTTTGCGCGTCATCACCCTCCGGCCTAGAGAATGGTGGCGGCGCCGGCGTGAGGCTGAGGATTGACGCGCCGCCGTGCCCCCGCCCGATCAGGACGCTTCCTGCACTTCCTCGACTTGTGGCGTCACGGGTGCAGAATTAATGACGTAGGTGTTCGAGGTTAGGTCGCTAGTAGATCGGATGATGATGCCGTCGTCTCTTAATCGGGCAAACGTCGCCCGTGCGATCCGCATTGGCTTGCCTTTGGAATCTGCGGCGGTGACTTTGTTCGACCAGGGAACGTGAGTGATGGTGTCAACGCGCTTGAGAAAGCGCTTTTCCTTCTCAGTCAACTCGATCACGCCGTTCCTCCATATCATCGCAGCGTTTGGCTGGCCGGTAACGCCGATGATGCGACTCCGTTCCCAGACAGGCGCATGGTTGCTGCCTATGTCGAGAAAACCTTGAGGCTAAGGGCTACCTGCCGAAAGGCGCAGCAGAATAGCTATGCTCGTCACCGTCAGCCGGGAGGAGTGTAGAGCGGCTCTCTGCATCGATGAACCAAGCACTGGCCATCGAGCGTCGGCACAAACCCTACCGCTGGGATTTCCGACCAGTCGCACGCATTGCTGTACCGGCGGACGTAGAGGGCATAGGTGTTCGGGCCGGTGGTCAGCACCGCCGAGCCATGGCTCTGGATTAGCGCCTGCGTCTGTTGGCAGGTCATGGCGCGGGCGTCCGGCCTGGCCTGGGCGAGGGTTGTGAAGGCAAGCATGACCGCTGCCGAGGTCAACGCAATCCGGCGAATGGACATGACGAGACTCCCATGATGAGCCATTTGGTTGACAAACTCGCATGTCGCAGGGCAGCTGTGCAATGGCGGCCTTACCCTCCCGCACCGCGCTCAACATTGCCTGGGGCGGCCATGACGGCTACTGTGTCGCCAGAACCGGGTTCATCCGGGGAATGTCGGTCTCCATAAGTTTCTGAACGGGCCTCGCTTTCGGTCGGCGGCCAGGCACCAGCATGACATCCGTGCTAAGTGCCCCCAATTCGGAGGGAAAGATGCGACTATTTTTGGTGTTGATTTTGATGGCGCTGAGCGGCTGCGTATCCAATGTTTCCTCGGATAGTGATGGTATACCACGCCGCGCGTCCTTTGCTGGAAACCATTAGTCCGCTAAATTTGGCTGATTGCCAACGCCTATTTTGCCGGTGCCTCAGCACTTGACGAGGAAAGCGAGACAAGCGGCAGCGCATAGAACGCGGAAAGCTAGCTTTCATCCCAGAAGTCCTGAAGCGAAGCGTGGCGAAGGTCGTCCTCGCCCCTGAGGTGCTTCACGCGGGCTTTGATGCCCGGCTTGACCCACTGCGTTGCCGGTCGCTTTGGCATGTCCTTGGGCGGTGACCCGGCATGCTCCTGGACCCTTTTCCAAAGTCGTTCCCGCATCTCGCGATTGACGCTCACGAACGCGCTGCCGACATATTTGCGGGTGGCTGGGTCAGCCATCAGAGCAAACGCGGGCTTGCCCCTCTCGCGTTCGACGCCGAGTAGTTCAAACTCGCTTTCTGTGAAGGATTTTGTCTTCAGCCAATTGGTGGTCGGGCCGCTGCGATATTTGCTGTCCCGACGCTTCGATACCATCCCTTCCAGGCCAGCCGCGCCGATCAGATGATAGATCGCATTAGCCTCGCCCGGAATGGTCTCACTGAACTGGATGCGGCTGTCAGACCCTATGAGGCCGGCTAGGATTTCCCGCCGATCCTCAAGTACCATGTCGCGCAGATCGTGGCCGTTGAGATGCAGGAGATCGAACGCAACGAAATAGAGGTCGTGCTGGGGCCTGGTGATGGCCTTGCGCAGCGCGGCAAAGTCCGACAGGCCAGCCTCATTCAAGACGACGACTTCGCCGTCGATGATGGCATTCTCGACGTCCAGCGTTTGCGCCGCCGCAGCTAGGTCGCGGTACTTCGATGTCCAGTCTAGGCCGCGGCGGGTGAAGATCCGCACACCGCCGGCGTCGATGATGATTTGGGAGCGGTAGCCGTCGAATTTGGCTTCATGCATCCAGCGTCGCCTTGGGGCGGCTTGGCGACCAAGGTAGGCGTCATCGGAGGAATGAACTCAAGCCGGCCGACGCCGGTACTGACAATTTTACGCACTTATTCGAACCTAGGCTCATCCGATTTGATGGCTAGGAGAACGGACCATGACCGTTTTACTAAATTAGCAATGATGCATGAAGCTGCATATAATTTCGTTCCAGCCGGCGAAACGAAACGCCCCCCGCTGGCTAGGCCCGGCGGCCCCGATAGTCGCCCCCCAAGTGGCTGTCGGGCCGCCCCATCAAACGCACTGTAGCGACCAACGTGAGACGAGATAGAACAAATAACGCAAATGGAGACCTAACCAGAGGAGCACAGCAACCCCTCCTCCTTGGCAGCGGCTTCTAAGGCCTTCCTTACGTCGTCGGGTGTGCCCTCGTCTCCAAGGCAGGCCATGCAGGCTTCTTGGGTCCTCGCTTGGCCCACTTCATAAGTTCCGTGGCGGCACCCTCGACGTTGTTGCAGCCATAGGTGAGTCCAGGTCGGTCTGTCTCGATGTTGACCGGAGGGTGAAACCAATGGAGAGCTATGAGGGTAATTTAGGGGATGCTCATGTGTTTGGTAGAGGCGAGGACCTAGGCACGGATGCTTGGGAGAGAGGGCCACGCGCTTGGCGACGTAGCGAACGATACGGCGGGCCTGAGAGGCGGCTGGAGCATGCGACGAGGGCGATGCGGAAGGCGCTGGCATAGGCGCTGAAGATGGCGCTCTGGGTCGGCTAGACCTTCGGGGTTCCGTGACGGTAAATGAGCAGCGGGGACCGGGTGGGGGGGCTTGGGGTTAGTCCCCGCTGCTTTGAGCTGCCTTCGCGGGGTGCAGTGGCAGCACAACTAAATAGTGACTGAGCGATGACAGGACCCAGACAGCGGAGCCTTGGGCACCCTGTCAGTCTTACACCGGCTAGTGCCGGCCCCAAAGGTCACCCGGGCGGGTGTCTCAAGAGTGCGGCCGGGGACGGGCCTTCAAAGATTGCGACTTCCGTACCCCAGCCTACACTCCGGCCTGACGCGCGTGCCCACCCAACCCAGCGTCAAACGACAGGTCATTAGTAGCCGATAAAGATCGCCCCCAAATCGGCCGCTTGAGCTAGCTCGGATAGACAATTCGGGTGAGCGGGTTCAACGGGTCAAAAGGAGGGGTCGGAATATCCGGGCCAAATTTTCTTACGACCCATCGGATAACAGGCTCATGCGAGCTAAAGTGAGAGCTTCATGGGCCATAGTACCCCCTCCTCCTCGGCAGCAGCCTCCAAGTCCTTGCGTACTTCCTTAGGGTCAACCTCCTCACCCCCCAGGGCTTGAAGGCAGAGGGCCGACGCACGTTTCCACTTGGGCCCTCTTGGACCACTTCAGGAGCTGCTCGGATGCACCTCGGACATTGTTGCAGGCATAGCTGACACCGACCATTTCGGTCTTCACGAACACCGGAGGGGAGAACCAGTAGGTTGCCATGGAGGGTAATTTAGAGCGGGAAGAGGAACGATGTAGGCCCGCGCGGGTTTAGAATTGCGGCGGCCAGTTCTCCGTGGAAGCACAGCCGTTGTGGGCCCGTCGCTTGTTCCTCAACGGCGGCGGGCTTTCCTTAGCAGGACCCGTCAGGGCAGCTATGGAGTTCGTCCCGACCGGCCTTGCCGATCGCCTCTAGCAATGATGCCAGCGTTGGCGTCAATTCCTGTTCGACCTCCAGCCCAAGCAGCTTGTGTACGTGATGGCGATTGTCTTCAGCGCTGATGAACTGCCGAATGGCCTCGGCAAGTTGGGGGGTAGCCCAGCCTTTCACGCTTTGCCATGTCTGCATGTCCCTACCCCGCCCTGCCGCAACTCGCAGGTCACGGAATGGTTGCATTAGGGGTCAGGAATGATTGGTAGAAATTTCTGAGCGCGAAGGACTGGCTGATCCGTATTCGGCTAGTCTGAGACTGAAAACCCCGGCAACCACCGGGGTTTTCAGCACACTAACTGCTAGTAATACCAGGCCCAAACCCAAACAGGCCTGCGAAAGCACCGTCTGCGCAGACGGCCATACCGCCAGGCACGACGACAGACCCTTCTCCAATGCCGCCGCCGGCGCCGCCGCCTGCGGTGCCAGCGTCTATGGCGAACCGGCTCCGCCTGAGTATTTTCATCCTCGAGGGCTTCCCTGCCCGGCGCGTCGAGTTCATCGAGGATGCCACTTCTGGCGCTCGGTACGCCGGCCACTGCGTTGATTGGCCGAACTGCGCTCGCAAGGGCTGCTGCCCCAGCAACGCCAAACACTCCTGTCAAAAATAATCGCCGATCCATGGAAACCTCCAATTTCAAAGCCAGCGAGACAAGGTCGCAATTGGGAAATAGCGCGGTGGATACAAAAGCAAAGTCAGATGCGTTTAGAGAGGCTTAACGGTCGGTTCCGCGAACATGTTACGGTCACCCGAAGCGATGACTTCGTCAATTCTCGCCATGCCGCATTGCACAATCGCGCGCCGTGCGCAAAATGCGGCATGATCCGGAAATCCCTCACCGTCCTGGTGATCGACGAAAACCACATCCGCGCCTCCATCATCGAGGCGGGATTGCGGGAGGCCGGGCATGAGCAGGTCACGGTCGTTCACGATGTTGCGGGAATAGCGCGGCGCATTGCCGAGATCGAACCGGACGTAATCGTCATCGATCTCGAAAATCCCAACCGCGATATGCTTGAAAACATGTTCCAGCTTTCGCGCGTGGTGAAGCGGCCGATCGCCATGTTCGTGGACCGGTCGGATCAGGCTTCGATCGAAGCTGCGGTGGAAGCGGGGGTCTCCGCCTATGTCGTCGACGGGCTGCGCCAGGAGCGCGTCAAGCCGATCCTAGACATGGCGATCAGCCGCTTCAACGCGTTCTCGCGGATGGCGCGCGAACTTGAGGAAGCCCGCAGTGAATTGGAGGACCGCAAGGTCATCGACCGCGCCAAGGGCATCCTGATGCGATCACGCGGCCTGTCGGAGGACGCGGCCTATACGCTTCTGCGCAAGACCGCCATGAACCAGAACCGCAAGATCAGCGAAATCGCGCAGAGCCTGGTGACGGCGGCAGGCCTTCTGGATCCCGGAGAGAGTTGAACATGGCGGCCGAACACCAGATCAACGCAGGTTTCATACCGCTCTTCGACAGCGCCGTCCTTGTCGCAGCGAGGGAGATCGGCTTTGCCGCACGCGAAGGCGTCGACCTGACGCTCAGCCGCGAAACCTCTTGGGCCAACATCCGCGACCGCATCGCGATCGGGCATTTCGATTTGGCGCATATGCTGGGGCCGATGCCGATCGCCTGCAATCTGGGGCTCACCCCGCTCGCCTCCGACACGATCGTGCCGTTCTCGCTGGGACTGGGCGGTAACTGCGTAACGGTTTCGAACACGCTCTGGGCGGGCATGGCCGCGCACGGCGCCTTGCCCGATCTCAATCCGGCGCGGGCCGGCAAGGCTTTGGGAGCGCTGATCCGTGAACGGGCAAATGCCGGTCGCGACCCCCTGCGCTTTGCGGTCGTGCATCCGCACTCCGGACACAATTACGAACTGCGCTACTGGCTCGCCGCCTGCGGCATCGATCCGTCGCGCGAAATAGAAATCGTCATCGTGCCGCCGCCCTTCATGGCCGACGCACTCGCCGCCGGCAGGATCGACGGCTACTGCGCCGGCGAACCGTGGAACAGCGCCTCGGTCGTCGCCGGCACCGGCCATATCGCCACGGTCAAGGCCACCATCTGGAAGACCAGCCCCGAGAAAGTCGTCGGCGTGCGCAAGGCCTGGGCCGAAAAACACCCGGAAGCGCTTTCGGCGCTGCTGCGCGCGCTCCATCACGCCGCGCGCTGGTGCCAGGATCCGGCAAACCGCGGCGAACTGGCCGCCCTGATGGCGCAGCCTTCCTTCCTCGGCCTTTCGCCGGCGCTGCAGATGCCGATCCTGACCGGACATCTTGCGCTGGGCGGCGGCGCGGAACTGGCCGTCGAGGACTTCTTTCTGGCTTTCGGCAAGGCGGCAAATTTTCCGTGGAAAAGCCACGCGCTGTGGTTCTACACGCAGATGGTCCGTTGGGGGCAGGTCAAGCACAGCGCTGCCCACATGGCGCTCGCGCGGGACACCTACCGGCCCGACCTCTATCGCGCAGCGCTGAAGCCGCTCGGCGTCGCACTTCCCGGCGCCAATTCTAAGGTTGAGGGCGCGCTGGCGTCTGCCACACCTGTCGGCTCCGCCGGCGCCAGTCTGGTGCTCGGCCCCGATGGTTTCTTCGATGGCCAGATATTCGATCCCGACGAGGTCGACGCCTACATTGCCGGGCAGAAATTGGCGCGCGCCGAAGCCTGATCATTTTCGCGCCATTCTTGTGCATTGCACAAAAATTATGCGTGCAACTGCGCTAATGAGCAATCTTTGGCTTGCTCGCCCAACGGGCCAGCGCGCCGATGATTGTGGCATGCCGTTGATCTCATTGATGTTTGTCATCCATTCCGAAACTGGCACGGTTCCTGCATTGCAATAAGCAGACTCTTTTCGGGTCACGGAACAGGCGTCCAATGGCGGGCGCTACAGGCAAAGCTGCCGCTCAGGTCAACACGCGATCCCGGATGGACGGACGCGCGCGGCCTGGCCGGCGGCTTTTTTTGTTTTGACCGAGCACGGCAATCGACGGCGCTGATCCCAAGCAGTGCCCAACGGGAGACGACGATGACGAAACGCATCAAGACTGAAGCCCCTCTCGAGGGCATGACCCGCCGCAATTTTCTGATGGCAAGTGCTGCCACCGCGGCAACCCTGGCAGCGGCACGCGCGCTGCTGCCGTCTGGCGCCTATGCGGCGCCCGCGGCACCGGAAGTCACCGGCGCCAAGCTCGGCTTCATCGCGCTGACCGACGCGGCGCCGCTGATGATCGCCAAGGAGAAGGGCCTGTTCGAGAAATTCGGCATGCCCGATGTCGAGGTGCTCAAGCAGGCCTCCTGGGGCGCGACGCGCGACAATCTGATGCTCGGCGGCGAAGCCAACGGCATCGACGGCGCCCATATCCTGACGCCGATGCCTTACCTGATGCATACCGGCAAGGTGACGCAGAACAACCAGCCGATGCCGATGGCGATCGTCGCGCGGCTGAATTACGACTGCCAGGCGATTTCCGTCGCGCAGGAATATGCCGGCACCGGCGTCGGCCTCGACGCCTCCAAGCTGAAGGACGCCTTCGCGGCCAAGAAGGCCGAAGGCAAGGAGGTGAAGGCCGCCATGACCTTCCCGGGCGGCACTCATGATCTCTGGTTGCGCTATTGGCTGGCCGCTGGCGGCATCGATCCCAACAAGGATGTCTCGACCATCGTCGTGCCGCCACCGCAGATGGTCGCCAACATGAAGGTCGGCAACATGGACGTGTTCTGCGTCGGCGAGCCATGGAACGAGCAACTCGTCCATCAGGGCGTCGGCTTTACCGCCGCCACCACGGGCGAGTTGTGGAAAGGCCATCCGGAAAAGGCGCTCGGCCTGCGGGCCGCCTTCATCGACAAGAACCCGAACGCCACCAAGGCGATCCTGATGGCCGTCATGGAAGCCCAGCAATGGTGCGAAGCCATGGAAAACAAGGACGAGATGGCGGCCATCATCGGCAAGCGGCAATGGATGAACGTGCCGACAGCCGACATCATCGGCCGCCTCAAGGGCGACATCAATTACGGCAATGACCGCGTCGCCACCGGCACCGACCTCTACATGAAGTTCTGGAAGGGCGGTGTGTCCTATCCGTTCAAGAGCCACGACAGCTGGTTCCTCGCCGAAAACATCCGCTGGGGCAAATTCGCGGCGACCACCGACATCAAGGCGCTGGTCGATCAAGTCAACCGCGAAGATCTGTGGCGCGAGGCGGCCAAGGATCTTGGCGTTGCTGCGGCCGATATCCCGGCGTCTCCATCGCGCGGCGTCGAGACCTTCTTTGACGGCAAGATTTTCGATCCGGCCAACCCGTCCGCCTATCTCGACAGCCTCAAGATCAAGGCATCGGCCTGACGTGGACGGCAAGCGCCGCCGCTGCGCCGCTTGCCAGTGCTCAAGGAGCTTTTTGCGAAATGTCTATTCAAGCCATCGAGGACACCAAGGTGAAGGCGTTCCCCGCGCCTGCCAAGCCTGCAGAGGTCATAGCTTTCACCGCCAAGGTGAGGCGCCGCTTCGATCCCACCGCGATCGCCGGCAAGCTGGCGAGCACGCTGGTGCCGCCGGCCGTAGTCATCATCGTCATGCTCGTCGTCTGGCAGGTCGCCTGCTCGTCGCCCAATGCCAGCTTGCCGCCACCTAGCCAGGTATGGAACGAGGCCTACGATCTGATCGCCCATCCGTTCTTCGACTATGGTCCGCAGGATATCGGACTGGCCTGGCGGGTGCTGATCTCGCTGCAGCGGGTCGCCATCGGCTTCGGCCTGGCTGCCATCGTCGGCGTCGCGCTCGGTGCGCTGGTCGGCCAGTCGATCTGGGCGATGCGCGGCCTCGATCCTGTGTTCCAGATTCTGCGCACCGTGCCGCCGCTCGCCTGGCTGCCGCTGTCGCTGGCTGCCTTCCGCGATTCCAGCCCGTCGGCGATCTTCGTCATCTTCATCACCTCGATCTGGCCGGTGATCATCAACACTGCCGTCGGCGTCCGCAACATTCCAGAGGATTATCGAAACGTCTCCCGCATCCTCAGGCTCAACCAGCTCGAATTCTTCGTAAAGATCATGGTGCCGGCCGCGGCACCTTACATCTTCACCGGCCTGCGCATCGGCATCGGCCTGTCCTGGCTCGCCATCGTCGCCGCCGAAATGCTGACAGGCGGCGTCGGCATCGGCTTCTTCATCTGGGACGCCTGGAACTCGTCGCGGCTGCCCGACATCATCGTCGCGCTCGCCTATATCGGCGTCACCGGCTTCTGCCTCGACCGCTTGGTCGCGGCGGCCGGCGCCTTCGTCACCCGCGGCACAACGGCAAAGTGAGGAGAGGGGCGATGACGGCCTACCTGAAACTCGACCATATCGACAAATCCTTTGCCCGCGGCGGCCAGGTCAGCGAGGTGCTGAAAGACATCCGGCTGACCATCGACAAAGGCGAATTCGTCTCCATCATCGGCCATTCCGGCTGCGGCAAGTCGACCTTGCTCAACCTGATCGCCGGGCTGACCAGAGTCTCCGCCGGCGCGGTCCTGCTCGAGGACAAGGAGGTCGACAGCCCTGGACCCGAGCGCGCCGTGGTGTTCCAGAACCACAGCCTTTTGCCGTGGCTCACCGTCTACGAGAACATCAATCTGGCGGTGTCGAAGGTGTTCGGTTCGACCAGGACCAAGGCCGAGCGGCATGACTGGATCATGCGCAATCTCGACCTCGTGCAGATGGCGCATGCCAGGGACAAGCGGCCCGCCGAGATATCGGGCGGCATGAAGCAGCGCGTCGGCATCGCCCGCGCGCTGGCCATGGAGCCGAAGATCCTGCTGCTCGACGAGCCCTTCGGTGCGCTGGACGCTCTGACGCGCGCCCATCTGCAGGATGCGGTGATGGATATCCATTCGAGGCTTGGCTCGACGACGATCATGATCACGCACGATGTCGACGAGGCGGTGCTGTTGTCCGATCGCATCGTCATGATGACCAACGGTCCAGCGGCGACCATCGGCGAGGTGCTTGCGGTGCCGCTGGCCCGGCCGCGCCGGCGCATCGAGCTTTCCTCCGACCGGACCTTCCTGCGCTGCCGCGAGGCGGTGCTGAAGTTCCTCTATGAACGCCACCGCTTCGTGGAAGCCGCGGAGTGAGGCCATGACCGGAAATCGCGTCATCATCCACAATTGGCAATCTGCATCGGCAATGGGCAATCTACCGCATTGCACAAATATTATGCTGCTGTGCAAGGCATTCTGACTAATCTTTGATCCGCTGCCGGGCTTGGTCAAAAATCGCGCGGTTGCGGTTCACATTGATTTCATTCGATAATCTGGAGCGCTGTCGAGTTGGCACGCTTCCTGCTTTTCAGATTGTGGGTCCGAAAGGGCCAAGTGACACGGCGTCCAATGGCGGGCGCCACAGGCAAAGCTGCCGCTCAGGTCAATACGCGATCCCGGATGGACGGACGCGCAAAGACCTGACCGGCGGCTTTTTTGTTTTTACGCGATCGACGGCGCTGGTCCCAAGCGGCGCCCAACCGGAGACGACGATGACGAAACGGATCGGAACTGCCGCGTCCCTCGCGGACTTCACGCGCCGCGATTTTCTGGCCAGCAGCGCGCTGACGGCGGCACTGTTCACCGCCGCGCTCCTGCTGTTTCCCGTCGGCGCCAAGACGGAAAGCAAGGACCTGACCGTGGCGAGCCCGGTCTCGTTGCACGCACCGATGCCGCGCCGCTGATCATTCACCCACAAACATCCGCGGTGCCTCCCACGCCGCAAACCGGAGCCAGACGTTGACCGCAAATCTCCCAGCCGCGCCCAGCCAGGACAATGCTCCCCGCCAGGCGCTTGTGATGTCCACCATCGCCTTCACCGTCTGCTTCGCGGTATGGACGATATTTTCAATCATCGGCGTGCGCATAAAGCAGGACCTTGGGCTGAACGAGACGGAGTTCGGCCTGCTGGTCGGCACGCCGATCCTCACCGGTTCGCTCGTGCGCATGGTGCTCGGTGTCTGGACCGACCGTTTTGGCGGACGGCTGGTATACACCGCGACCATGCTTGCGGCGGCGGTCGCGACCTTCCTGCTCGCTTTTGCGCAAACCTACGGACAGATGCTGGTCGCCGCGTTAGGCGTTGGGCTCGCCGGTGGTTCCTTCGCCGTCGGGGTCGCGTATGTCTCGCGCTTCTTCCCGGCCGGCAAGCAGGGCACGGCGCTTGGCATTTTCGGTGTCGGCAATGTCGGCGCCGCGGTCACCAAGTTCCTGGCGCCATTCGTGCTTCTCTCCTGGGGCTGGCAGTCGGTCGCGCTGATCTGGGCGGCAGCACTCGTGGTCATGGCCGCCGTCTTCTGGTTCACCACCGACGACGATCCGGTCATCCGCGAGCGCCGCGCCGGCAAGGCAGCGCCCGCGAGAAGCTTCTTGCAGGAATTCGCGCCACTCAAGAACCTGCAGGTCTGGCGCTTCGCCTTTTATTATTTCTTCGCCTTCGGTGCATTCGTGGCGCTGTCGCTGTGGTTGCCGCGCTACCTGATCGGCGTCTACGGATTCGGCATCGCGACCGCCGGCATGATCGGCGCGGCCTATTCGATCCCGGCGAGTATCTTTCGCGCCTATGGCGGCGTGCTATCCGACCGGATCGGCGCCCGCACCGTGCTCTACTGGACCTTCGCGGTCAGTGCCGTCGCGACTCTCGTTCTGTCTCTCCCCTCGGCAGACTACGTCGTGCACGGCATCAGCGGGCCGATCGCCTTCCATTTCGAGATCGGCCCGTTCGCCTTCATAGCCGTTGCCTGCGTGCTCGGCTTCTTCATGAGCCTTGGCAAGGCCGCCGTCTACAAGCACATCCCGGTTTACTACCCGCAGAGTGTCGGCGCGGTCGGCGGCGTTGTCGGCATGATTGGCGGGCTCGGCGGCTTTATCCTGCCAATCGCCTTCGGCGCACTCAACGACCTCACCGGCGTCTGGTCGAGTTGCTTCATGCTGCTCTTCGTCATCGTCGCCACCTGCTTTGCCTGGATGCACTTCAGCATCCGGCGGATGGAGCGCGCGGCCGCCGCCGAAGCTTCAGGCCTTTCCTACGCGGCTGAATGAGACAGGAGTGGATCAGGACATGACCGAAAAACTCGTCATCATTGGCAACGGCATGGCCCCCGGGCGCATGCTGGAGCACCTGCTGGAAAAGGCGCCGGACCTCTACCAGGTCACCATCTTCAATGCCGAGCCGCGTGTGAACTACGACCGCATCATGCTGTCGCCGGTTCTGTCAGGCGAAAAGGACTATGAGGAGATCATCATCCATGGCGATGGCTGGTACATCAAGCACGGGATCACCCTCTACAAGGGCCACAAGATCGTCGCCATCGACAGGCAGGCAAAGACCGTCACCTCCGATCATGGCGTGACCGAGCCCTACGACAAGCTCGTCATCGCCACCGGCTCGGTGCCGTTTATCATCCCGGTGCCCGGCCATGATCTGCCGGGCGTCCTGACCTATCGCGATCTCGACGATGTTCGGGCGATGATGCTGGCCGCGCAGTCACGGGCCAAGGCCGTGGTCATCGGCGGCGGCTTGCTCGGGCTGGAGGCGGCAGCGGGCTTGAACGCGCAAGGCATGGACGTCACCGTGCTGCATGTCATGCCGACGCTGATGGAGCGTCAGCTCGATCCGGCCGCCGGCTATCTGCTGCAGCGCGCTGTCGAGCAACGCGGCATCAAGGTCATCACCAAGGCCAACACCCAGGCGATCACAGGCAAGGGTAAGGTCGAGCAGGTGGAACTCGCCGACGGCACCGTCATCCCGGCGACGCTGGTCGTCATGGCGGTCGGCATCAGGCCGAATGCGACGCTGGCGAAAGACGCCGGCATTGCCGTCAATCGCGGCATCGTCGTCGATGCCGGCATGCGCAGCAACGACCCCGACATCTTCGCGCTCGGCGAATGCGCCGAGGTCAACGGCATGGTCTACGGCCTGGTCGCACCGCTCTATGAGATGGCGCGTGTCGCCGCCAGCCAGTTGGCCGGCGACGAGGCCGCCGCCTTCGTCCATTCGGACACGCCGACCAAGCTCAAGGTCACCGGCATCGAGCTGTTCTCGCTCGGCGACTTTGCCGAGGGCGAGGACCGCCAGGAGATCGTGCTGCGCGACGCCGCCGCCGGCGTCTACAAACGGCTGGTGCTCAGGGATGACCGCATCATCGGCACCGTGCTTTACGGCGAGACGGCGGACGGCGCCTGGTTCAACGACCTCAAGAAGAAGCAGACCGACATATCGGAAATGCGCGACACGCTTATCTTCGGCCACTCATACCAGGGAGGCGCCTCCCTGGACCCTATGGCGGCCGTTGCAGCCTTGCCGGATGATGCGGAAATCTGCGGCTGTAACGGCGTTTGCAAGGGAAAGATCACTGGCGCGATCACGGCCAAAAGCCTGACCTCGCTCGACGACGTGCGCGCTCACACCAAGGCGTCCGCCTCCTGCGGCTCCTGCACCGGGCTGGTCGAGAAGCTGATGGCACTTACCATCGGCGACAAATATAATCCGGCGGCGGGGGGGGGGGGGGGGGGGGGGGGCCCCCCCCGCGGGGGGGGGGGGGGCCCCGGGCGAGAAACCAAACGACCGGAGAAAAAAAAAAACCCACCGCAAGAAA
>NZ_JBVVQB010000072.1:0-29482 GCF_055811775.1 Mesorhizobium sp. WSM4844 | reverse complement strand
TTGAAAGGTTCTCCGTTGCCGGAGCGTGGTTAGCACTCGCCAGTGGAGAGTGCTAACGTGGCGCTGAAATAGGCTGTAGGTTCGTTCTGGTCAAGACGGATGAGCGGACGGCCGAAGAGCCAAAAGATTTGGGATCGGCCCGGAAGCCTGGCCCGCATTGCGGCGCATCCCAATGCCTTAGCGCGTTTCGGCCGTCAGCTCTGGACCGACTTTTGTGTCTTATGTGGAATGTGAAATTATGTGAAATTGATGGCCGAGCAGTCGGCCAGAATCGACGGCCAGCCGAACAGTCTTGAGCTTTTTGCAATTCATCCCTAACCTAGGGTTGCATCGCCAAAAGGAGCGCTCATCGCTTCGGCAGGCACTTGCAGATCATGATCGGAATTTCGTCTTGAGACGATACTCCCCTCGGGTTCGGGTAGCCTCTCGAAGCGAAATCTTCGACCAGTTGTTTCCGGAGCCCGATATCGTGATGAAATACACAGACGTTGAACCAGGTCTTAAAGATGAAGTCCCCTGGTCGGACAGCCTGACCGCCTACGACAAGAAGCACTTCAAGACCTACTTGAGGTTCCTGGACGCCTCCGCCGATGATGCGAGTTATGAGGAGATGGCGCAGGTCATCCTCGGCATCGATCCGGCGGAGGAGCCGGTGCGCGCGCGGAAAGCCGCGAGAAGCCATCTCGATCGGGCGAACCGGATGATGACGACCGGTTACAAGGAGTTGTTCGCGTAAATGAGGGTGAACGGGCGGCGATACACGTTGCTTGTTCAGACGTGATCACGGCGTCCGCCACAAGAATGGCATGACATCCGGGCCTGCGGGAATGCAGGCTTCCGCTGACGTCTATTCATGTCAAACTCCGCTCCTCGTACAGGCAGAAGATTCGCTGCGCCGATGCGTCTGCGCGGGGCCATGCAGGTCAGCGGCGGCCGCTCGTCATACCTGGCCGGCGCAGCAAGGCTGAGAAGATGAAGCCGTGTTCTGGTGGCGGGTCAAAGCCGGACGATGTTCACATGGTTCGGGACCATGTAGATATGCCACCTGGTGAGCCACCGCAGTAGCGGAGTCGGCTTGCTCGCCTACCGGGGACTTCTCGCCGCTACTTCTCTTGAAATCGGCATCGCCCTGACAACACACTTTGCTATGGTCGGCGGATGTCGATGAGGTGCCTGTTCACGCAAACCAGCTGTTCAGCAGGTCGGGAGGATCGAATGAACTCTGAGGCTTTCAGCAGCCCGCTTTTCGTGAGACGTGCAGCGTACATCGTGCAAGAGATTGCCAGTCTTGCGGACGCTGTCGATTTCCTCAACGAATGGCCACCAGATCGCAGAGATCTGATCCACGAAGCCGCCCTCAAGGCGTGCTTTGATGCATACAATGGGCGAAAACCTGTAAGTGCAGCGCGCAACACCTTTTTCGGTTTTGCGAAGCCGGCCGCGATATTGGAAGACGCAACCTCCGCCATGCAGTGGCTCGCTACCTCCAAGTCGGGCAGCGGAAAAGTGCGAGCCTAGGCGTCGGCGACGCATGTGAGGCTGGCGCGGGGCAAGTCGAGAGGGCATTGTGTCGACATTTCGCAGTCGCAGCGGAACCGGCTCGGCTCGGCAAAGAAGACGAACTAGGCCTATTTACGCATGATCGCCTTTGGGGGGCGGAGTGATGACCGGCTTGCAGAAATTTGAGAGGCCGGTCGTTGTTCAGATTGGCCGCCGCAGCTCAGAGCGTATCGTATTCGATGTCAATGAGGCGGCGGCTATCCTGCTGCGAGATCTTCATCGTGAGACCGAGAAACGGAGGGTAGCGATGGACGCCTGTCTGCAGGTATTGCGTGGTAAGGCTCATCCACCAGCTGCTCGAAGAGCTTTCGTGGCAGCCGCGCTCGAAGCAAAGATCCTGCGCTGCGATTAAATGCTGGGACGCTGGCCCAAAGGATTCGTTCATCTTCGCGTCGGGGCAGCTCTCGCGCAACCGATGAGCACGGTGTAATTAACTCTGTCACGGGGTCCCTTCGAGGACGAGGCGCTGCTTTTCATGGACAGGCGAGCGCGCCCGAACTGATGTTGCTAGCGAGCGAAAGCACAGGGACGGTTGCTGAGTTCTTCGCGCCAATGCTGACCTTTGAGAATCGTCGTCAGCGCATCTCGCTGTTACTGAGCAAAGATCCAATGCTCACGCGAATTCTTCCCCGGAACGATCAGCGGTAAGCGAGAGCGTTCCGCCATGCCGGGAGGAAGTCGATACTATCCTTTTGCGGTAGAAGTTTCTTCGCGCCAAGGCTCTGGCGCAATTTGAAAGGCACAAGCCGCTGGCGGCGGACTGCCCACCTTGCTGCGCGCAATAATATTCTCCCTGGCCGCGAACATTCGGATTTGTTTGACTTTCAAATCCGTGGCTCCGGCGGCATTGCGGATAGCGCAGAGTTCCACTCGTTCCAAGGCTTAGCATGGGGTCTCGCCTCTTCGTCCCAATCCTCGCCGGCGCGACGTTGCGCGAGCGGCTGCTCGCCTGCATCGGCGCCACGATCGGCATTGCGCTGACCGGTGTGATCAGCGGGCTCGCCATGGGCGGCGGGCCACATGTGGCGCTGCTGGTGGCCCCGATGGGCGCCTCCGGTCGGCGGCCGATCCATCGCGGCGGGCTCGTGCACCATAGCGATAGAGGCAGCCAATACGTCAGCATTCGATACACCGAGCGCCTGGCGGAGGCTGGCGTCGAGCCCTCTGTGGGCAGCGTCGGCGACAGCTACGACAATGCTCTCGCCGAAACCATCAACGGCCTCTACAAGGCCGAGGTGATCCACCGACGCGGACCCTGGCGCTCATTCGAGGCCGTCGAGTTCGCCACGCTGGAATGGGTGGATTGGTTCAACAATCGCCGGCTGCTGGAGCCCATAGGCAACATCCCGCCGGCCGAAGCCGAGGAGCGCTACTACGCCATGCTGGATGAACCAGCCATGGCCGCGTGACTCAAACGAAACGGCCTCCGGCAAACCCGGCGCGGTTCATATCCGGGATTAGCGCGAGGCGGCCTTAATGTCCTTGTTGTCCTCGGTTGATCTGCCGACCAGTTCCAGCATGACACGCCCGACGAGGATCGGGTTAATTCGATGCCACAGTAAAGACCAGGGTGACCAGGCAAAGGTGCTATCGACGGTTCGTCGGGTGGGTTTCGCGAAGCAGGTTTCTTCTGCTCCCATATGCCTCCCCGCAACTTGGACCAAAATCGAAAAACGTCGCCTGCGACGCTTCCGCGACGCGGCGGCATCTCCTAACTCCAGCCACGCTACAGCTTAGCGACTACACCGTAAGTGGGAACTGACGATCCTGAATCTGGTAAACGTAGTCGTTATAGCGGGGATGATCAAACAAATGCAGAATGAAAATCCCTTCAATCCACTCTCCGGTTATTGGCGCTAGCTTTTGCTGGAGACCGTTGAGTTTGGAGATTTTCCGCTGAGTGTTGGCAGCGTTAAACTCCCGTATTGCTAGCAGCTCCCCAGTATATTCGGAGTGCATTTCGCTATGCGGGCCAACCGTATCGTCGAAGTAACAGACAACGCGCGGGAGAAATTTATCCGGCGCTGCGTACAATAATGTTGAAAAGGCAGCGGCTGTTGACGAATAAAAATCGAGATCAAACGAAATAAAACCAATCGGCGTCTCGACTTCAGCGATGAATGATTTACCTGTCTCCCTGACGTCGCCTAAGATCACTCGCGCCGCGGAAAGCTTCTCCATCAGACGATTGACATCCATTTTGAAAAAGCCCTCTTTCCAGATGTGCGGCATATCTCGATAATCAAGCGGAGCCGGCATGCCGCTACCCAGGTCAAACCCTGATATTGCGACGTCAAGAGCTCTTTCCGGATTATAGGTGGCGGCCAATCGCTCCATCGCGACAAGTCCATTGCCCCCTGCGACCCCGAGCTCTAGCAGTGATACTCCGCTTTCTGCCAACGCCAGCGCTTGGGAGAACGCAAGAACGATGCCATAGCCATATTGTGGAAAATCGGGATCCTGTGCTGCTCGCATGACCAAGTCACGGAATTCTTGCTCAGTTTGATAAGCCGACATCTTGATCATATTTGAATTCCGTCGTTTGAGGTGCGCACTTCAAGTGGCGTGGTGTCTACCGGCCGATGAAACGCGATCCTGCACCAAGCTCCGAGGTATGTAGACAGCTTGGCGTCACCATTATCTAAGCTGATCGCCGCCTCCAGATTACTGGACGGCCTTGCTCCCAATAGTGTGGTCAGCTGCAGACCAGCCAGCATGACTGCGCGAGAAATCCCGACTACAGTCACCAACACACAGAAGCAGAAATATTCAATGGAGGAACGATGCTTCTTGTAGAATCGCTTGTGTCCCCAGAAGCGTAGCTGCAATCGGAGACCAGCAAAGGAGTCGAGTGTGCGACCCTCTAAGTGTGTGACTTCAGCCTTCGGCTGGAATGCGATTTTCCATCCAGCCTTCTTGAGTCGTGCGCAAAGGTCCAACTCTTCGACATATATGAAGAAGTGCTCGTCGAAGGGTCCCACTTCCTCAATCGCCTTTTTTCGCAACATCATGCAGGCGCCGTTTACCCAATCAGGCTCCACTCGCCTATCATGCGGCGTCCACCACGGATGCGTCTTCTTGAGATAGGCTCGTACGGTCTGGAATCTAGTTAGCTCCGTGAGTTCAAAAAAATCGCTTGCCAGAGTTGGGAAGGAATTCATTGAAGGCTGAAGAGTACCATCGGCGTTTACATGCCGAGCGCCAACGCACGCTATTCTGGTGTCAGTTGCAAACTCACGGAGCATGCTTGAAATAGTCGACGAACGGCATTCACTGTCGCTATTCAACACAAGAAGGAAGTCGCTCCGGCATTTTTCAAATGCCATGTTGTTGGCGGCTCCAAATCCAATATTCCGTGGGAGCCGAAGCACACCGACCTCGGGGCCCAAGCTGCGAACCGCATCGTAGGTCCCATCCGACGAACCGTTGTCCACCACGATCACCTCAAGCCGATCGCGCAGATCGGCCTCGAGGACCGTCGATATGGCGCGACAGACCAAGTCCCTCACGTTCCAGCATACTATGACCACTGCTACCAATGGAGGAGGCGTCGCCGGCTTACAAGGGGGCATCCATATCGCCTCCGCCCAGGCGACCGACGAACGGAATCGGTTCTCGTTAAGCGTGGAGTTTGGGTAAGCCGCGGTCATTGCGTTCGCCCAAAAATGTCGACGTAGCAGTCAACTGCCTTTTCTAGCTCATCTTGAGTCAGGTCATCGATGAAAACGCATTGACCGAGGGGGCTCGGAATTGGAATCCGCTGGCGGCCGCCCCTATGGAGCTGGCGTTCGCAAGCCGACCGCCAGAGCTGATCGACGGAAATGTCCGGCAATGTCATGGACAGATGAAGGAGCTTCGCTGTGAAAACAACCCGACGCAACGAATCCCAGTTCAGTCGATCGCGATGAACAGCGAGTATCGTTGAGAGGGCAACGTCAATCGCGACTGCTTCGCCATGCCTCAATGGTTTAGCCGGATTTAGTTCGAGGGCGAGGGAGAACGTATGCCCGAGGTCAACGGCTCTGCACAGATCATGCTCGTACAAGTTGCCCTTTAGCTCGTGAAGCATGACTGTAATTGCCCGCCTCAAAACCTGATCGACGGCCGTGCATTGAAAGTCACGCTCGAGAAATTTCGGGCTCAGGTCGATCAAATCGTCCAGCAGCGTCGAGTCGCAGCCGACAGCAAGCTTCAATATTTCTCCGAGCCCGCTCGCAATCTCGTCCTTAGACTGCGATGCAAGGAGCGTTGCATCTAAGAGCACCTCGGAAGGCGGAGAGAATGTGCCAACCAGGTTCTTGCCATTTGCAAAATTAATTGCTGTTTTGATACCAACCGAAGCGTCAACGTACGCCAATAGCGTTGTGGGGACCCGTACGAATGGCACGCCTCTCCGATAGACGCTGGCAGCAAAGCCGCCGACATCGAGCACTGCTCCGCCACCGAATACGATGATTGGTTGGGTTCGCCTATTCAGTCCAAAGGCATGAAAGTCGTTGAGGATTGAGACTAGTGTTGGGACGCTCTTGCAGCCTTCTCCGCCTGGAACGACAACTAGCTTAGCATGCATGCCCCTTGCTTCAAAATACGAGCGAATCTGCGCGATTTTGGTTGACGGGATCCCGCTGTCCACGAGAAGCAGGCGGCGCGACCGATCGTCCCCGACCGAAGCGAGCGACGGATTGCTGGGATCAAGCAACGGACCGCACGCCCGGATTTGGTAGGCGCGGTTGCTTGGAACGTCGACGCGCCACGAAGCCCCATCTGCCGAGAAGTCAGGGTCCTGTGTCATAGCGCTTTCCAGATCGCGTTCGCCCACTCGCTCTGTTGCAAGAGCATCCAGCGCGCCAGGTTTTGTGCGCCGCGAAGACTGTGGCTCTCTGCCCAACCACAATCACGCTCGTTCGCTAGCGGCACTTCGCTAGAGACGAGTATTTCCTCAAGCGCCTTTCTAAGCGCGACCGCCATGGCGTCGAAGCCAGCCACACCACAGGTGACAATGTAGAATCCAGTGAGGCAGCCCAAAGGCGCCACTTTGAGAACACCCGGTTCGTATTTCGGAAGGAGCACCCCAAGAAAGTGTTCCATCGAATGAAGCGCTGCATCCGACAGGTGCGAAACATTCGGCTGGGCTATTCGCAAATCCCAAACGGCGATTGATGTCGCCTCTTCGAAGACGCGGCTCTCCTTTAATCGGAGAGACGGCGGTGTCATGAGATGGTGATCTGGGTCCATTGGTGTTTGCTCCCCACCAGAGATTGAGCGCGCCACACGGGTGCAAGGGTATCAGCAGCTTCCCGTGGATATACCACCCAGGAAATATCTTACTGTCGGCAGCTGGTTCGATCGTATCTCCACGCCATTGTTCATAAGGGTCTCCAACATCTTATCGTCTGGACAGGTGTTGTTTGTGATTTCGATCGCGTCAAAGGTCTCGGGTATGGGCAACGAGACTAGAATCTCCCTAGCGATCAACCAAAGATTCTGGTCGACAAGGAAGAGGGGATCATTATCGCCCATAACAGTGCTGTTTCGTCGTGCACCTAAGCATTGATCCGCCCTGTCCTTGAGGATGTTCGTTCCTTCGACCCACACACCTCTTCGGCACATCAGTCGGTAAATCCGTGCCCCATCTTCGGCATTCGCAGCGCCGGGGAAGAAGGGGTCCAAATATGGGCTGCCATCCGCGTTCAGCATTTGGCGCGCTGAATGGACTGCCCGACAACCCGTTTCGTTTGCGAACTCCATCAGGGACCGCAGGTGCTCTGGCTCGAATTCATTGTCGTCATCGAGAAATGCGATCCATTCTGACTGAGACAGCGAAATTCCTTGGTTCAGAAGTCGAGCGAGGCGGGGGTAGATGCTTCCGCGTGTGTTTGCCAGTGCGCCAGCCTCGAGCGGCCGGCGCGGTTCCACATGGATTCGTAGCGCTCTGTGTTTCTCAGCCGGTAAATGCTCTATCAGCGGATCGACCGCCTCGGCGCAGTCATCTGCGACCACTAAGTGCTCAATCGTGCCAACGTAGTCTTGAGAGACGACGGACCTAATCGCGCGGTTCAACGAGGCCCTCCTACCTGACGTTAGTGTAATTACGGTTATCGACGGCCACTGCAATCTGGTTACTCCGAGCGGTTGTTGGACTATTGCTGGTAGGCGTGCACCAAGGCTGCGTGACAAACGTCAAAAGCGTAGTCGACGCTGTCATTCGTATGGCTAGCTGAGAGATACCACTGGTGATTTGGATGAAGGAGTAGACCCTGTCGGAGTGCATACTCGTAGAACCGTCGCTTATGCGTAGTGTGGTCCGTGTCACCGTTAGCGTTGAAATCTAGAAACGGTGATATGGGAAGCCCTTGAAGCAGTGCCGCGGCCCCCGCCGCCGACAGAGCCTGTTTCAATCCATTGAAGAATCGATCGGAAAGGCGCCACACAGAATCGCTGATTTTTTCGTCTCGCAAGATTTGTAGCGTAGTTAATGCCGCGGCCATTTCGGCGGGATTTGCGAAGAACGTCGAGCTCATATGCGATTGGGCCATACACATGAGTACATCACGACGGCCCGTTATCGCTGATATAGGAAAGCCGTTTGCCATCGCCTTGCTGAAGGTCGCAAGATCGGCCGTAACATTGAAGAACTCTTGCGCTCCGCCAAGGCTGATCCGAAACCCGGACCGCATTTCATCGAGGATGAAAAGTGCACCGTGCCGGTGCGCAACGGACTTCACGCCCTCAAGGAACGCCGCTGACGGTCGCTCGAGTTCATATGGCATCATGATTACGCAAGCGATTTCGCCGGGTCGGCGCGCAAACGCTTCCTCTACCGAGGCAAGATCGTTGTAACTGAAGCTCTCGGTAAGAGCAGCAACTTCCGGAGGGACGCCGGCTGGACGTGGAGAGGTCCAGTCATGCCATCCATTGTATCCCCACTTTAGAATGCGCTTTCGACCGGTAAAAATTCTCGCTAAGCGCACGGCGGCGGATGTGGCGTCTGAACCAGTGCGGAGCAAGTAGCAAAGCTCCGCTCCCGGAATTAGCTTGGTTAGGTGCTCTGTCAACTCAAACTGAAGGGGGCTCCACATCGGTGAAGCACACACCCCGAGCGACAAGCGCTGGTAAACCGCATCATTAACACGTTCATCTGCGTGTCCTAGAATAATCGGCCCGTATCCAAGAACGAAGTCGAGGTATCGGTTTCCGTCAACGTCCCACACGTACGCCCCGGAGGCTCTCTCGTAGTATTGAGGATAAATCTCATTCGAGCCGTCCACCTCCCGAATAGCATTCCGCGTGGCCGCCCAAGCGTCCGTCGCTGATGCAATTCGTAGGTATTCCGTTGTTCTAGGGAACATCTTTCCTCTCAGCACCACATAAATTTCTCCTGCGTCGCCTCACTCAGTACGGAGCAGGGCTCCTAAAACGCGTCAAGCGGTTCGCTGGCTCGGCATCAGCTTTGGTACGCGGCATCCGGCCATACGAGCGGGGGAGCGGATAACGACATTAAAACATGGATACCATAAAAAGTGGTTTATGAGAAGCGCGTTCGGCTCAGAGCCGCACTTTTACCGTCTTACGCAAAATGGCAGCGATATGGTCTGAAAGGTGTATAAAAAAAGCATGTTGAGAAAAAATATGATAATGTGAGGATACCCGCGGCCGCACACTGCGGCGGCAGATCATTTGCCCTCCTGCGCTTCGGAGGATGGTTCGAGGCGGAAAATGACCGCCTAAGGCGGTCAGATCCGGGCTGCAAATCGGCAATGTGACAACGTAGAGCCGGAACAGACCCGCTGAGGCAGAGCATAGCGTGAACGCGTGTCACCGAGTGGCGTTTACGTCCGAGGAAAACGGTATGCCTGCGGTGAGAGCCGCCTTGCGTGGGATGTCCTGTATCGTTGAGCACAGGACGTATGGACAGTGCTTTCGAGCGACTTGAGATTGTCGAGACGGGCTGCCGGCGTCGGTGGCGCGAGGCGGCGAAGGAACGGATCGTTCTGGAGAGCCTGAGGGCGCCGCGGCAGATCTCGGCGACGGCCCGGTGGCACAACATCTCACGATCGCTGCTGCTGATCTGGCGGCGTGCGTTCCTGGCCCGGAACGACGAGACCGCGCCCGGCTTCGTTCCGGCGGTCATGACCGCCGAGCCCGCTCCGACGCCACAGGCCGCGACCTGGATGCCGAGGACGGAGATCGTGCTTCAATGCGGCCGGCGGATCGTCGTCGAAGGTCCGGTCGATATTGCGGCCGTCCTGGCGGTGGCGCGGGCTGGCGACCCTGCGATGATCCCGGTTCCGAGCGGGGTTCGGATCTCGCTGGCGACCGGCCATACGGATATGCGCAAGGGCTTCGCCGGCTTGGCGCTCCAGGTTCAGGAGGTGCTGTGTCGCGATTCGCATGGCGGCCATCTCTTCGTCTTCCGCGGCCGGCGCGGCGAACTGCTCAAGGTGATCTGGCATGACGGCCAGGGCGCCTGCCTGTTCTCGAAGCGGCTGGAGAGCGGCCAGTTCCTGTGGCCATCGTCGGCCGACCGCGTCGTGACGATCACGCCGGCCCAGCTCGGCTATCTGCTTGAAGGCATCGACTGGCGGATGCCACAGAAAACCTGGCGGCCGACCGCGACGGGATGAGGATTTGCGCTCGCGGTTGTGGCTGGATGTGATTCCATCGCCATGTGACGAACACCTCCGTGCCCTGCCGAGCGACCTTGCCGCCGCCCATGCGATGATCCTGCCGGAGCGCGCGGCGCGGCTGAAGGCCGATGCTGTGGCGGCTCGGGAACGGGCCGCAAGCAGCAGCACGGACGCACTGATCGCGCGGTTGAAGCTGGAGATCGAGAAGCTCAGGCGCGAGCTTTACGGCATGCGCTCGGAGCGCAAGGCCAGCCTGCGCGACAGGACCTTCTCCGCCAGGACGACCAAGCTCTGCTCGCTCGTTGATCGCGGTGTCACCCAACTCTCCTATACCTACAACTTCGGCGACGACTGGCGGCACACCGTCACCGTCGAGACAGTCTTCACCGCCGATCCGGCGGCGACTACCCCCGATACATCGACGGCGCCCGGCGCGGCCCGCCGGAAGATGTCGGCGGGATCCCCGGTTTCGAGCCTTCCTCGATGCCATGGCCGATCCCGACCATGAGCAGCATGGCGAACTCAGGCGCTGGCACGTCGCCCTTCGATCCAGAGCGCGTCGGTGATGCCGACATCCAGGTCCGCATCGCCAAACTCGCCAGACGCCGCGCCATCGGCAAAGCTGCCTTCGCCAGAGCCGAAACAGGTGCAACTGATCAGGCCAGCAACCTCCCGCGGCCCTCGTCGGAGGGCTGCGTAAAAGGCACACAAGTACACCAATTTGCCGGGAGCGAGTGCGAAAGAGGCCGAGCGTAAAGTGCGCAACCCGGAGATATAGCTTAACTGACACCATTGTGAGCTCCGTGCCGGTCGACTTATTGCGCGGGACGGAGAACTCCAGTGGTCGGCCTGTTCGGATCTCCCACGACGGCGGTCCGTCCCCAAACTTGGTCCAGTCGCTACGAGGCTGACTCGTCAAGCGCGATTGACCAAGGTCGTGCAAAGCACCTAATCAAATCGGCTACCAAGCGAGGAGAAGGACGGACAGCTACAAACTGCTCCTACAAGCAGGCGCAGGCCGAACAAGGTCCCTGTCCGGTCAACGTCTTCTCCTGCGGTGCTTCTCCCACACCCTTGTTTCGGATATAACCTCCGAGCGCGTCTGCTTCACTTCGTCTGTCCAGAGCATATAATCGTCTGGCAAACCGAATAAGCGGCGATAGTCGTCCGAATTGATTCCGTATTGCCGGAGGCTTCGCGTCATTACTTTATATCGTGTAACATCAATCAAAGAGACCACATAGGACGCGGTCCTAGCATTCCCAGGATCAACCAGCGGGATCATGCGCGCCCGGCCCTCAAGAGCTTCAAATTGCTCCATGAGGCCTTCGAATTCGCGGACCATGTAGCTGAGATGAGAAAGAAGCGCATGGTACTCAGGGAACGCGGTCGAAGACTCATCCTGCTCGCTGGACATTCCAATCGTTTCGCGCGCCTGACTCCGTCCAGGTGCGCTTTCGAGCATTTCAACGAGCGCCTGATCAGAATGAATCAGCCGTAGGAGTGTCGCAATATCATCCCGGAGCGATGCAAGCGCGTCAGACATCCTTCGACGCGCGCGCCTTTCCGCTACGCGGTCGCTACCAGCGCGCTGGTCAGACTTGAGGCGCTTGTTGACCTTGAGGCCGGCCGCGACTAGTTTCGCGCGCTTCTCTTCGACTTTCAGCTTTCTGCTCTTGTTTGCTTTCTCCCTTCGTTCCTTTACTGCCTTGCCAAATGTAGCATTCTTTGGACCTCGTACGTCTCTATTGTCGCTGGTCACTGGACCTCTCGCCCCGCGCTTAGGGTAACAATTGCTGCGATACGATCCCACTGGCACGGGGAATATCAACGATCGCAACAGCTATGCAGGAAAAAATCAGCGGGTAATCGCAACGGATTTTGGGCATCCTCGACCCGCTGCAACACCCTGCAGTGTCTACGCGCTGTCTCGCGGTCATCCGTCATCCGGATAGTGCATAGGTTGCAGTAGTGTAGCGCGCATCACTTCAACGTGCCTCCCGGCTGAGCGGGACTCGGGCGATTCCCTTTGTTGAGGATATGTTACATTTTTTTTTAGCACACAAGCAATGTATTTTTGCGTCACTGCTAGACGCGCCTACTCGCTAAAATGCTGCGCGCTGGTTTGCGTCACCTGCCTAGGATCGTCGTTCCGCTGGCGCCGCTGACACATCGGTCTTCCTCAAATTTGGGCGCGGAACAAATAGCTGGAAAGCGAGGAATCTCGCGCCTACTTCATCCATGCTCCATCTTTGTAGAGCGGCTCGCTGGGCAGCTATCTCAGCCTTTGCAATGCGGTCATTCAGGTATGCCCGGTCCTCGTACAATTTCTCGAGCGGCTCAACATGCTTGCTGATAAACGCGTCGTCCATGTCTGGAAGATTTCGCAGCCAGTGGTCCATCCCAGCGATCTCCCTTATGAGCTTTCTCTACATTCAACCTGACCAAGCGCGATAACATTCAGCCGCTGGACGACTATCATCTGGACTGTGCGACCCTCAACTGGAGAATGACACGTATCACGGGCAGCGCGAGGCAGAACACCCCTTGCCTCGGTGGTCAACGACACTGCTCGGCGTCGCCGCACGGTGCGTTACATGTCTCGCTTCATTCACGTGTCTCCCAAATGAGTATGGCCTCGTTGCACCATAGGGGTGTTCTCCAAGGCATGTTTTACCGCCTGCGTGAACCCCCGCGTTCGTTTTGATGATCACGAGGCGGCCCCCCGCAGGAGCAGCCTTGGCGACCGCAACCACAGTTAATGAGTGGCGTCCGCAAACTCTTCCGCGAGCAGCAGGCATCCCATACCGGGTGTCGTGATCCGGGCTCGCATCAAAGCGAACCCTTGCGTTCGGCTCGATCATCGCTTATGGTCTTAACACATAAAAATCATAGCTCACTTTTATGTGCTTCGTCGATCCCGCCAACTTGGGGTGGACCCGCGCCTTGTCCGCAGGTCCGAGCGTTTTGTGAGCTGCGATCAAAGGGGAGTTCACGGTGGCAAATCTCTTAATCACTGGCGTCGCGGGCTTTCTAGGAAGTCATTTGGCTGAAGCTATGCTGTCAGATGGCCATGAGGTGAGCGGTGTTGATAACCTTCTCGGCGGCGAGCGAGAAAATGTCCCCACGACGTGTCGTTTCTACAAGGGGGATTGCAACAATTTCGAATTGATGCGAGAGGCGCTGCAAGGTGTCGATGTCGTCTATCACTGTGCCGCTACCGCCTATGAAGGTCTGTCGGTATTCAGCCCACATTTAATAACCTCGAACATCGTTACCGCGTCAACCGGGGTCTTTTCTGCGTCAATAGCCGCCGGCGTCCGTCGGGTGATCTATTGCTCCTCGATGGCACGCTACGGAGCTAATTCCGTGCCATTTACGGAGGATCAGCGTCCGCAACCGCAAGATCCCTACGGGATCGGAAAGTACGCGGCGGAACTAATACTTCAAAGTCTGGCCGACGTACACAATATCGAGTGGGTGGTCGCTGTTCCGCATAACATAATAGGGCCGCGGCAGAAATACGATGACCCGTTTCGCAATGTTGCTGCGATATTTATCAATATGATGTTGCAAGGTCGCCAGCCCTATATTTATGGCGACGGGTCCCAGATGCGATGCTTCAGTTTCATCGATGACGCGATAGGGCCGCTCTGCCGGATGGCTACTGCACCACAGGTCAACCGAGAGGTAATAAATATTGGACCAGATGATGAATTCATCACCGTCAAAAAGCTCGCGCACACAATTGCGTCTCTTCTCAACTTCAAGCTTGAAGTTCAGTTCACGCGAGGGCGACCGAAAGAAGTCCACTTGGCTAACTGCTCGGGAGAGAAAGCAAAACGACTACTTGGATATCATCCAAAAGTGCGCCTGGAAGAGGGGCTCTTGTCCATGATCGAGTACATGCGCGAACGCGGTCCCCGCCCATTCAACTATCACCTGAATATCGAAATCGAGAATGCGCATATTCCAGAAACCTGGGGGAAACGCTTGTTTTAGATGATTCATGGCCCCCGAAAATATAGGTGACTTATGTACGTACTAGGGATGAACACCGCGCATGATGCCTCTTGCTGTTTGCTGAGGGGCGGAGAAATTGTGGCGGCGATTGCGGAAGAAAGGCTAACTAGGATCAAGCATGCTGATGGGATGCCACATAAATCCTTAGAATATGTAATGGCAGCCGGCAACCTATCGTCGATTGACGAGGTCGGATGTATTGTCATCAATCAGTACCAGCATACGAGTTACTCGGGGGAAATCGAGAGAATGGGGTTTCCAGGCGATCTTATAGTCAATCCTTCCCATCATCTCCTTCACGCGTGTTATGCTTGGGCAGCTAGCGGCTGGGATGACCTTGCGATACTGATCGTCGACGGCAGCGGCTACTCCTACGCCGAGCATTTCCTGCAGAACAGTCCTCACCTTGGGCCTAGGCCGATATCCGACATCATGGAAGAGGCGGAGTCGTCGTTTGCAGTCACCGCAGGAAAACTACAACTGGTGGACAAGCGCTGGGCGCGCTGGGAATCGGTGGTGCCATATTTCGAGTTCGCAAGCCTCGGCCACATGTACTCGATCGCATCGCAATACATCTTCGGGCACATGAAGCATGCCGGAAAGACGATGGGCCTAGCTTCCTATGGCGATCCCGAAGCGATTGGCGGAGAAATTGTCAGAGTGTCCGGTGCTGGAATATCCGTCGAAACCGATTGGGTTTACTCGTTGCCACCGCGGTCGGATCTGCCTCCCGAAAAGGATCCGTGGTGCCGAAACGTTGCGGCCAAAGTGCAATCCGAACTTGAACGAGGCATGCGGGCATTGGCGCGGCGGGTTTATGAAAAGACGGAAAAACGTCGTTTGGCGATCAGTGGCGGCGTTGCTTTGAATGGTGTTGCCAATTCACTGATCCTGCAGGACGCGCTGTTCGAGGAGGTTTTTGTGACGCCGGCGGCTTCCGACGGTGGAGTGGCCGTCGGAGCGGCGCTGTATGGCCACTGGCAGCGCACCGGCACAATGCCTTCGTGGAGAAACTACAGAGATTTCCACGGGCGTTGCTATAGCGGAGCCGAAGTTGATCGTGCGATTGGCGAAGCTAGTGGCAAGGTTCAAGTGGAAAGGGTCGACAATGCGCCCGCATCGGCAGCACGCGACTTAGCCAATGGGCTAATCCTGGGGTGGTTTGAAGGGGGAAGTGAGTTTGGCCCTCGCGCTCTGGGTCACAGGAGCATTCTCGCCGATCCTCGTAGCGGCGACGTGAAACAATACCTAAATCAGTCGGTCAAGTTCCGCGAGCCGTTCCGACCATATGCTGCATCTGTGCTGGAAGAAAGGGCGCTTTACTACTTTGAATTGGCGCAGCCCGACCCGTTTATGTTAACCGTCGTCAATGTCGTGGACTCGCAAAGGGATGCTATCAAGAGCGTCTGCCATATCGATCAGACGTGCCGCGTGCAGACCGTCGGAGCCGAGTGCCCTGGAGGATATAGACAGCTTATCGAATCGTTTTTCGAAATCACAGGTGTCCCTCTCGTTCTCGATACCTCCTTAAACATTCGGGGTGAGCCAATAGTTGAGACGCCTGAAGACGCCATCAATTGCTTTCTCTCGAGCAATTTTGACGTTTTATACCTTGAGAGCCGCCGCATTACAAAGACCCGAGTCGCGTCGCTTCATCATGAGTGCCGAAAGCATCTCGTTCCGTGTTTGAACGTTCTAAAACAAATGGCGTGCCGACGTGATTACGAAGGAGGGATTTGGGCGTCGCCGACGCACACAGTGACGACCGGCACCGGATACAGCCGCACCGTGCAAGAATTCTGTGCTGATGTGCTCGGCTTGATCGACGGCAACACTTCCATAGGCGAGATAGCCGAGAAACTGCAGCTCGACACATTTGAGCCCATCGCAGATATCTGTGAGCGGCTTCAAGATGATGGATTGGTCTGTTTCCGGACGAGCTCGGCGTCTCCCTTCATTCTGGAGGCGACCCCATGATACTGGTCACCGGATCCGAGGGATTGCTCGGCCGCGAACTAGTGCGGCTCCTTCGTAACGATCATATCGAGGTTCGGGAGTTCGATTTTCGCAGGGATGCGACCGAGGACATCCGAAACCGTAGCTCCATCCAGAAAGCACTCGTTGGGGTGGACGGCGTTGTGCACTTGGCGGCAGTATCACGTGTCGTGTGGGCTCAACAGCGACCGAATCTAGCGGAATCCGTGAATGTCGGTGGCCTGCGCACACTAATTTCCGCTCTTGCAGAAATGGGTAAAACACCTTGGCTTGTCTTCGCCAGCAGTAGGGAGGTGTATGGGCAAGCGAGTCATCTCCCTGTAAGGGAGGACGCGCGGTTCGATCCGCTAAATGTCTATGCCAATACAAAGGTTCGTGGAGAGCAAATGCTGGCGGACGCAAAACTGGCGCGCTTGACAGCGAATATTTGCCGGTTTTCAAATGTGTATGGCTCGATAGAAGATCACTCCGACCGAGTTGCCGTTGCGTTTGCACGTACGGCAGCTTTTGGCGGTACGCTTCGCATAGATGGTGCGGACAACGTGTTCGATTTTACGCATGTGAGCGATGTGGCAAAGGGGCTCCACGCCCTTGTAACGGCGACCTCACACGGAGAAGCACTTCCTCCTATTCACTTCGTGTCGGGAGAAGGAACTACACTAGGACACCTCGCCCACCTGTCTGTGCAGTTTGCTGAGAATGGCTCGGAGCCAGCACTGACGGAATCAACCCCTCGGACGTTTGATGTATCCGAGTTTGTTGGTGATCCCGGCCGGGCTAAGAGCCTTCTCGGGTGGACAGCAAGCACTCCACTTTCAACTGGATTCGGCAAGTTCGTGCGAGACTTCCGCATCTCGCAAATGGGGCGACCGCGCAGTGACTGGCTGCACCATCTCAAGCCTTAACAGGCGAACCGGAACCGCTTGAAGGGGACGGCTCGCAAAATCGCTGACCACAGCGGGCCGCGCTAAGAGCTTGACCGCCTCTTTTCCCCTCATGGCTGAAACAGACGCCAGGACGGCCTGATCGGCCGGGCGGCGCCGAACGAACGAGCTCGCGCAGATCAAGGCGCAACTGATACGCCAGATCGTTAAGGAACGCACGGCATCGCTTAGGTCGCCGGCCGAGAGGCCGCCGGAGGATCAGTTTCTGCTGGAGCTGGAAGAGGCCGAGAAGGCGGCCCGGGGGCGCGCCAGCGCCGCGCGAACCGCGGCGCGCGGCCGCTGCATCTGCAGCGGATCGAGACGGTGGTCGATATCGAGAGCAACATCTGCCCCTGCTGTGCCGACAAGCTCCATCGCGATGTGGCTGAGCGCCTCGACATCGTGCCGGCCCAGTTCCGCAGGCTCGTGCTGCGCCGCGCGAAATACGTCTGCCGGTCCTGCGAGGGCATCGTGGTGA
This sequence comes from Mesorhizobium sp. WSM4844, assembly GCF_055811775.1. Lineage (NCBI taxonomy): Bacteria > Pseudomonadati > Pseudomonadota > Alphaproteobacteria > Hyphomicrobiales > Phyllobacteriaceae > Mesorhizobium > Mesorhizobium sp. WSM4844. The sequence continues at coordinate 11,876 of NZ_JBVVQB010000072.1, read as the reverse complement.
AGGCGCCGGCACCGGCCCGGCTGATCGAGGGCGGCATCCCGGCCGAGGCGACGGTGGCCCAGGTGCTCGTCTCGAAATACGCAGATCATCTGCCGCTTTACCGTCAGGCCCAGACCTATGCGCGCCAGGGCGTCGCGCTCGACCGCTCGACGCTGGCCGACTGGGTCGGACGCGCGGCCTTCCTGCTGCGGCCCGTGCATCAACGGATGCTGGCGGTGCTAAAAGCCTCGCAAGTTGTTCGCAGACGAGACCACGGCGCCCGTGCTCGATCCCGGTCGGGCCAAACGAAGACTGTCAATGCCGCTCGGATTTTCCCCAAAAGTGCCGAAGTAAAATTCCCCAGTTTCGCCGCTCAGACTGTCGCGGAGGGGTGTCCATTTTTCGGTGGCCGGCCGCGCGGCCGCGATGGTGGAGTTAATGTCGGCGGCGTGATGGAGGCTTTTGATCGCAGGTGTTCGGGCATGAGCTCGGCGTGCTGACGGAGCCGATAGCTCGATCCCTCGATCTGGACGACGACCGCATGGTGAAGCAGGCGATCGAGAAGTGCGGTTGCGACGACAGGGTCGCCGAAGACCTCGCCCCATTCGGCAAAGCCGCGGTTTGAGGTGAGAATCATTGCGCCCTTCTCGTAGCGGGCGTTGACGAGTTGGAAGAACAGATTGCCGCCACCGTGGACGACGGGCAAGTAGCCGATCTCATCGACAACGAGCAGAGCAGGCCGGCAGAAGAAGCGAATGCGTTCCTGCAGGCCGCTGAGCGACCCTGTCGCCCAAGCCATGAAGGATGACCTCGTCGTTCCTCAGTCTTTGTCGGCGCTTGTGGACGTGGATGTTGCGATGACCCGGCTCGACATGACGCTGGTGTCGGCCTTCGAGGATGGGATGGGTGGCAATGAGCGCGCCCGTCCTCGAAGATGCGAACCTCTTCGGCCAGCGTGTGCACCTCAACGACACGGCGCCTGGTAGCGTCGGGCACGCTGTAGAAATTGCCGCCGACGCTGACCATGCCCTCCCGGCTGATGCGTCGCTCGAGCTTCAGGACCGATCGGAACGGAGCCAGTGGCAGCGGCCGCAGCGCTGCCCGCTCCTCGGCGAAAGCTTCGTTGACGACACGCCTTGTGGTGGCGTGAACCCTCGGGTTTGCGACCGTGTCCAGCCAGTGACGCAACTGGGCGTTCAGGTCTTCGAGATTGCGAAAGGACCGGGCCAGGAAGAAGTCCTCGCGAATGTAGCGGAACGGCCGCTCGACCTTGCCTTTCGTTTTGGCGCGGTAAGGCCGACACGCCTTGGGATGGAACCATAGTGGCGGGCAAGATCGACGAGGGCACGGTTGTAGACGATGCCGCCGGTATCGCCTTCGCCGATCACAGCCGTCTTCATACGGTCGTAAAGCTTTTCGCGAGGAGCGCCGCCCAGCGCCTCGAAAGCCCCGGCATGGCAGCGCAAGACAGTCGGCAAATCCTGGTGGACGACGAAGCGTGCCCAGATAAGGCGACTGAAGCCAAGCACCATGGAGAATAGCCAGACGATTCTCGGCGTGGTCGGCTCATCGGCAAAGACGACATTGAACTGGGCGAAGTCGACCTGTGCCTGCTCGCCGGGCGGGGTCTCGAAGCGAACCTCGTATCCACGCTCCGCCGCGGCAGGACGGACGTCGCGCAGGAAGTCGGTAACGGCCGTGTAGCCGCCGCCATAGCCGAGGTCCTTCAGTTCGCGGAAAAGCCGGCTGCCGGTGAGCCCGGGTATCGCGTGACGCGTTCGCGAAGATAGGCTGTGAAGGGATCGATCATCGCCTGACGCGGCTTGCGCGGTCCGTAGGCCGGAGCCTCGAGCCCGCGCGCAATGTATTTGCGCACCGTCTTGCGGTCGATCCCGCTCTCCCTGGCGATCGCCGACACCGACAGGCCCTGCCGATGCAAATCCAGTATCATCATCATCTCCCCGATCTTGATCACCGAAATCCCTCTCCCGACCATCAGGAGAAGCATCAACGATCACGCGCCGCCGGTCTCCCGGAGCGCGCTCCGGAAGACCGGCGACAGCGCTAAACTGGGGAAGATTCAAACGGCACTTTTGGAGTATTGAGCCGGCATCGACAAAGACAGGCCAGCTCTGGGCCTATGCCCGCGATGACCGGCCCTGGGGCGGCGTCGACCCGCCCGGCGTCGTCTATGTCTATGCTCCCGACCGCAAGCTGGAACGTGATCCTCACCGTGAGGCCCGATGCTTCTAGTACCTTTTCACAGTGATTCTGACTCTTTGCCTGCTTCAGGATAGGCGCGGCCCATTTTGGCTCGGGCCTTGTCGGTTGTGAACATCCAATTTATGCGAGCGCCGGCGGCATTTCGCTAGTGCTCCCATGCGGCGATCTCGCTGCTGAGGCGCTTGGCGTCACCGATACGCCGATCCAGGCACTGGCTGCTGAGAACACCGATCTCGATCTCGACCATGTTGAGCCAGCTGGCGTGCTTGGGCGTGCAGTGGAACTCCAGGCGGCGCAGGATGCGGCAGGCTTCGGCTGGCGGGAAGGCTTCGTAGAGGGCCCCGGCCGAGTGGGTCGACAGATTGTCCTGCACGACGCGGATGCAGGTGGCCTCGGGATAATGGAAGTCGACGAGATCGCGCATGCAATGAGCGTAGTCTCGTGCGGTGCGCCGTTGGGTGACCTTGACCCTTCGCCAAGGCCGATTGACGTCGAGAAAGACGAAGAGATTGACGGTGCCGTTGCGGCGGTACTCGTGGTCGTAACGTTCGAGCTGGCCGGCTCGGCCGGAATGGGCTGACGGACCTCGCCTATGAGCTGCACCGGGGTTTCGTCGAAGCAGACTACCGGGCGCTCCGGATCGGGCGCTTCGGCATAGAGATCGAGCACCTCTTCCATGCGCGCCACATTGCAGACACTCGCGCCAGGATCGTAGCTCTCCGCCACAATCGCCAGCTTGTCGGCCACGGTCCAGCTCCGCCGGCGGCCGTGCCCGGTGAAGACCTCGATCCGCTGCGCCAGCTCCGACACATGCTTAAGCTCTGAAATCGACAATATGTCGAAGCCCTCCAAGACTCCGAACAACGCCGTTCACCCCACTCGCAGAAAGGGGGTCGGGGCATCGCTTACGGTGGAACGACCGATCGCTCATCTCGCCGGCTTCGGCGGATTCCTCCAGGTCGACGGCTATGGTGAAAGTGTCTTTGTTGACCGGACGATGGGCCGGTGTCGGCCCCCCGATCGTGCGGTCGGTGTTGCCAGTCTCCGCGGGCCATCGTGCAAGTGCGCGCCCTCACAGGCCGCAGCAGCACAGTGGGATAGCCTGCTGATCGCCCAATTCAAGCAGGCTGGCGGTCTCCCACGTCAAAGATCGAGGTCATAATGGACACCGCTTTCGTCCGACCCGTTGGTCGGATGCTCTGTCGCTACAAATACCTTGCTTTTGTGCCAAGCCGATAGTTCCGTAGCGGATGGCTCGGTAAACATCGGCTCCCAGTCATCGATCTCTGCCGGGTTTACATAGAGAGTATACTCTGGCAGGTTTTCATTTCGGGCCGCAATACGACGCTTCAATTCCGCTTTTGGCACCTTAAGATAAAGTATTATCGTTGTTGCTCCGATATAGGAAGCCTGTCTACGATATGTTTCCCGTTCCTCTCTAGACCAGAATCCATTCTCTAATACAACACCTATACCATTGGACAACAACCGTCTGGCCATGGTCCATTGAAGCTTCTCGACGTTACCACGAAACGTCTCGTTATAGCCGTCGCCCGCGAGTCGGACGATCCACTCGTCAGGGCTGAAACGCACTACCGATAGTTTACGTTCAACGAACCGGGCGAGTACGCTCTTTCCGGAACCAGGAAGGCCACATATTAATATGAACTTTGGGCGCTCGCTCGCAGTAAATTTGCTAGATGACATTATGGGCCCTTCCCGTGTTTTTCAGTCGGGCCAATCTCGAGCGGTTCACGTCAACCGAAGACGAAAGAGATTTCCCATGTTTGCTCGACTTCGGTCATAGCGCACTTCATTGCGGCAGAGCAAAAATGATCGCACGCTCGCACATCTCGGGCTATTCGCCCTTAATCTCCACAGGAGAGAAGCTCACATTGTCGCTGTCACTCAGTCGAGAACACCACCGGGGCTTTTATCAGCCTGCATAACGCTCGCTCCTAAGAAACGGAGCGACAGCGCTCATCTAGGCCGTAGACTCGTAAGCACGGAGCCACAGCCGTATTGAGGCAAGCTGGATCATAGCGAGGAAGTTTGCGGCGAGCTTGTCATAGCGGGTGGCGACGCGGCGAAAGTGCTTCAGCTTTGAGAAGAAGCGTTCGATCAGGTTGCGCTCGCGGTAGAGCCGCTTGCTGAAGCACGGCTTCCATTTGCGGTTGCTCTTGGGCGGGATGTTTGGCGTGGCGCCGTGCTCCTGGATCAGCTCCCAGATGCGATCGGCGTCATATGCCTTATCGGCCAGCACAATGGTGCGCGGACGAAGGTGATCAAGCAGGCGACGACGACGCTCCGGCCCGGTCAATAACGTCACATGGCTCATGCTGTGCTGCTAACTACGCTCGTACGGATGACCTTAAGAGCGCAGCTTCGCTACCGTGCCATGCTCGCGCAAGGCGGCCCTCGCCAGAGGCGTACTGTACGGACCGAGCGCGAAGACAGTAAGCCAAAGACGAGCGGATCTAGGATGCGGACCCGTTAACTGATGCGATCCATTTCCTTGTTGCTGCGAGTTTGATTGCGGCGAGATAGTTGTCTGCGCGCCGATCATATCGCGTGGCCAAGCCGCGCACTCTGCTTGATGCGGTTGAAGAAACGCTCCACAAGATCGCGTCGACGGTAGACCCAACGGCTGAAGCTGAAAGTCTGTTCGCGACTGGCTTTTGCGGGCATTTCTGTTGCTCGGCGGAGGTACGAATTGCGTCGGTATCGTATGCCTTGTCGGCAAGGATCGTTGCGCCGGTCTGCAGGTCGCTCAGCAGCTTTTCGGCCATGGGTGCATCGGCAGCCTGACCGGCGGTGAGTTCCAGCCGAACCGTCGGCCATCTGCACCGACAAGAGCATGGATCTTTGTCGTCAGGCCGCCGCGGGAACGTCCCATGCAAGGATCGGCAGTGCCCCTTTTTTAGCGTTGGCACCATGCTGATGGACGCGAACGCAAGAGGAATCGATCATGACGATGTCACCATCATAACGCTTTGAAACGGCGCCCAAAGACGGTCCCATACGCCCGCTTTTCGCCACCAAGAGAACCGATTGTAAAGCGTCGTTCGTGGACCATAACGTTCCGGCACATCACGCCAGGATGAACCAGTTCTAAAGCGCCGAAGGATTCCATTGATCACCCGGCGATCATCAACACGTTCAACGCCTCGGCTGTTTCTCGGGAGAAGCGGCCCAATAACGGACCATTCTTCGTCGCTCAATTCGTGGACAGCGCATCGCAATCTCCTTTCAGCGGAGATTGAATCACAGACAACCGCCAACATAAACCCCGTTTATGGGGACGCGTCCTAGCGTGGCTCGCTATGGTATGGACTATGATTTGGATGCGAACGAGACTACCTCGGCGCCAAGCAATCTAGGCAACCAACGTATTTCGCTATTCGCCCTGATCCTCTCGATATTCTGCCACGCCGAGGGCAAATCACTATCTGGGTCAGAGGCCAGCGCGCGAGCGAAAGCTCGATATGCGCGGGCGCTCTGTGGGCGCGCAAAAAAGACCTTGCTGCCACAAGTTGCAAATGGCTCTAAATCCGGCGATTGGCTCAGAAGATATCGAAACAGGCCCTCAGCAACACCTGGACAAACCGCGTCATACGCTCCATCGAATGCTATAATTCCGAAATCGGCAAGCAGTCGGTCCGCTATGCCAATATCCGTTTCCGCGTCGTCGGCGTCGTGGCCCCCGTCAGCGCTTATGAAACTATACCCTTGCGGGGAGAGTGACTTCAAATAATCTTCATCTAGTTCTCTCGTGTAGCTGTTGAGAAGTGTCACATTGTCCGTTCTTCCCGCGACTGATGAAATTGCCGAAAGCACACGGTCCTGTTCAACCGATTGGCCCTGCGGTGGCAACTTTTCTCCGACAACAGCTAAGAATGCATCTACGCCGACAACTGGAATGTCAAAATCCTTTACGATGCCCGCTAGAACGCTGAAATACTTTCCCTTGAACACACCAAACTCCAGCACCGATCTAATTGGAGCGTTCTCAGCATGAAACCGAAGAAAATGCCACGTTAATCGCTGAACATCGCGCGTGACGTAGCCTGGTATCTGATCGACGGCAGACCAGTTTACTTCCGAGACTCCTCCAGATTTGGTCATAAGATTATCCTTCGCGTGAAGAGCGGATGAACCCGTGAGAAATCTTAGTGTCCACTGGATTAGCCCTAAAGACATCGGAAATGGAAGAACTCGCGCGTGGAAATTCGCGAGATGACAATCACGAACAGTTGTTCGCGCGCTGCGCGCGTCGCGCTTGAAGGCTCAGGGTGGAAGATCTATTCGCAAATAACCTCATTTCTGAGTCCCGTAAGGGGATTGGATGCGTTCTCCGGGCGATAGAACAAACCTTCGGATTTGCACCAATCAAGGATTTGCTGCGAAATCCGCGGGACATCTCCATCGGAAACATCCACCGTGGTGGATTTGATGGCAGAGGCTTGAACCAAGTCTGCCATTAGATCCTGTTCTCTCAAAAACATGTCGATATCATCATAGCGATGCGGATTCTCAGAGTAGCGGAGCCGCTCTTGCCTCGCCTCACTGAAAGTATCAGGACTGCGATTGAGGTGGACCAGTACACACCCGATCATAGCAAGGCGATCGTCCACCCAGCCTAAGTCTAGCCGTTTTCCCTGATGCAGACGCTGATGAGCGATCGCCGAAATATGAAAACGGTCAATAATCCAGTAATATTCTCTGTTCAGCTCCAAAAGCTTCGTGTAGGTGTCAAAGCATGCAAAAACCCACGGCTCGTCACCGTCAAGGAAGTCAATCATACTCCGCCCCGGACTTGTCTTGGTGGGCTGTCGGTCTGAGAGCGTTTCCCACTCTGAGGAGATCAACGGAATGTGCCAACGTCGCTTCCGATGACCTACGATATCCACGTGCTCCGCAAGCGCAAAAGCGACATCGGTCTTCTTCGTAAGATGCGTACCCTCAAGAATTATTTTCGGCTGCGGGATGTTTCCTGTTATCATAGAACAAGTCTCCTATAACGCGCTGCCGCGACGCCCTCGTTGCAGCAAATTGTCCGTTGCGAGGCGCATGCGTTCAGCCAAACTGAAATCTGAGATTGGTCCGAACTCTTCTCTTCCGTGCGCTTCAACAGTCCAGAATTTCGAGTAGCCAATCGACTGAATCACTGAAATATATTCGGCCACAGGCACAACGCCTGTTCCTGGCAAGCGACATCGCAGTCGATCGGTCCATCCGCCGCTTTGCGGCTTCTGCGAATCAGAGATATGAACGCATGCCACAAGTGAAGGATCGAGATCGCAAAGGCTCTCGGGCGTTGTTCCCGAGGCGTTGAGGTGCCAAGTGTCTAGCACTACGCTCGATACATCGACCCCGAGAAGGTGGACCAATTCCAATGCTTGACGAAGGGAGGAGAACCCCGAAAAGCACACAGGCTCAATGACCAACCTTATGCCGGAATACCTGGCGATATCCGCAAGGGGATAAACCCGATCGTAAACCCATTTTGCCCTGTCTCGAGCGAGAACTGACGCGAAATCCGACAGGACAACAAGCTGGATTGCTGGGCAGTTTAAACGGGTCGCGATATCACAAACTCTAGTAATAAAATTGAGCGGTCGGGGCTTTCCGCTCCACGTGTCGTCAATAGTGATCGCATCGAGCATCGGCACCTGGAGTCCGCTTAGACGTGCCACTAGGTCGGCCGGGGTAACTCCTCGCGCAAGCGCCTTCTCAAGTTTTGAGATTTGAAGTTCAATCCCTCGATAGCCGGTCGCTCTCGCGAGCTCAATGTCCTGTTCTACATCGTTTGCGCGAAACATTTCTGTATGGAGAGCGACGGTCACAACGGCCTCAAAATGGTCGCGCCTTGGTCACGATCAGCAAAAATTCGACACGAGAAACCATTGGGTTGACAGCCGCCAGCATGCCAAAACAAGGCTGCCTTGACCGCGGCGACCGATAAACACCCGATTTTTCGGGAGTTGCGTCCGGATTGAGGCCTTGTGCACCGCGCACAGGACGCTGGTGTCGGCAACAATTGCCAGGCGCGGCGACGAGCCGACAGGCCATTAGGCGAATCTAACAATGACACAGACAGTGAAAAGCAATTGACATTAGAAAAATATCGCATAAAACTATGGAAGTGTCAATTTGGACGCCCTGGAAAGCACGCACCGGATGCCCCGAAGGCCCAAGGGGTTCTGAGATAGGGGCGACATTACTGCTAGCGGAGTTGCCTCAATGAAAAATGCTCTGACGACGCAGCAGCTGCGAGATTACGAACGGGATGGTTTTCTCGCACCGCTCAATCTCCTCTCACCGGCCGAGGTCGCGGAAATCAAGAACGGCATCCTTCAGCATATGTCGGGTACGTTCCAGACAGGGCTCTACGAGCTCACTGACGAGATCCGGATCAAGAGCGTCTCAACCGGAGACAAACCTGTCTACACGTTTGAGGTCAACGATGAGGAGACCAAGGTGCACACCTTTCCATTTCTCTTCAATCTTTGGAAGTCTGATGAACGCTTCCGGCGACTGGCAACGTCGGAGAAGTTCGCCGCGGTGGCTCGCGTCCTCTTGAACGCGGAAAACGCTCTACTTTTTGAAGACAACGTAGTCGTGAAAGCTCCGCAGTCGAAGTATTTGCCATGGCACCAAGACTACTCGTACTGGCCAATCGGTGAGCCAACTGCCCTCACATTCTGGTTTGCTTTGGACAAAATCGACGCGAGCAATGGCGCGATGGAAGTTGCGCCAGGCACGCACTTTTTCGGCGAAAGGCTGCCGGTCGGCTTTGGGTCCGAGGAGCCCTTCATGAAAGAGGCGCGTCCTGGACTACCTGCCCTACCCCGCGATCCAGCCGCCGAAGGATACAAGGTCGTAACCTACGACTTTGAAGCCGGTCAGTGCGGAGTGCATCACGGACTGGTTTGGCATGGATCGACAGCGAACAGGAGTGGCGAGCCGCGGTTCGCGTTCGTCCTCAGATTTATAGCCGAGGGAACCCTATGGCTCGGAGAAGAGCGAATGCCGTACGACGACATTGGGGTTCCGCCTGGCACCAGGCTAACAAGAGAGCATTTTCCGTTGGCCGGGGAGCCGCGCAACTGACGCGCCGCTCCACCGCAATCTGCGGTAACCGGCTATGGTTCAACAGAAGTCCGCAATCATCCGAACTGCCAAAGCATGGGTGAGGTGATCTGACGCGCGCATCTAAAGGAATTTGCTAGCGATGCGACAAAAGCGAAGAAAAGTGCCCGGCACAACAACACCGCCTCAACACCTTTCGCGGACGAGCTCGGATACCCCGCATCGCGTAAGTCGAAGCTGGGATGGTGTTGCGGACTGGTATGCTGGTTGGTCCGGGCCATTTGGCAGCCGTCATCACCGCGACGTGGCGATCCCCGCGCTAGTCGACCTGCTTTCGCCGGCCCATGGAGACAAAATTCTCGATATGGGCTGTGGCGCTGGAGCACCGTATCGCGCCTTGACAGAAAAAGGCGCGAAGTATGCAGGCGTCGACGCCAGCAAGAAACTCATAGCGGTCGCAAAGAAAAATCACGACGCGGCCGCGTTTCATGTCGGCGATGCGACCAAACTTCAAGCGCAGCCCTTCATAGGTCAGCAGCAATTCGACAAAGCCTTCTTTCTCCTAAGCATACAAGACATCAACCCACTGGAGGCGGCAATGCGTTCAGCCGCGTGGGCGCTGAAGCCTGATGGGGTGCTCGTAATAATAATGGTGCACCCGTGTTTCAGGATTCCTCGTCAAAGTGGGTGGGGGTGGGATGATGGTCGAAAATTGCAATACAGGCGTATAGATAGGTATTTGACACCTCTAGACATTCCTATGCAGGAATACGCCGGGCCGAAGCAGGGCTCGACGTGGACCTATCATCGGCCACTGCAAGTATACATAAATACACTTAGCGAAGCGGGGCTTGTATTAGAGAGGTTCCTTGAAATGCCTGCTCCTGCACCATCGGGTGCCGAACAAGAAAGGAAGGCGGAGCGCAATTCACGGCTCGAAATTCCAATGTTCCTTGGAATCAGAGCGCGCCTAGTTCGAGCCACAGGGCCGGACCAAAAAATGAACCAGCGTAGTGCTGAGCGGGGGGGGCGGTGAGATGCCCTCTCTTTCTTCAAAGGCAATTGATCATACAGGGCAGCCGCAGCGATTGCGTGTCATCATGGAAAGAGCAGAAGCAGTAATATTTGACTTCTACAATACCCTTGCACTCGGTGATGAATTGCCAACCCCTCCTTCAGCCGTTCTATCGGAGCAAGGGTACAAGTGCAACGAGCATTTGATAGCGCTTTTTGAGCCAAATGCTTTCGACGGGACGGCTATGCCGACACTTGACTCGCAGCCCGACCACGCTTCGTGGATGAGGTCAAATTTATCGGCCCTCCTAAAGGTCGTTGGTGTCCCCGGCATCCGCGTCCAATCGTTAGCTCACGAATTATATGAGCAGCAATCGCGATTTACGATGAAAAGAGCGACCGGCGCCACTGCATTGCTCGACCTCCTTCGCACGAACGGGTTGAAAATCGGCCTCTGCTCGAACTGGGAATACGACATCACCGACCACCTCAACTCTGTAGATCTGTCACCTGAGATGTTTGACGCAGTTGTCACCTCCGCATTGCTCGGATTCCGTAAGCCGCATCGTCAGATTTTCATAGAGGTCGCTAGGCGGCTGGCGATAGCGCCAGAACGATGCATTTTTGTCGGCGACGACTGGATTGCAGATGTTGGTGGTTCACTGCGCGCCGGCATGTCTCCGGTATGGATCAGGCACAAGAGACGCTCCAAGCGGCTAGGCGACTTGGTCCCCGAGTTTCAAACTCTCGAGTCGTTACGTCGGCAGGCGGTCGGAATTTTGGCGACCAGATAGGGGTCAGAACAAGAGTTGCTCGAAATCATACTCTGCCATTCGATGTCAATGAGGCCGCGCCTATTCTGCTGCGCGATCTTCATCGTGAGACCGAGAAACGGAGGGTAGCCGATTGACGCCTGTCTGCAGGTATTGCGTGGTAAAGCTCATCCACCAGCCGCTTGAAGAACTTTCGTGGCAGCTGCGCTCGAAGCAAAGATCCTGCGCTGCGATTGAATGCTGGTACGCAGGCACAAGGATCCGTTCATCTTCGCGTCGGGACAACCGATGAGCACGGTGTGGTTCACCCTGTCACGGTGTTCCTTCAAGACGGGGCGCTTGTTTTCATGGAAAGGCGATCGCGCCCGAACTGGTTCGCTCGGTTTCATCCCGCCAATGCTGATCTTGAATCTTAGTCCGCGCATCCGGCCGAACTACATTTCCGCTGTCGAACGCGCTGGCCTCTCGACGCTGAATGACGGCCAGAAGATCAACTATGAGATCGGACAGGACCGCCGCACTGGCAAGTCCTCTGCCGGTAGCCTCAGCAAAGCTGGCTGAAATTTTCACCTGCGTCCCGGCAAGAGCGAATGAACGCGAGGTAAGGCGTGGTTTGGTCCCCCGCCTTTTCTTATTCTGCGCAGATCATGCCGATAGCAGCCGCTCGCTCCGCACAACCCTCGAGAGATAAAGTCAGGCTGCGACCTTCTTGCCGGTGCGCTTCGCCGGCGCCGGCGTTTCCGACTCTTTCGGTTTGCGGCCGAGACCTATGGTCTTGGCCAAGGCCGAGCGCGC
>NZ_JBVVQB010000071.1:0-29869 GCF_055811775.1 Mesorhizobium sp. WSM4844 | reverse complement strand
CAGGACTTGGGTTCCTCGCCCCCGCATAGCGGGGGAGAGGTGGCCGCGAAGCGGTCGGAGAGGGGGCCACCGAAGTGGCACACCAGGGGAAAGTTGTCTAAAGCATTCGAAATCAGGTCGGCGCAGTCCCCCTCTCCGTCTCGGCTTCGCCGAGCCACCTCTCCCCCACTTTGGTGGGGGCGAGGAACCCAAGTCCTGCTAGGTTAGGCGCGGACTTCGATCTCGGAGGCGCCGACCGCGGGCAGAGCTGGGTCGTCGACGGCTGCGGCAATGACGCTATCGAGCAGCCCCGGAAAGCGGGCATTGAGATCGTCGCGGCGCAGCGTGATCAGCCGGCTGGTGCCGACGACCTCGGTGCGGGTGACGCCGGCCTCGCGCAATTTGGCCAGGTGGTAACTGAGATTGGTCTTTGAGCCGAGATCGAGGAACTGGCTGCAATTCAGCGGCACGCCCTCCTTGCTGGCGAGATAGCGCACGATGGCCAGCCGGGTGGGATCGCCGAGCACGGCAAGCACGTTCGGCAGGCTGATCTGGTCGGCGGTGGGGTGGGGCAGCGTCATGCCGGAGAACTAAGCGCAATCAGGGCCGATTTCAACGCATCTCCTCCTGGTGGATGCCCTCAGTTTCCACCTCCCGCTACCTTGTCCTGACATGGGGCTGTCAGCAGGGTTCGGCTATTCTCGGGCGGCTCATTGACAACATGCGCCATTATGTACAATTGTTCAATAACTTTTGAACTAAGGATTTCACTATGGACAAGCGCCTCTTCTGGCTTGCGCTCGGATCATTCACGATCGCGACCGAAGGCTTCGTCATCTCCAGCCTGCTGCCTGACATCGCGGGGGATGCCGGCATCTCGGTCCCGCTCGCCGGGACGCTGATCACCGCCTTCGCGCTCGCCTATGCGCTCGGCGCGCCGATCCTGGCGACGCTGACCGGCGAATGGGACCGGCGACGCGTCATCTTGTGGACGCTGGTGTTTTTCGTGCTGGGCAACCTGGCGGCGGCGCTCAGTTCCTCCTTCGAACTGCTGCTGATCGCGCGCATCGTCATGGCGCTGTCGTCCGGCCTGTTTGCGGCGACGGCGCAGGGGACGGCCGTGGCGCTTGTCGATGATCATCACCGCGCCCGCGCCATTGCCGTCGTCGTCGGCGGCACTACGGTGGCGGTGGCGGTCGGCGCACCGCTCGGCGCGCTTGTCGCGACGGTTGCCGGCTGGCGCGGCACGTTCTTTGCCATCGCCGGGCTCGGCGCACTGGCCGGCGCAATCCTGTGGTACCGGCTGCCGCGCGGCATCGTCGGCACCAAGCTGCCGCTCAGGCAGCGGCTGGCCGCAACGCTTCGCCCCGGCGTGCCGTCGATCCTGCTGACTACACTTTTGGCGCTCACCGGCGCCTTCACGGTCTTTGCCTTTGTCGCGCCGCTAGCCATCGAAGGTGGCGGCTTGAGCCCAGTCGCGCTGCCCGGCATGCTGCTTGCCTTCGGTGTCGGCGCCGTCATCGGCAACATTGCCGGCGGGCAGGCCGCCGACCGCTTCGGCGCGACGCGCACCGTCAGCTGGTCGCTGGCGCTGAGTGCGGTCATGCTGGTGATGCTTTCGGTCATTCCGGCCTTCCTGCCGCACAGCATCGCCGGGCCGGCGCTGATGGCCATGATGGTGCCGTGGGGCATCGTCGGCTGGGCCTTCCCACCGGCGCAGGCCAGCCGCATCATCAGGCTGGCGCCCGACGCAGCGCCCATCGTGCTGTCGCTCAACGCTTCGGCGCTCTATCTCGGCGTGGCGCTGGGCGCCGTCGTCGGCGGCGCGGTGCTGCGCTATGGCGCGCCGGCTGATCTCGGCCTGGTCGCAGCGGTGTTCCCGATCCTGGGTCTTGGCGTCATACTGGCCGGCCACCGGGCCGCCCGGGCGGTGGCCATGCCGGCGGAGTGAAGGAAGATCGCAGAAACGTGGCGCTGTCCTGATCGCGCCGCCAGGCAGGATTTGGCTCCTCTCCCCACTCACATCTGGCCGAGCAAGGAACCCAGGTCCTGTAACCGCGACTATTTCCAGGTCCGGCGTCTCTCGATCTCGGCTTCGGACGGCTGTTGCTGGGCGAACGATCCAGTCTTGATCTCACCGGCGCGTTCATAGCTCGCTATGATGACGCCGGTGGTCGATGCCTGTGAGCGATTCAGCTTGAAAGCCGCCGGGATTGCGCCGCTGCCAAACAGCCGCTTGCCCTTGCCCAGCACCAGCGGGAAGGTGAGCAGGCTGATCTCATCGATCAGGTCGTTGGCGAGCAAGGTCTGGACGAGTTCGCTCGATCCCTGGATGAGCAGGTCCGGCCCGTCCTCCTGCTTGAGCTGGCGCAGGGTAGCCACGACGTCGTCGCCAAGCGACTGGCTGTTTTGCCACGACAGCGTGTCGGGCCGGTGGGTGGCCACATATTTGGTGACGGCGTTGAAACGGTCGGCGATCGGATCGTCTTTCTGGTACGGCCAATGCGCGGCGAAGATGTCGTAGGTCTTGCGGCCGAGGAGCAGCGCGAAGGGTTTTGCGAAGGTCTCACCAATAAAGGCGCTCCCGACGTCGTCCCAGTAATGGAACGTCCAGCCACCGAATTCGAAGCCGACCGGGTCTTCTTGTGGCCCACCGGGCGCCTGCATGACGCCGTCGAGGCTGACGAATGTCGCAGTGGTGATCTTCCTCATTGGATTCTCCCTTTAATCATCCGAAATCATCCGAGCCGTTGCCGCCGGATTTCGGCCAAAGGACGTGCGAGCGGACGCCTGTCCGACAGGGCCGGAAAATTTCTGGCTCCGGCGCATGTCGAGCGGCAAGCACGGGACGCCTCGACGCGGCGACGTCATTGCGACCGCCTGCCGCCAACACTTTGCGACGAGAACCAGACATCGCCGATGACGGCGGTGGCGGTGCGGTCCGGTGCCTTGTCGGCCGTCAGCCAGATCTTGCGGCTGCGTGCCGCCTTGTCACGGTGGATTTTCATCGAGGCCGCCGAGGCGCCGATGCAAGGGATAAACCATGATCGCATGAACGGATCGCAGGCAAACCCCTTATCCGTGCGTGTCACCATCACCGCGAGGCCAATGCGCTCGGCCGGACGCCACGGAAAGACCATGCGGCCGCCGGGCTTCAGCGCCTTCAGCCATTCGGCTGGGGGTGCCGCAACGCCGGCATTGACATAGATGATGTCGGACGGTGGCAGGCCGCCGACGACCGCATCGCCATGGATGACGGTCACATTGCCATAGGCTTCGAGATTCTTTCTTGCACGGTCGGCGAGACCGGAATCCAGTTCGAAGGCGGTGACTGCGCCGCCCGGCGAAACCAGTTTCGCCAGCAGAGCGGTGTAATAGCCGGTGCCGGCGCCGACATGAGTGACGTCCTCGCCGGGTTTTGGCGCCACCTTGCCGATCCACATGGCATGCAGGAACGGCTCGCCATTGTTGATGCCCTTTTCGGCGTCGAGCGACACCAGCACGTTCTGATAGATGTGAACAGGATCGGCGCTCGGCGTTTCTACCTTGCCGTTGCCGGCGACGACCGTCCACGGCCCGGGCCCGAGAAAAGCTTCGCGCGGCACCGCGGCGAACACCTCCTCGAGACGCGGATCGGCCGAACCTGCATTGGCAGCCATCAGTCGCGCGTAGAATTTTCGGGCTTCGGCAATTCTGGTCATGTCGCGTGAGAAGATAGCGCGATTGACCGAATTGTCGTGCAGCTTGTCGCCGACCTGATCAAGAACGGCAACGAAGCCCGCCAGGTCGACATCGCGGCGCGGCTCGGCGTCGCCCAGCCGACGGTGGCCAAGATGCTGACGCGGCCGACAGTCCTGCCGGAACCGCCGCGCTGCCGCGGCGTTTGAGATCGTGCCAGCAATTGGCGCGAGACCGAGGAGGATACGATGGGCGTTGAACAGGCACCGACAGCGAAGGGCAAGCAAGCGGCCAAGGGATTGAAGCAGGCTGCGGCGAAGGACGAACGCAAGACCGAAGCGGATACTGGACGCCCGCTCAAGAAGGGCGGGGCCCGCTTCGAGGAGCGCTCGAAAAGCTCGGACGGCAAGAGCGCGGGCACCAAGCAGAAGATCTGAGCGTGACCGACAAGTCCAAGACCAAAAAAAGCGCCGGCAGGGCTCTCACCGGCGGGTGTCGTGCAGGGACTGACCCCAGAGCCGGCGGCCCCTTGATGCGAAAAATACTGTGACTTGGCGCAACCATTGGGATAATTGTTTGTTGGGTCGGATCGGGCCATGAGATCGGCAAGATACCGGTACGTGCATCGCGGGGAGTTGCCATGCTCTGGAAAGGTCGTCGTCAAAGTGACAACGTCGAGGACCAACGCGGCCAGGGCGGCGGGCTCAACCTGCCGCGCGGCGGCCCCGGCCGTCTCCGCATCCCGATCGGCGGCCGCTCCGGCGGCGGAATGTCGCTGTCGACCATCATCATTCTCGTGGTCCTCTATTTCGGGCTGAAGGCCATCGGCATCGACCCGCTTCAGATCCTGGCCGGTGGCGGCTTGGTGCCGGGTGGCGGCGGTCAGATCACCGACAACAGCGGAGAACAGGGCGGTGGCACAGGGGCGCCCGCCTCCGACGAGATGAAGCAGTTCGTTTCGACCGTCCTGGCCGAGACCGAGGACACCTGGACCGGCATTTTCCAGGCCGAGGGCCTGACCTACGAAGACCCCAAGCTGGTCCTGTTCAGCGGGCAAATCCGTTCGGCTTGCGGCTTCGCCTCGTCCGCGGCCGGCCCGTTCTACTGCCCCGGCGACCGCAAGGTCTATCTCGACACCACCTTCTTCCAGCAACTCGACCAGCAATTCGGCGCTTCGGGCGATTTTGCCCAGGCCTATGTGATCGCGCATGAGGTCGGCCACCATGTCCAGAACCTCACCGGCATCCTGCCCAAGTTCAACCAGATGCGGCAGCAGATGGGCGAGGCCGAGGCCAACCAAATGTCGGTGCAGGTCGAGCTCCAGGCGGATTGCTTCGCCGGCGTCTGGGCGCATTTCACCGGGCAGAAAGGCATTCTGGAACAGGGCGACATGGACGAGGCGCTGAACGCCGCCCAGCAGATCGGCGACGACACGATGCAGAAAAAGATGCAGGGCTATGTCGTGCCGGAAAGCTTCAACCATGGCACCTCGCAGCAGCGTCAAACCTGGCTGGCACGCGGCTATAAGAGCGGCAAGCTGTCGGACTGCGATACCTTCAACACCCCGATCTGAGGTGTTTGGGCTCTCGTTGAAATGGCGTTGAAAGCGGCGGCGGTGCAGCCGCGCTCATATCGACAGTTGATGTCAGGATGAAAATTCCTGGCCTGTTCCCTTATTGTTCTGTGGGGCTTGCTCGCCTATAACGAGCTTTCCGCCGTCGCTGCGAGGCGGCTCCAGGAGTCGACACCGTCATGATCGAAGCCAAAACCGCCAGGCGGGGCCTTGCGCTTGTTTTCACCACGCTGCTGCTCGATATCACCGGCATCGGCATCATCATGCCGGTGCTGCCGGCCTATCTGCAGGAGCTGACCGGCGTCGGGGTCAGCGAAGCGGCGATCGAAGGCGGCTGGCTGTTCTTCGTCTATGCGGCCATGCAGTTCCTGTTCGCGCCGCTGGTCGGCAATCTCAGCGACCGCTTCGGCCGTCGTCCGATCCTGCTGGCCTCGGTGCTGACCTTCGCCGTCGACAATCTGATCTGCGCGGTGGCCTGGTCGTATTGGGTCCTGTTCATCGGCCGGGTGCTGGCCGGCATCAGCGGCGCCAGCTATTCGACCGCCTCCGCCTTCATCGCCGATGTCAGCACCGACGAGAACAGGGCGAAGAATTTCGGCCTGCTTGGCATCGCCTTCGGCGTCGGTTTCGTCATCGGCCCGGTGCTGGGCGGGTTGCTCGGCGAATTCGGGCCGCGCGTGCCGTTCTGGGGCGCGGCGGTGCTTGCTCTGATCAACTTCATCGTCGGCTGGTTCTTCCTGCCGGAAACGCTGGAGCAGCATCACCGGCGCCGCTTCGAATGGCGCCGCGCCAATCCTCTCGGCGCCGTGAAGCAGATGCGCAATTACAAGGGGATCGGCTGGATCGGCCTGGTGTTCTTCCTGATGACGCTCGGTCACATGATGTACCCTGCCGTGTGGTCGTTCGTCGGCAGTTACCGCTACGGCTGGAGCGAACAGCAGATCGGCTTCTCACTCGGCGTCTTCGGCCTTGGCGGGGCGTTGGTGATGGGTTTTGTCCTGCCGCGCGTCATCCCACGGCTCGGCGAATGGCGGACCGCCGCCATCGGCCTCGCTTTTACCGCTCTCGCCGCCTTCGGCTATGCCGCGGCGTGGAAGGGCTGGATGATCTATGCGGTGATCGTGGCGACCTGCCTCGAGGCGCTGGCCGATCCGCCGCTGCGGAGCCTGGCGGCGGCCAAGGTGCCGCCCTCCGCGCATGGCGAATTGCAAGGTGCGATGACGAGCGTGTTTTCGATCACCAGCATCATCACGCCGCTGCTTTATACGGGAATCTTCGCCTGGTTCACCGGGCCGACCGCGCCGGTGACGTTCGGCGGCGCGCCCTTTGTGCTCGGCGGCATCTTTCTCGCCCTGTCGCTGGTGGCTTTCGTGCTTAGGGTCGAAAGACCGGCCGCGGTGAAAGACGTCGCGACGGCGACGGTGGCCTAAAGCGTGTCGCGTTTGAACGGACTCATGCGACGCGCTTTAAGTTCTGGTTTTGATGCATCTCGTTATCGCAAAACCGCTGCGTACTCTCGGGTCAGGCCCGAGGGCATGCTTTTGCGCGCCATGCATTGGGGCATGCCCTAGGGTTCAATCCATTGCCCCGGAATATCCAGTGCCTTCGCCAGCAGCGCCCGGGTCTGCGCCGATGGCTTACGGCGATTGGATTCAAGATCCGACAGGAAACCCTGGCTGACACCGATCGTGGTCGCCAATTCGGCCTGCGTCAGCCGCCGCCAGTTGCGCAGCGCCTTGAGCCGGCTGGAGCCCCGCAAAATTTCCATGGTCACGTCCGCAGGCAGGGGGTTTTCCGTTTTGAGATCAGCCTTTCGCTCGTCGTAGATCGCCACATCGGCAGCGTCTTCAAGAGCCTCTTCGGCCGCGTGCAACAGAGCCTCGTAGTCCGCTTTTGGGATAACGACAAGTTCTTCGCCAGTTGGCGTCGTTATGATTTGGGGGGCGTTCATGGTGTCCTGTCCTGCTATCACCGACGGTAGGTTGTCGTTTCTCGTTTGCCGATGTAGATCGCGAGGATCGTCGTGCGGTCTTCATCGAATATGATCCGGTAGCGACCGATCCGCAATCTGTAGCCGTCCCTGCCGGCAAGGCGCTTGATATCTCCCCGCCCGCTGACGGCATAGGAGATCAGGCCTTCGGAGACCTGCTCGCGGACATCTGTCGGCAGGTTGTCGAGATCGCGAGCCGCCGATACCGAGAGGATAATCGTCTTCACGGTGATGATATCGCAGATTTATCGCCGAAAGTTAAGCGATATTATTGCCGAGACTTCTCGCGTACAGATAGTCAGCGCTCTGCCAGCGCCGGCTCGCCGCGCTTTTCGCGGATGAGATTGACGAAGCGGCGGAACAGATAATGCGAATCCTGCGGGCCCGGCGAGGCTTCGGGATGATGCTGGACCGAGAACACCGGCCTGCCGGTCAGGGTGATGCCGCAGTTCGAGCCGTCGAACAGCGAGACATGGGTTTCTTCGACGCCCGTGGGCAACGAGTCGGCATCGACGGCAAAGCCGTGGTTCATCGAGACGATCTCAACCTTGCCGGTGGTGTGATCCTTGACCGGATGATTGGCGCCGTGATGGCCTTGATGCATTTTGGCGGTCCTGCCGCCAAGCGCCAGCGCCAGCATCTGGTGGCCGAGGCAGATGCCGAAGACCGGGATGTCGGTCTTCAGCAAGTCCCGGATGACCGGAACGGCATAGTCGCCGGTGGCTTCCGGGTCGCCGGGACCGTTGGAGAGAAAGATCCCGTCGGGCCGCATGGCGAGGATATCCTCGGCGCCGGTGTTGGCCGGCACCACGGTGACTTTGGCGCCCAGGCCGGCAAGCAGGCGCAATATGTTGCGTTTTACGCCGTAGTCGATGGCGACGACATGCATGGACGGATCGGTCTGTTCGCCAAAGCCCTCGTCCCAGACCCACGGCGTCTCGCGCCAGACCGAGGACTGGCCGGAAGTGACGTCCTTGGCCAGGTCAAGCCCGATCAGGCCGGACCACGCAACGGCGCGGCGCTTCAGCTCCTCGATGTCGAAGATGCCGTCGGGCGCGTGCGCGATGACGGCGTTGGGCATGCCCTTTTCGCGGATCAGCGCGGTCAGCGCCCGGGTGTCGATGCCCGAAAGCGCCACGATGCCACGTTTCTTCAGCCATTGGTCGAGACCAGAAGCGGCGCGATAGCTGGACGGATTGGTGACGTCGGCCTTGAACACGGCGCCGACTGCGCCGGCGCGGGCAACAGGGTTGAGATCCTCGATGTCCTCGTCATTGGTGCCGATATTGCCGATATGCGGAAAGGTGAAGGTGACGATCTGGCCGGCATAGGACGGGTCGGTGAGGATTTCCTGATAGCCTGTCAGCGCGGTGTTGAAGCAGACTTCGGCGACGGCGGAGCCGGTGGCGCCAAGGCCGCGGCCCTCGATGACGGTGCCGTCGGCCAGCACCAGCAAGGCGGTCGGCTTCTCGGTGGCCCAAAGGGGGGTCGACGCGGGGGTCGACGCGGCGGTCATCGTTGCCATGGCGGCACTCCTAAAGGCTGCGCCCTTCAATCGGCGCAACGAAAGGCGCGAAGCAGCGATTTCACAGCCTCGGCGCCCAACTAAAAAGTCAGTTCATGCAAGGCCCAGTACATAGGGGAAGGCGCCAGAGCGGTCAATGATGCGACGCCCGCAGCCGAGATTTATTTCGTCAAGCAATATCAGCGGTTTGCCGGGTGGAGTCGAATTTGCCTTGGGCATTCGGCACGGCTATTGTCCGTCGCATTCGAAGGAGAAAGCATCATGCGCGGCAAAATCGCCGAATCCCTGAAGAGCGCGATGAAGGCGCAGGACAAGCGTCGGCTGCCGACATTGCGGCTGATCCAGGCGGCCATTCACGACCGCGACATTGCCAATCGCGGCGCCGGCAAGGAGCCGGCCAGCGACGACGAGATCCTGCAGATCCTGGCCAAAATGGTGAAGCAGCGCGAAGAGTCGGCTAAGGCTTTCGACGACGGCAAACGGCCGGAGCTTGCCGCGCAGGAGCGCGACGAGATGGGCATCATCCGCGATTTCCTGCCGACGCAACTGGGGCAGGCCGAGACCGAAACGGCGATCCGCGCCGCCATCGCCGAGACCGGCGCCAGCGGCGTCAAGGACATGGGCAAGGTTATGGCCGTGCTCAAGGAGAAATACGCCGGCCAGATGGATTTCTCCAAGGCGAGCGGTATCGTCAAGGGACTGCTGCAGTAGGATTTTGCCGCTGCAGCGATACTCAAAAAGGCCTCGAAAGAGGCGAGCGCGAGGCGCCAGCCCGGCCGGATGATCCTCAAGCGTTCTTTGGTTTCCGAGAGCGAGTAGCTCGCACCGACAGGTTCAGTGCCACCGCGGCGCGAATGAGCGCCTTCAACGCCTCTTCATCGATCGTGTCGCCCTCATGGATGTCGATGGCGCGCCTGGTGTTGCCTTCGAGGCTGGAGTTGAAGAGGCCAGAAGGGTCCTCCAGCGAGGCGCCCTTGGCGAAGGTCATTTTCACGACATTCTTGTAGGTCTCACCGGTGCAGATAATTCCGGCGTGTTCCCACACCGGAACCCCTCTCCACTTCCACGCCTCGACCACTTCGGGATCGGCCTGCTTGATGAGGGTTCGGATCCGAGCGAGCATCTCGCCCCGCCAATCGCTCAGCTCGTTGATTCTCGCATCTATCAACTGAGAGGGAGTGTCTCCTCCTGCTCCCTCCGTCGAGCCGCCCTTCTTCATGGCTGTTGTCGCTTTGGTCATGATTGGTCCCAGTGGCGTTGTGCACGTCGGCGTCTGGCGTCTCACGACGGCATCGATACGACGAGCCGTTTGCCGTTCCGGCGCGGGCAACAAACTCTCGACGTCGAGGAGGAACCTTCGTCGCTCCAGACCCGTTTTGCAACCAGGATCATACGAAAAACGGAGCTTCGATTTGGCGGCGCGTTTGTTGAACATCTTCGGCGCCGCCACCAGCGCCGGCGCCTATTCGCCAGGGCAGGAACAAGCCCCCGCGGCCTTTCGGCGGCATGGGCTCGCAGAGGGGCTCGCCAGCCGAGGCAGAACCATCAGGGATCATGGCGATGTTGCATCGTTCCGCTGGCGGCCGGATTCTTCGCGGCCGCAGGCCATGAACCTGGAGGCCGTGCGCGGGGCTTGTGACTTGGTAGCAAGCCACGTGGCGACGGCGATTTCAGCGCAGGAAGACGTGCTTGTTTTGGGCGGCGATTGTACCGTGGAGTTGGGCACGGTCGCCGGGGCGAACGCGGCCGGCGCGCGGATCGGACTCGTCTACATGGACTTTGACGCCGATCTCAACACACCTGACACGAGCGACGGCGCCTTGGACTGGACTGGTGTCGCCCATCTGCTCAACATCCCGGGATGCGAGCCTTCGCTCGCCGGGCTCGGCCCAACGCGTCCGATGCTCGTGCCTCAGCAACTCCTCTATTTCGGCGTCGAGAATATCACTGCGCCTGAAGCCGCCGCGATCAGAGATCACGCGATCAAGGTCATTTCGCGTGAGGAAGCTTTGATTGATATCGAGGCGGCGGCCGCGCGCGCAACCGAATGGGCGGCGCGCTTTGACTGCGTGCTTATTCACTTCGATGCCGATGTGCTCTCCTTTATCGATTTCCCGATTGCTGAGAATGTGCGCCGTTGCGACGGTCTCAAACTGGAGCAAGCCGCCTTCGTGCTAAAGCAGTTGACCGCCCTGCAGCAATGGCGCGG
The DNA here is from genome assembly GCF_055811775.1 of Mesorhizobium sp. WSM4844. Lineage (NCBI taxonomy): Bacteria > Pseudomonadati > Pseudomonadota > Alphaproteobacteria > Hyphomicrobiales > Phyllobacteriaceae > Mesorhizobium > Mesorhizobium sp. WSM4844. Next base: position 18,915 of record NZ_JBVVQB010000071.1, on the reverse strand, counting down.
CCTGACCGTCACAGAAGTTAATCCGGCCCATGCGCCAGACGAGCCCACCGCGTTTGCACGCCTGAATGAGGTGCTTGCAGACGCCCTTGGCTAATTCGTGATGCATCTCACAGTCGCTCGCCTGGCAATTGGCTGGCTTGCTTCACCCAGGCGGCGAACTGGGCTTCGTCGAGCTGGTCCTCATAAATGTCGAGGTAGCGCACGTCCTTGTGCCTGGACTCGCCGGGAGGAACAGGACGCAGTGACGTGCCCCGGAAGAAGGTCACTTTGACGTAGCGGGTGAAGACATGAAACGACAGGAACCAGCCCTGGCCTTCGATGCCGTAAAACGGCGAGTTCCATTTGACGGCTTTGTGCACGCCGGGGACGGTGCGCACGATGATTGCGTCGAGGCGGCGCCCGACATCGCTTTTCCAGCCCGGCATGGCCGCGATGTAGGCCTGCACCGGGGCGTCACCTTCGGCCTTCGCGATCTGGGGGTTGCCGCCTGCGAGGAGTGCCGGCTTCGCTTCCTTGCCGGACTGCGGCTTCGGCGTCGCCTTGCGCGGTTTGGTTGCCGCGCCCCGCTCGGCGGCGGCCTTCGCCGACTTCTCGGACCTGTGGTCGGCCATTGTGTTCACTCCAAAGTAGGTGGCCCAATCGATGACATTTGATTTTAGAAAGCCGCCCCTGAAGATCAACTTCAGAATCCGAGGGCGGCAGCGGAGCGATCGTACGTCATGGTTGAACTCGTCAAACCGGCGCTTGAACATCTGCCGTCGTACAAGGCCGCCCTTGAGCGCGGCTGGTCGCCGGACAATGTGCGGCTGATGGAGGCGACACGCGAGCAGCTTGCGGCCATCGAAAAGAATCCAACGGCCTTCCTCGCCGATCTCGACGACCCCGATGCCAAGGGTGGTCCGGTCACCTTGCCTGATGGGACGAACGTGCCGCGCCTGCCGGGATTCCGGCGCTGGATCTGGGACGGCGAAGTCGCCGGCTTGATCGGCCTTCGCTGGCAGCGCGGCACCGCCGAGCTGCCGCCACATGTGCTCGGCCACATCGGCTATGCCGTAGTGCCATGGAAGCGGCGGCGCGGCCATGCGACAGAGGCAGTGAGGCTGATGCTCGGCGAGGCGAGGGCGCTCGGCCTGCCCTTCGTCGAGATCACCGCCAAGCCGGGTAATCTCGCCTCGCAGAAGGTGGTCCTGGCCAATGGCGGACGGCTCGTCGGGCGATTCTTCGAGGACGCTGCCTATGGCGGCGCCGAAAGCCTGCGCTATCGCATCGACCTGTAGCGCCTGCCGACTATTCGGCAGCGGCCGGCAGCGGCGGCATCGTGTTTCGGCGCCACTCCCAGATATGTGAGGCGAGTGCTACCGCCACGGCGACCAGCATGGCCATGGCGCCAACCACCGGCAGGCTGCGATAGCCATAACCGGCATTGAGCATGGCGGCGCCGAGCGAGGCGGCCAGCGCGATGCCGACATTGAAGCCGGCCGGGATAAGCGATGAGGCGAGATTGGAGGCGTCCGCCGTCCAGGTCAGGATACGGGTCTGGATCGGGGTGCCGATGGCAAAGCTGAGACCACCCCAGATAGTGATCGCAACGACCATCGGCACCGGGTACGGGCTGGCGGCGTAAATGACGGCAAGTGTCACCGCCTGCATGAAAAGCATGGTGATGAGCGACGGCATCAGTTTCCAGTCGGAGAGCCGCCCGCCAAGAAAGACGCCGATCGTCGCGCCGACACCGTTGAGTAGCAGCACCCAGGGCACCAGGCCCTCGCCGAGGCCGGTGACTTCAAGCAGCGTCGGCGTGATGTAGGTGAACAGGCCGAACTGGCCGATCATCAGCATCAGCATGAGGATTAGCGACGTCCAAACCTGCTGGCGTGCGAGCACGCGGACCTCGCTGCCGAAACTGACGGGCCGGCGCGACGATCCCGTCCGGCGCGGCACGAGGGCGGCCATGGCGGCGATGGAAACCACACCAAGCGCGCACATCACCCAGAACGTCGCGCGCCACCCCCAGATATTGCCGATCGCCGTGCCGGCCGGCACGCCGATGACATTGGAGACCGTGAGGCCCGACAGGATGAGCGCAACGGCCATTCACGCTGGTCCTGGCGGACCAGGCCGACCGCCACAACCATTGCGACGCCGAAATAGGCGCCGTGCGCCACGGCCACCGCAATCCGCAACAGCAACATGGAGGCGAAGTCGGGTGCAAGGGCGCAGGCGGCCTGGCCGATGGTGAAGGCTGCGGCAAGGCCGAGCAGCAAGGTCTTGCGGGAAATCGCCTTGGTGGCGAGCGTCAACAGCGGTCCGCCGATCGCGATCCCACCGGCGTAGCCGGAGACGAGATAGCCGGCGGTTGGGATGGAGACGCCAAGGCCATCCGCCACCTGCGGCAGCACGCCGGCGATGACGAACTCGGTGGTGCCGAATGCGAACGCAGCGATGAACAGGGCGATGAGGGGAAGCATGGCGCGGGAAGGCGATCCTTGAACGAGATGGCTCAAATCACGGACGAGAGCGGCGGGCAATCCAGAAATTCTCGACGCCGCTTTAGGTTTTCTTCATCGGTTCAGCCAAGCTCCGGCCGCACAAGGCTAGACGGTCGTCGTCTTCCTTCCGTAGGGGATTTTCAACCACGCCCGCTCGTGAAAATAGTAGAGCAGCGATTTGGTGATGACCTCGGTCACGCCGATGGCCGCAGCGAGCTTGATGCTGCCCGTCACGATGAGCGAAATGATTATCGTGTCGACCGTGCCGGTGACGCGCCAGGAAAGCGCCTTGGCGAAACTGGGCGAATGGGTATCCATAGACTTTCTCCCGGCGGATTTTAAGCGATCCTTAGAGCGCCTTGCGTTCTGGTGGAACCAAAACCGCGCTCCAGGTCTTTGCTTGACGCGTGTTGTCCGACGCCAAGCGAAGACGGTTGGCTGAAAAATGCTCTAGCCGACAGACGGAAGGGTTAGCAAAGACTAATTTTCGCGCGCCGGCTCCAGGCAATTCCCGCGCTGGGCCCAATCTATCCGGCCTTCAGCCGCGAGCCGGTGAGCAGGCCGCGTTCCTCGAGCACGGGGTAGGCTATCGAGGCAAGCAGCGAATTGATCTGCTTCAGGTCGCGGATAGTGTCGAGATGGATGGAACTGGTCTCGACGCTCTTGGCGGTGCCGTCGCGCAGCCGCACGAAATGGCTGGCGCTGGTCTCCTTCTCGCGGTCGCGCAGCCGATCCTTTTCCAGCACCAGCTGGCGGGCGGTCTCCGGATCGCGCGAGACCAGCACGTTGAAGGCAAGCCGCGCGTTGGCGAGCACCGAAGCGTGGAAGCCGCTAAGCTCGCGCCAACCCTCGGGCGTGAACTCCAGCCCGCGCTCGAGCTTCTTCCTGACATGCACCAGCATGTTGCGCACGATGATGTCGCCGACCTGTTCGAGCTTGACGCAGGCGCCGATCAACTCCTGGCAACGCAGCGCCTCGTCCTCGCTCAGCGGGTTCCTGGTGACCTTGGCCAGATAGAGCTTTATCGACGCATGTTTCTTGTCGACGCGGTCGTCGAGCGCGGCCAGCGCCTTGATCTTGTCGGCGTCGGCGCTTTCATAGAGCTCGATGATGCGCTTCAGCATGATCTCGACCGTCTCGCAGACCCGCACCACCTCACGGGTGGCGTTGGCCAGCGCCTGGCTCGGCACATCGAGGGCGCTGTCGTTGAGCGCGGACAGTTCGACGACGTCGAGCGCTTCTGCCGGCGCCGGTTTGGTGCCGAGCGCCACGATCTTTTCCGAAACGCGGTAGACGAGGCCGGCCAATGGCAGGCCGGCAACCAGGATCAGGATGTTGAAGAGGATATGGGCGTTGACGATCTGGTCGGGCACGGTGGCGCCGAGAAAGGCGACCGACGGCTTCAACCACAGGAACAGGATCAGCATGGCCAGCGAGCCCATGCCGCGCATCAGGAGATTGCCGATCGGTACGACACGCACGCCCGGCTCCGCATTGCGGGTGAGCAGCGGCGCGATGATCGACGAACCCAGATTGACGCCGAGCACCAGCACGATGCCGAGTTCGGGCGGGATGAAGCCGCGGCCGGCGAGCGTCACCATCAAAAGGACCGCGGCGATCGAGGAATGGAACAGCCAGGTGACCAGCGCCGCCAGCAGATAGGCGGTGACCGGATCGCCGGAGAAGTAATCGACGACGACCGGCATCAGGGTGCTCTGGCGCAGCGGCTCCGAGGCCTGGCCGATCATTTCCAGCGACAACACCAGCAGGCCGATGCCGACCAGGATGCGGCCGAACTGGCGCCAGTCGCGCCGCTCGGTGGCCATGAACATGACGGTGCCGGCGACAAGACAGACCGGCACCAGCAGCGACAGGTCGAAGGTGAGCAGCTTGACCACCAGCGCCGAGCCGATCTCGGCGCCGCGCACGGCAAGCTGGCCCGATATGCCGCTGACGATGCCGGCGCCGGCGAAGGAGCCGACCAGCAAGGTGACAGCGGTGGAGCTTTGCAGGGCGATCGCCAGGCCGCAGCCGGCCAGAACCGCCATGAAAGGATTGCGCATGGTGGCGCGCAGCTTGTGGCGCAGCACATCGCCATAGGCGCGCTCGACACCTGTCTTCACCAAGCGGGTGGCAAACAGCATCAGCGCCACCGCGCCGGCAAGATGCAGCAAAACGACTGAACCGCTCATGTCAGGCTCGCATTCCGACAGCCACCAGCAATATGGGAGCCGTGATGGCAAAGGCGCAAAAGAGGGGGCGAATCAAGGACATTGCAAAGGTCGATACTACTCCGATTACTTTTAGCCGGATAATAAATTTTGCGCGACAGGGCGTGTCGGAAATGGATGGATCGCAAAATGGTTGCATCGCCGGCCGGCTTCTTGATGGTCGCGCGTTCAAGTGCCGGCGACCGCTTCAGATCAGGTTTGAGTTGAGTGTTGAATTAGCTATTATAAATATTTGAAATCATTACTAAAATGTAATCCGTGTGTTCAGTTTCGGTTCATTTTTCGGGCTCTATTGCTTGGGCATCAACAATCAAGGAGTACCCCGTCATGAAACGTATCATTCTTTCCGCAGTCGCCGTATCGATGCTGGCTGCGACGTCCCTGCAGGGCCAGGCAGCGCCGCTGAACGCACCGAATGCACCGCAGTCGACCTACAGCCAGGTCGACTGGAAGAAGCCGGACAGGCACGTCAAGACGCGCGTCGTGGTGAAGAAGAAAGTCGTCGTCAAGAGGAACCATTGGCGCAACGGCCAGAGATATTCGAGCTGGAGGCGCCACCAGCCGGTCCGCGACTATCGCCACTATGGCCTGCGTCGTCCGGGCCGTGGCCAGGAATGGATCCGCGTCGGCAACGACTATCTCTTGGTCAGCGTCGTCTCCGGCATCATCTTCGGCGCGATTGCCGCGCACTGACCGTCAAACGTCGACCGGCGCAATGCCGGACAGGAAAGAAGGCGGCCCGCAACGGCCGCCTTCTTTTTGCCCTGTGAAAACCGGGTATGGTTCGCATTAGGAGTCGTCGGGTTTCGCCGGCGTGATTATATGGAGGCAAACGAGCCGTTCCCGATGCGCTTTCCACCTGCCTTCCTCGACGAGATACGCGACCGCGTGCCGATTTCCTCGGTGATCGGCCAGCGCGTGGCGTGGGACAGGAAGAAGACCAACGCGCCGCGCGGCGATTATTGGGCGTGCTGTCCCTTCCATGGCGAGAAGAGCCCGTCCTTTCACTGCGAGGACAAGAAGGGACGCTATCATTGCTTCGGCTGCTCGGTTTCGGGCGACCACTTCAAATTCCTCACCGAACTCGACGGGATGAGCTTTCCCGAAGCAGTCGAGAAGATCGCCGACATGGCCGGCGTGCCGATGCCGGTGCGCGATGCCCAGGAGGAACGGCGCGAAAAGGAACGCGCCAGCCTGACCGAAGTCATGGAAATGGCGACCGCCTTCTTCCAGGAGCGGCTGCAGGGACCGGAAGGCGCAAAAGCCCGCGCCTATCTGCGCGACCGCGGGCTGACGCCGGCGACGCAGCAGTCGTTCCGGCTCGGCTATGCGCCCGACAGTCGCAATGCGCTGAAGGAGCATCTTGCCGCCAAGGGCGTGCCCAAGGCCGATATCGAGGCATGCGGGCTGGTGCGCCATGGCGACGACGTTCCGGTTTCCTACGATTGGTTCCGCGACCGCATCATGTTCCCGATCCCGGACTCCAGAGGCAAGATAATCGCCTTTGGCGGGCGGGCGCTGGCAGCCGATGCGCTCGCCAAATACATGAATTCGCCCGACACCGAGCTCTTCCACAAGGGCAACGTGCTCTATAATTTCGCCCGAGCGCGCCAAGCGCTGGGAAAGGGGGCGCTGGGAAAGGGGGCGCTGGCCAAGGGCGGCACGGTGATTGCGGTCGAGGGCTATATGGACGTGATCGCGCTGGCGCAGGCCGGTTTCGAAAATGTCGTGGCGCCGCTCGGCACCGCGCTGACCGAAAACCAGCTTGAACTGCTGTGGCGGATGGCCGGCGAGCCGGTGCTGTGCTTCGATGGCGACCAGGCCGGACTGAAGGCGGCATGGCGCGCCGCCGACATGGCGCTGCCGGCGGTCCAGGCAGGCCGCTCGGTGCGTTTTGCGCTTCTGCCCGAAGGCAAGGACCCCGACGATCTGGTCAAGGCCGAAGGGCCGGACGCGTTTGGCGCCGTGCTTTCCGAGGCGCGGCCGCTCGCCGACCTTTTGTGGATGCGCGAAACGGCCGGCGGCATCTTCGACACGCCGGAACGACGGGCGGAACTGGAAAAAACGCTGCGCGAACTGACCAGCCGCATCCGCGACGAGAGCTTGCGCTATCACTACCAACAGGAAATGCGCGAGCGAGTGCTAAGCTTTTTCGGCGCCCAGCGCGGCGCGCGCCAAGCCTATCAAGGGGGGCGTCAAGATGGGCGGCCCGGCGGGCGCTTTCAGGGCAAGGGCTCAGCTGCTGGTGGACAGTTCGCACGCGGCGGCAATGCCGGCGGACGCACCGCGATCACCGAAAGCCTTGGCCGCTCGGCGCTGGTCAAGCGCGGCAGCGAGGGGATGTCGGTGCGCGAGGCGACGATCATCGCAGCTCTTGTCAATCATCCGGCGCTGATCGACGAGAATTTCGCGCATGTCGAGTTCCTCGACCTCGCCAACACAGATCTGAAGCGATTGCACGCGGCCATCCTCGATGCGATGGCGCATGACATGGCCAACGACCGCAACGCGGTGATCGCGACGATCGAACGTGCCGGCTGCGGCGAGATCTGGGCGCGCGTGGTGGCGCTGATCAAACGGGCGCGGCAATGGCCGGCGCTGGAAACAGCCGGACTTGACGATGCCCGCGACGCCTTCAGCCAGGCGCTCCACTTGCAGCGCAGCGCGCGCACATTACATAAGGAGCTGAAACAGGCAGAAGCGGCGCTCGCCAGCGATCCCACGGACGAAAATTACCGGCATCTCGTCGAGATCCAGGCGCAATTTCGTGATGTGCAGGCAACGGAGGCGCTGATCGAAGGGTTCGGCGTGTCTTCGGGCAGGGCCGGGCGGGTGTAGGTCGAAGCTTACGAAAGAGTGAAAGTGCAGACCGTGCTTGTGCGCCGAATCAGCCGCGGCGCGTTAAGTCGGGTAATTGATTCGCTTTTTTCATGCGAATCATGCGAGAGGCGCTTGACCTTCTGGCAGAATGACGGAATCAGGACGATTCGAAACGTTAACCCGCGCCGGCGTCGACGGAAATGCAGCGATGTGAGGTACCGGTCACTGGACAGGCAGTCAGCCTGCCACAGATACCAGGGTTAATCTGGACTTAACGAGAGATGCAGTTACTGGCCCGGGGAAACGCGTTCTAGCGCGAGTGCATCTGATAAACCGGTACGGCAGCTTACGCGGCTTGATACTTATGCGGCTAGATACCTGGCCGCTTGGAGAAAATAAAGAATGGCGACAAAAGAAAAGGAAGAGGTCGAGACCGAACGTGAAGGCGCCACCGATGGCCCTCTGCTCGACCTTTCCGACGATGCTGTCAAGAAGATGATCAAGGCCGCCAAGAAGCGCGGCTATGTCACCATGGACGAACTGAATTCGGTGCTGCCCTCGGAGGAAGTCACCTCCGAGCAGATCGAGGACACGATGGCCATGCTCTCCGACATGGGCATCAACGTGGTCGAGGACGACGAGCAGGGCGAGGAGCCCGAAGCCGCCGACGCGGCTGCCGACGCCGAGGAAGACGCCAACGAACTGGCCGAGCAGACCGGCACCGCCGTTGCTGCGACGACCACCAAGAAAGAGCCGACCGATCGCACCGACGATCCGGTTCGCATGTATCTGCGCGAGATGGGCTCGGTCGAGCTTCTGTCGCGCGAGGGCGAAATCGCGATTGCCAAGCGCATCGAGGCTGGCCGCGAGACGATGATCGCGGGCCTGTGCGAAAGCCCGCTGACCTTCCAGGCCATCATCATCTGGCGTGACGAGCTCAACGAATCGAAGATCCTCTTGCGCGAGATCATCGACCTCGAAGCGACCTATGCCGGACCGGAGGCCAAGCAGGCGCCGGTGGTCGAGCGGATCGAGGAAGCCAAGACCGACGACAAGCCGCGCCGTTCGCGCGAGGACGAGGACGACATCACCAATGTCGGCGGCGACACGCGCGGTCTGACTGATGACGACGAGGAAGACGAGGACGAAGCCAGCCTGTCGCTGGCGGCGATGGAAGCGGAGCTGCGCCCGCAGGTGATGGAGACGCTCGACGTCATCGCCGACACCTACAAGAAGTTGCGCAAGCTGCAGGACCAGCAGGTCGAGAACCGGCTGGCTGCCGCCGGCACGCTGTCGCCCAGCCAGGACCGCCGGCTGAAGGAGCTGAAGGACCAGCTGATCAAGGCGGTGAAGTCGCTATCCCTGAACACGGCGCGCATCGAGGCATTGGTCGAGCAACTCTACGACATCAACAAGCGCCTGGTGCAGAACGAAGGCAAGCTGTTGCGGCTGGCCGAAAGCTATGGCGTGCGCCGCGAGGAATTCCTGAAGGAGTATCAGGGCTCGGAGCTCGATCCCAACTGGACGCGCTCGATCGGCAATCTGACCTCGCGCGGCTGGAAGGAATTCACCAAGAACGAGAAGGACGCGATCCGCGACCTGCGCGCCGAGATCCAGAACCTCGCCACCGAAACGGCGATCTCGATCCTGGAATTCCGCAGGATCGTCAACCAGGTGCAGAAGGGCGAGCGCGAAGCCGCGATCGCCAAGAAGGAAATGGTCGAGGCCAATCTGCGCCTCGTCATTTCCATCGCCAAGAAATACACCAATCGCGGCCTGCAGTTCCTCGATCTGATCCAGGAAGGCAATATCGGCCTGATGAAGGCGGTCGACAAATTCGAATATCGCCGCGGCTACAAGTTCTCGACCTATGCGACGTGGTGGATCCGGCAAGCGATCACCCGCTCGATCGCCGACCAGGCGCGCACCATCCGCATTCCGGTGCATATGATCGAGACGATCAACAAGATCGTGCGCACCTCGCGCCAGATGCTGCACGAGATCGGCCGCGAGCCGACGCCGGAGGAACTGGCGGAAAAGCTCGCCATGCCGCTGGAAAAAGTGCGCAAGGTGCTGAAGATCGCCAAGGAACCGATCTCGCTCGAAACGCCGGTCGGCGACGAGGAGGATTCGCATCTGGGCGATTTCATCGAGGACAAGATGGCGATCCTGCCGATCGACGCGGCGATCCAGGCCAATCTGCGCGAGACGACGACGCGGGTGCTTGCTTCGCTCACCCCGCGTGAAGAGCGCGTGCTCAGAATGCGCTTCGGCATCGGCATGAACACCGACCACACGCTGGAGGAAGTCGGCCAGCAGTTCTCGGTCACCCGAGAGCGCATTCGCCAGATCGAAGCCAAGGCGCTGCGCAAGCTCAAGCACCCGAGCCGCTCGCGCAAGCTGCGGAGCTTCCTCGACAGTTGATGCCGGGTAACGGATAGCAATTTAAAGGGCGCTGCGGCGCCCTTTTTCGTTCAGGGATTGTCTCGCCGGACGGTGCGGTTGTTGTTGCAGCATACCGGCTGTGGGAGGATAATCGGGTGTCGGATGCATTTTCTGGGCGACAAACCCGGATGCCCGCCCCGGCGGTGACGCCGCGCTCCGAGGCCTCCGGAGGGAGGTGTGCATGACAACCTATATCGTGCTGATCAACTGGACTGAGCAGGGCGCCAGAAATGTGCGCGAGTCGCCGAAGCGGCTCGATGCCGCCAAGAAGCTGCTGGGAGACATGGGCGGCTCGTTCAAGGCGTTTTATCTCACCATGGGCGAATGCGATATGGTGGCGGTCGTCGAAGCGCCCGACGATGCGGTGCTCGCTCGTTTCTCGCTTATGCTGGCGACAGGCGGCAACGTGAGGACGCGGACGCTCAAGGCGTTCCCGGAATTGGCCTATCGCGAAATCGTCGCCTCGCTCGGCTGAGGCGTGCGCGGCCATAGACCCGCGCAAGCTGCCGGACATCGGACGGTCAGGCGCCGCTCGACGGCGCCTGGCCAGCTTGGTGCGGAATGTGTCTGGTCCGAAGTGACTGGCCCGAAATGTTGCGGGGCGAAGGTGTTTCCCGGATAGTCAGCACAGCACTTCCACGCGCGTATCGAGACCCATGCCCAAGCCTCTGCTGACCATCTGGTACAATACCCGTTGTCCGGTTTGCGATGCCGGCATCGTCAGGCAGAAGCGGCGGCTGGTCGAGGCGATCAAGGCCGGGCGGATCGCGTTTCGCGACATCAATGCCGAACCGGCGGCGCTGGCCGGATACGGCGTGTCGCTGGACGACATCCGCCGCCGGCTGCATGCAACCGATGCGGACGGCAAGCTGCTGGTCGGCGCCGACGTCGCAATTGCCGTCTGGCTAAGAACGCCGGGCGAGGGCTGGCTGGCCGCGCTGTTCGGCAATCGCGCCGTGCTGCCGCTGACGCGCTATGCCTATAATCGCTTCGCCGATCTTCTCTATGCCTGGAACCGGCGCAAGGGCCGCTGGTAACCGGTATTAGCCAAGCTCGGTGACGAAATCAATCTGGTGGCACCGTTCTCAGATACATCGTAAGATATATCTTGACTCAACGGCCTCATTCGCATAATTGAGATATATCGTAAGACATAACTCAAGGAGCAGACAATGCACGGACATCATCATTTCGGCGAGCATGCCGAGCGCGTTTTCATGCATATGGCCGGCAAGTTCGGCGGTCGTGGCGGCGGCTTCGGCCCATTCGGCCACGGTATGAGGGGCGGCGGGCGCGGCGGGCCGGGCGACATGTTCCGCGCCGGGCGTATGCTGGCCGACGGCGATCTCAAGCTGATCACGCTGTCGCTGCTGGCCGAGGCGCCGCGCCACGGCTATGACATCATCAAGGCGCTGGAGGAACGCACCAGCGGCGTCTACAGCCCGAGCCCCGGCGTGGTCTATCCGACGCTGACCTTCCTGGAAGAGGCCGGCTATGCCGTCTCGTCGGCGGAAGGCAACAAGAAGGTGTTTTCGATTACCGAGGCAGGGCAGGCGCATCTCAATGACAATCGCGAGATGATCGACCATGTGCTCGATCATCTCGAGCGTTTCGGCCGCAAGATGGCAAAGGCGCGTGACTGGTTCGGCTGGAATGACGATGGCGAGGATAGCGGACGTCGCGGCCGCGGCGGTTCGAAAAAGCGCGACGAATTCCGCGCCGTGCGCCAGCGGCTACGCGCAGCCCTCGGCGACATTGTCGACGCGCCCGCTGAAAAACAGGCCGAGGCGATCGCGATATTGAAAGGGGCGGCCGAAGCCCTCGAAGCGCTGTCGCGCGACTGACTTCCAGGCCGGATGCGGGTCTTGCCCGTTTACCTAAGGATCGCTAGTGAAATCATCCTGCACCACGCTATGTGATGCAGGATGATAGCCGTTGGAGGGCGCGCCCATGTCTTTTCTGAAACGTCTTTTCGGCGGTGGCGGCGGTGACGCGGGCGAGCCAAAGAGTGCTGCACCGGCAAAGCAGATCGAGCACAAGGGATTTTTGATCAGCGCCACGCCGTACAAGGCGGAGGGCCAATACCAGACCTGCGGCGTGGTTTCCAAGGAGATCGACGGCGTGATGAAGGAGCACAAATTCATCCGCGCCGATCGTTTTGCCGGGCTCGACGACGCTGTCGACATCTCGATCAAAAAGGGCATTCAGCTGGTCGACGAACAGGGCGAGAAGATGTTCGGGTGAGACCCGATCGATCTCCGGCGCATCTTGAAACGAACAAGGCAAGCGCCCTGTCAGGCGCCTGCCTTTGATTTCAAGTTGCCGACGGCTGGCGGCCTACGCCGCCGCAGCCTGTTTGCTTACGGTCGATGTCACCAAGGCATCCACCTTGGCTGATGCCTTGGCCAGAGCGGCAGTGACCGCATCCGGCCCCATGCCGACGCCTTCGATGCGGATGACTTCGACGTCGGTCATGCCGATGAAGCCAAGCACGCTGCGCAGGTAAGGGATGGCGTGGTCCATCTGTACGGCAGCGCCTTCCGAATAGATGCCGCCCGAGGCCAGGACGATGTAGACCTTCTTGCCGGTGACGAGGCCCTTCGGGCCATTCTCGCCATAAGAGAAAGTCTTGCCGGTGCGGGAGACGTGGTCGACCCAGGATTTCAGCGTCGACGAGATGCCGAAATTGATGAATCCGGTGGCCAGGATAATGGTGTCGGCCGCAAACAGTTCATCGAGCACGCCGTCGGAAACGCCGACGACCTCGGCCTGGCGCTGGGTGCGGGCCTCGGCGGGCGTATAGATGCCGGTCGAATAGTCCGGATCGATGTGCGGCAGCGGGTTTGCCACGAGATCGCGTGCGACCAATTTGGCCGAAGGATCGGCGGCGAGCAGCTTTTCCGCAAGTTCAGTGGCGATGCGGGTCGAATGCGAGGCATTGCCGCGCGGACTGGATGTGACGAGAAGGATGGACATGGCGGTCTCCAGGGTTGGCTGAACTGTCCCGACCTATATGGGCGAGCTGACCCATTTGAAAAACCGGTATATTTTATGTATGTTCCATCCAAATAGTGGATAGAACGATGCAGCCAAACCCGACGCTCGATCAGCTTCAGATCCTTGTCACCGTCGCCGACACCGGCAGCTTCTCCGCCGCCGGCCGCAAGCTCAACCGAGCGCAGTCGGTCATCAGCTACGCCATCGCCAATCTCGAGGCGCAGCTTGGGCTGAAACTGTTCGAGCGCGAGGGCACGCGCGAGCCGCATCTGACCGATGTCGGCCGGGCGACGCTGGAAGATGCGCGGCGCATGGTCGGCGTATTGCAGCGAATCCGCTCTCGCGTCGACAGCCACAAGCAGGGCTTGGAGGCTGAAGTCGCGCTGTCGGTCGATGCGACGCTGCCTTCCACCGTGCTGGTGCGCGTGTTGAAGGCGTTCGAGGCGCAATTTCCAACCGTGATGCTGCGCCTGCATATCGGCACGCTCGGGCTGATCCCCGATCATGTCGTCAATGGACATGCCGATCTCGGTATTGGCGGCCTGCTGGGCGAGGTCGACGCGCATCTTGTGCGCATTGGCTTCATGTCGATGGTGCCGGCGGCCGCGCCAAGCCATCCGCTGGCGCTGCTTCCCAAGCCGGTGCCGCTGGAGGAGGTGCGCGAACACATCCAACTTGTCGTGAGCGACCAGTCCGAGCGCACCAAAGGGCGCGACTACGGCGTCTATGCCTACCGCACCTGGCGACTTACGGATATGCGAACCAAGCATGCGCTGATGCGCGAAGGATTGGGCTGGGGCGGACTGCCGCGATGGTTGATTGCTGACGATGTGGCCAACGGCCGGCTGGTGGAACTCGATCTGGAGCCGTATCGCGAAGTCCGCGCGCCGCTTTATGCCATGCACCGCGCCGACCGTAGCCCGAAGCCGGCTGCGGCCTGGCTGATCGACCAGTTCAAGCGCCAGCTTGGCTGTTTCAACGAGTTCGAGCCGAACCAGGGGCCTGGGGCGACAGACCATCAATCAGCGCCATGAGAACGGCACGGTAGTCCTCGGTCGAATCGCCTGCTTCGATGGCGAGCGCCGCGCGGTCGAAGGCGGCGGCAAGCAGCGCGGTCAGCGCTTCCACCGGCAATCTCATCATGGACTGCGAGCGCATCGCGGCAACCAGGCCTTCGCGCAACGAGCGGTTGCCGTGGCGGTCGTCGATCTCGTCCATGGCTGCGCGGCCGAGCACGGCCGGCCCGTCGAGCAACAGCAGCCGGGTGCGGCCGGGTGCGCGCATGGCGGCAAGATAGGCATCCGAGCCGGCGATCAGCGCATCGCGGGCAAACAGCGAGGGCGGCGAGGCGCGCTCGATCTCTTCCGCCACAGCCGCCGCCTCCTGCTCGACCACTGCGGCGAACAGCGCCTGCTTGTCGGCAAAGTGATGATAGAGCGCGCCGCGGGTGACGCCGGCCGCAGCCACGATCTCTGGCGTGCCGGTCTCCGCATAGGACTTCTCGGTGAACAGTTTTCGCGCCGCAGCGATCAGGTCGGCGCGCGTCGCTTCGGTGCGATCGCGGTTGGAGCGGCGCGCGGTTCTTTGTTGCATACATTCAGCCTGTATGTTAATGCATATTTGCATGCAGACTGTATGTTATTTGGCGGGAGAAGGAAAGATGAAGACGACAAGCTATTACCCGGTGCTGATGACCGGCGACGTTGCCGGCACGAAGGCCTTCTATGTCGCGCATTTCAGCTTCAAGCCGCTGTTCGAGAGCGACTGGTACGTGCATCTGCAATCAACCGAAGATCGCCGCGTCAATCTCGGCATCGTCCATGGCGATCATGAAACCATTCCTGAGGAAGGGCGCGGCCGTACCTCCGGCCTGCTGATCAATTTCGAGGTCAAGAACCCGGATGCGGTCTATGAGCGGGTCATCGCCGCCGGCCTGCCGATCCTGTGCAGCCTGCGCGACGAAGCCTTCGGCCAGCGCCATTTCATCACCAAAGACCCCAATGGCGTGCTGATCGACGTGATCAAGCCGATCCCGCCGAGCGCCGAGTTTCTGGAGCAGTTTGTTGAAGGCGCGGCGGCCTGAGCGGGATAGCGGCTGGCAGGAATTGTCTGTAGATATAACCTGAAGCCTTCAGCCGCGTGGCCGGTCATGTCTTTGCGGTCTATGCTGAGCTCATCAGCCTGGGCCCATTCCATGCGTGAAATCTGCCTTGTCCGCGCACCCTCCAACCTTGGCCTGCGTCCGCTGAGGCCAGGTCATATTCCGGGGACGTGGCGTGCGCCGCAGGCGTTGACCGAAGCCGGCCTGATCGAGACGCTTTCGCCCCTCAAAGTGGTTGATCTTGATCGGCCCGCCTATAACACGGAGCCGCAGCCGGGCACCCGGCTGCGCAACGGCAATGCGATACGCAGCTTCAATCTCGGACTCGCCGAAGTGGTTGCCGGCGCGCTGAGACGAGGCGAGTTCCCGCTGGTCGTCGGTGGCGACTGCGCGGTTCTGCTTGGCGCGCTGGCTGGCGCACGGCGATCTGGTCCGCTGGCACTGGTCCATGTCGACGGCCACAGCGATTTCCGCCATCCGGGCAATTACGACGTCGATGCTTCGCTCGGCTCGGCCGCCGGCATGGACCTTGCGCTCGCCACCGGACGTGGTGAGCCGTTGCTGACCGACTGGCCTGAGATCGCGAGCCCGCTTGTTGCGGACGAACAGGTGATTCAGATCGGCGAACGCGAGAACCGCGACCCCGACTTCGCCTGGCCCGGCATCAATTCGACCGCGATGACGCTGATCGATGTTTTTGCCGTGCGGGAGCTCGGCGCGGCAAAGGTCCTGGAAAAGACCTGGACCACGCTGGCGCGAACCGGCTGGCCCTATTGGGTGCATTTCGACGTCGATGCGCTCGACCAGACGGTGATGCCGGCGGTGGATTCACCAGGCAGTCCAGGCATCGATCCCGACGATCTCGTCGCCATCCTCGCGGCGCTGGTGGCGGATCCGCGCTGCACTGGAATGGACATGACGATTTTCGATCCGGACCTCGATCCGACCGGCGAGCTGGCGGTGCTGCTGGTTTCGCTGCTTGGCCAGATGTTTGCGCCGCGATAGTTGTCAGGCCCGCGCCTCCGGCATCACCGTGACCTGAGCAATGCCGGAGCGGCGCACCACTGTGCACAGCGTCTCGCGGCCGATGCGCTCGGCGTCGAGCAAGCGCACCAGATCGTCGACGCCGGTGACCGGGCGGCCGTCGATGGCGGCGATGATGTCGCCCTCTTTCAGGCCGGCTCTGGCGGCCGGGCTGTTCGCCTCGACACTGCGCAGGCGCACAGCCGTGCTGCTCGACACTTGCGACAAAAGGGCGGCGCGACGCGGCAGGTTTGTCGTATCGGCGGAGACACCGATGAAGGCGCGGCGGACGCGGCCGAAGCGGATGATCTCGGAAATGACGAAATTGGCGGTGTTGGAGGCAACCGCGAAGGCAATGCCTTGCGCGCCATGGATCATGGCGGTGTTGACGCCGATAACCTCGCCCGCCGACGACACCAGCGGTCCGCCGGAATTGCCGGGGTTGAGCGCTGCGTCGGTCTGGATGACATCGTCGATCAGCCGGCCGGTGGAGGCACGCATCGAGCGGCCCAGCGCCGAGACGACGCCTGATGTGACGGTCCATTCGAAGCCGAGCGGGTTGCCGATGGCAATGGCGATCTGGCCGCGCCGCAGGCGCTTGGAATCGCCGAGCGGCGCGATATCGGCAAAGCTGCCGTCGGCACGCACCAGCGCGATGTCGGTGTCGGGGTCGCGGCCGAGAACGCGGCCTTCTCTGGAGACGCCGTCCGGCATGGTGACGCGGACGCTGCGGGCATCGCCGACGACGTGGAAATTGGTGACGACCAGCCCATCCGGCGTGATGACGAAGCCTGAGCCTTGGCCGCCGGCGCCACCGATGCGCTCGATGCGGCAGACGGCGGGACCGATGCGGTCCACGGCATCGGCGACCGTTGCCGAATAATCATCGAGCAGCGCATCGTCGAACTGCAATTGCTGGGCGGGGAGGGACATAGCAGGGCTCCGTGTCTTTAGAGCAAGATGAAGGATGCCTATATGTGCGGAGCGGCCGGATCGGCCGCGACCTGACCAGATGGCCAGTCCAACGCCCAACTAGCCGTCAGGCGAGTACCCGCCAACGCGCTGCCGAGCGATATCTGGGGTAGAGCGACGAGCGTCCATTGGACGCTCAAAGTGCGCTCTAAGACTTTGAGTTCTCGCATCGTGCTTTCCGACAAATCGATGCCGATTTTCGGGCCGATGCGAAAAAGACCCAGGAGACCGACATGAGCGACTTCAATCTGAGCGCATTTTCCGACGCCATAGCCGATATCGCCGTCGCAGCGGCGCCGGCGACGGCGAGCTTCGCTACGCATCAGCATCGCACCGCGACCGCCTTCCACTGGCGCGACGGCTATTTTGTCGCTGCCGAGGAGGCGGTTGAGGTCGGCGAGGAGATCGAGCTGACGCTTTCTTCGGGCGATAAGGTGAAGGCTGAGCTGGTCGGCCGCGATCCATCCACCGGGACCGCCCTTCTGAAGCCGACCGGCGCACCGGACGTGCCGCCGCTGGCCGAGGCAGGCACGGCGCGGCCGGGCCATCTGGCCATTGCCGTCGGCAATAGCGACGGTGCGTCGCTCGCTGCATTCGGAACGGTTGGTGAGGTCGGTCCGGCCTGGCGCTCGATGCGCGGCGGCACGATCGACCGGCGCATCAATCTGGCCGTCAATGCCGGTGGCCGTTTCGAGGGCGGCCCGGTGCTCGACGCCAAGGGCGCACTGATCGGCATGCTTTTGTTCGGGCCGCGCCGGCGGGCGCTGGTCATGCCTTACGAGACGATCGAACGGGCGGTGGCGACGCTGCGCGAGAAGGGCCATGTCGCGCGCGGCTATCTCGGCGCCGGCCTGCACCCGATCCGCAACGGCGACACGCATGGCGCGATGGTGATGAGCCTCGACGACAATGGCCCGGCGAAGGCGGCCGGCCTGCATCTTGGCGACATCATCGCGTCGTGGAACGGCGAGGCCGTGCACGGCCCGCGCGAGCTGATCCGCAGGCTCGGGCCGGACAGCGCCGGCGCGTCGGTGACGCTCGGCGTGGTGCGCGGCGGCGAACGGCGCGACGTCGTGCTGACCATCGGCGAAAAGCCGCTAAACTGAGAAGATCGATGGCAAGTCACAGGGTCACGGGGCGGCGGCTGACGGTGCTGATCGCGCTCGATGACGTCGTGCGCGCCGAGCACCTGTCCGTCGCTCTTGCCGCGACCGGCGATCTGCTGCCGATTGTGGCCGGTAGCACCAATAGCGCCGACAGAGCGGATGTCGCGATCGTCGATGGCGTTTACCTGGAAAGAGGGGGCGTGGAAGGCGGGCCCAGCGATCCCGCGATACCTCGGGTGCTCCTGTCGCAACGAGCGAGCCGGCAGCGGCCGGCCGATACCGTGTTTGCCGTGCTGCCGCCGGCAGTGGACGATCTGCTGATCGCTGCCGCCGCGCGACTGGCGGCGGCTGGCTATCGGATCTCGGGCGAGGGCCGCCCCTTGTCCGATCGACATGACGATTTCGCCTTCCATGACGACGATCTCTCCGACGAGGAGCCGGTCGGCGACAGCGCCGGCCGGCCGGTGCTGTCGCCGCGCGAGAGCGAAGTGCTGGCGCTTTTGGCCGAGGGCGCGCCCAACAAGGTGATCGCGCGGCGCCTGAACATTTCCGTGCATACGGCGAAGTTCCACGTCGCGGCGATTCTGATCAAGCTAGGTGCGGCCAACCGCACCGACGCTATCGCCATCGCCATGCGACAAGGCCTGGTGCTGGTTTAGTGAATGACGTCCCAAGGCAGGATGTCGGGCGACCATTGTCAAAGTTTGCGCCGCCCCTCATCCGCCTGCCGG
>NZ_JBVVQB010000070.1:0-30836 GCF_055811775.1 Mesorhizobium sp. WSM4844 | reverse complement strand
AATCATCTCCCTCTCTTCCTTGCCCACGGAATCACCAATCCGATTCTGTGCAAAGCCCTCCTTGTGGGAGAAGGTGGATTGGCGCGCAGCGCCAAGACGGTTGAGGGGTGCTGGCCGGAGCGAGGCCGGCGCTAAGCTGGACCACCCCTCATCCGTCGCCTTCGGCGACACCTTCTCCCACAAGGGGAGAAGGGAAGAACTCAGGCGGCCGCGTCCGTGATGGTTCGGCTGAGGCGGCGGACTTCCTCGTCGTTGAGCAGGCCGCCGGCGCGCAACAGGCTGGCGAAGCGGCCATTGCGCATCGACAATTCGGCGAAGCCACCCATTTCGACCACCTTGCCCTTGTCCATGAAGACGACCAGATCGGCATCGCGAACAGTGGTCAGGCGGTGTGCGATGATGAAGGTGGTGCGGCCGCGCCGCAATTCGTCGATCGCTTCCTTGACGCGGTCTTCCGTCTCGACGTCAAGCGCGCTGGTCGCTTCGTCGAGCACCAGGATGGGTGAATCCTTCAGCACGGCGCGCGCGATTGCGATACGCTGGCGCTCGCCGCCCGAAAGTTGTCCACCGCGTTCGCCGACGACCGTATCGTAGCCGTTGCTCTTCGACAGGATGAAATCCTGCGCGGCAGCGGCATTGGCGGCGGCGTGGACCTCGTCATAGGTCGCCTCGGCGCGCCCGACGCGAATATTGTCCTCGATCGAGCGGTTGAGCAGACCGGCATCCTGGAACACGGTGGCGATCGAGTGGCGCAGCGACTTGCGGGTCACCGTGCGGGTATCGATGCCATCGATCAGGATACGGCCGCTGGACGGCGAAAAGACCCGCTGCAGGAGATTGATCAGCGTGGTCTTGCCTGCGCCGGTCGGGCCGACGATGGCCACGGTCTGGCCGGCATGGACCTCGAACGACACGTCGTTCACGCCCTGCCCCGAATTGGCGAATTCGAAGTTGACGTTTTCGAAATGCACATGACCAGTGACGTTGACCAGGTCACGCAACCCGTCCGGCTCGGCGGCCTCGGCCGCGGAGTCCTCAAGGCGATAAAATTCCTCGAGCTTGGCCCTGGCTTCCGAAATCTGGTTGGCGAAGGCCGACATCTGGTCGAGCCGGGCGATCAGCAGCGTGGCAAAGCCGGTAAACGCGATGACGTCACCGATACGCAATTGGCCATGCATGACCAGATAGGAGCCGATCAACAGCACGACCATCATCGAAATGGTCGACGACAGACGGTGCAGGGCGTTGGCCAACGCCCACCAGTCGAGCACCGGATACTGGGCATCAAGCAGATTCTTGACATAGCGCTTCAAGGCGTCGGTCTCGTGGCCGATGCGATTGTAGCTCTGCAGCACGGCGACATTGCTGACCGAGTCGCTCACATGCGCGAACACCTGGTGAAAATGCCGCTCCACGGACGCCTGGCCTTCCCTGGTGCGACGCATCACCAGCCGGCCAATTCCGACGTAGAGCGCGCCCAGCGCCAGCAGGACCATCGACATGCGAATGTCCATGCTGAGCGCCGTCGGCACCAGCAGAACCAGCGCGACAACCGTGGACAAATGCTGCCTCATGAACTCGAGCCAGAGGCTGAACAAGGTCTCGACCGCGCGCAGCAGCGTATGCAGGGAATTGGAGGTGCCGCGCTGATGATGCCAGGCAAGCGGCATGGTGATCACGCGCTCGAACGACTGGCAAAGAACCTCGCTGCGCCGCGCATGGGCAAAACGGTCCGCGCCGCGCGCCACCAGAACGAAGGCGATGACGTTGAAGACGCCGATACCGGCCCATAGGCCGAGCGTCGAAAAGACCGAGCCGCTATCCGAAATGGCATCGATCACCCGTCCGAACATGATCGGCTCAAGGATGGCGATAATCGCAAGCGCGACATTCGCCCCACAGATAAACGCGACGCGTTTTCTGTCGGCAGCGAGATAACCGAGCGCTCTCCAGTAGATTTGCAGAAGGGACACTTCAGCTACTCCGGCAAATTGTTATTGTGCACTGCATCATTTTCTGACTCGTACTCGTTGACGTGTCGCGAAACAATGCCCTCGTACCCCTTCAGTTCCCAATTCGCGAACAAAAGATGGCGACGCTGCGAAATCTGTCGTGATCACCTAACGGTTTGAGAAGAAAGGTAAAATGTCAGCCTTGCGGCAAAATCGTGGCAGGCCGGAAGCACTGCCGAAATTTTAATCAGCAACTTGGCATGTACGAATCCCAAAAGCCTGCATCGGCCTTTGGGATATCTCATGCGCAATAGAATTGCTCGAGCAACTTTAAATAACGCACATGGTCAAGATGTACAAAGACGCTCCAAATCCTTAAAGCTACGCCGGTATCCTGACGACCAGATCGGCCTTGTCGCCGGCTTTCGGTTCGAAAGACGAAGCCTTCGTCTTTTTACCATTTACCTCGAGCGAGACGGCTTTGGCCTTGTTGTCGCGGACAACCTGAACCCTGAGCTCGGCCCCCAGCACCTTGAGCGTTGCCGCATAGCCATCCCAATGGCTGGGCAGTTTCGGCCTGAACTGGATGCGCTCGCCCCTGCGCTCGATGCCGAGGATGCCTTCGACCGCCGCGCGATAAAGCCAGCCGGCCGAGCCGGTATACCAGGTCCAGCCGCCGCGGCCGCCCTTGCCTTGCCCGGCGTAGACGTCTGCCGCGACGACATAAGGCTCGACGCGGTAGTGCTCGGCAGCGGCTTCGTCGGGTGCATGGTTGACCGGGTTGAGCATCGAGAAGCAGCGGTAGGCGTCGTCGACGCGCCCCATTTCGGCGAGCGCAATGACGAACCATGTCGCTGCGTGGGTGTACTGGCCGCCGTTTTCACGGACACCCGGCGGGTAGCTCTTGATGTAGCCTGGGTTCTGTTCCGTCCTGGAAAAGGGAGGGGTGAAAAGCTTGACGATGTTGAGCTCGTCGTCGACGAGCATTTTCATCGCCTGCTGCATCGCCGTCGTCGATCGCGCCGGATCGCCCTCGCCCGACAGCACGCTCCACGACTGGGCAATCGAGTCGATCTTGCATTCCTGCGAGCTGCGCGATCCCAGCGGCGTGCCGTCGTCGAAGCTGCCGCGACGGTACCATTCACCGTCCCAGGCCGTGCTTTCAAGCGCCCGCTTCAGCACGCCCGCGTGTTTTGTCCAGGCTTGCGCACGCTTGGCGTCGCCTTCCGCCTTGGCGACAGCTGCAAAGTCGCCCAGCGTCTTCAGCAGGAACCAACCCAGCCAGACGCTCTCGCCCTTACCGTGCTCGCCGACACGGTTCATGCCGTCGTTCCAGTCACCGCCGAGGATCAGCGGCAGTCCGGCGGGGCTGCTGCGCTTGATGGCAAGGTCAAGTGCGCGCGCGCAATGATCATAGAGTGAAGCGGTCTTCTTCGATATCTCCGGCGTGAAAAAGGCGTCGTGCTCGCCTTCTTCCAGCGACGGCCCTTCGATGAAGGGCAATTGTTCCCTGAGGATCGCGGTATCGCCGGTCACCAGCAAGTAGTGTGCCGTGGCGTGGGCGAGCCAGACCACGTCGTCGGAAATCATGGTGCGGACGCCTGCCTCGGTTCGCGGCAGCCACCAATGCTGCACGTCGCCTTCGGGGAATTGCCGCCGCGCCGCGTTGAGGATCTGGTCGCGCGCCAGTTTCGGATCATGGAGAAGCAGGGCCAGCGTGTCCTGCAACTGATCGCGGAAGCCAAAGGCGCCGCTCGCCTGGTAAAACGCCGAGCGGGCGCGGATGCGGCAGGCAAGGCTCTGATAGGGCAGCCAGTGGTTGACCATCGCGTTGAGCGCCCTGTCCGGCGTCTCGACCTGGATGGTGTCGAGAAACCCTCGCCAGGTGCGTTCATTGTCAGTCAGCCGCTGATCGAAATCCTTGCTGCAGTGATGCTGTACCAGCGCGCTGGCTTCTTCGGCAGAGGCTGCATCGCCGAGCAGCCAGAGCAGCGTCACGTCGCCGCCGGCAGGGATGTCGACGTCGCGTGCAATTGCCGCACAAGGATCGTCGCCCGCCTCGACGCGGCCCGACAGGCTTGCGCCGCTGAGCACGGCTTGCGGGAGTTCGCTGGTACCGTGGCGGCCAATGAACTCGCCGCGGTCGGCCGTCACCGAGTGTGCCGCGCCGTCGGCGGCCAGGAAGGCGACCCGCTCGCTGAAATCGAGCCCGTAGGGATTTTGCGCCAGCAACGCGCCCGTCGCGGCATCCCTGGACGGAACGATGGTCGCCGCCGTGCGCGAACGATGGCTGCCAAGAACCCATTCCGCATAGGCATAGACGCGCAGTCGCACCGGAGCCGAACTGGAATTCTGGATGCGCAACCTCGAGATTTTCACCGGATCGACGGAATCCACCACATGGGTAAGGTCCATCGACAGCGGCCCGCGCTTCGAACGGAAGGTCGAAAACCCCTGCCCGTGCCATGTTTCGTAGGTCATGGCGGGGTCGCGGACGACGGCGGCCAGCGGCGAGAACGCCCGGCCGCTGGCATGATCGTAGATATAGATGCCCTCGCCTGGCCGGTTGGTGACCGGGTCGTTCGCCCACGGCGTCAGTTGATAGTCGCGGCTGTTTCGGCTCCAGCTGAAGGCAGCGCCTTCAGCCGAAACGTGGAAACCGAACGAGGCGTTGGAGACGACGTTGATCCAGGGCTGCGGCGTCGTGCGCCGGCCAGCAAGGCGCACGACATAGTGGCGTCCGTCGCCCTCGAAACCGCCAAAACCGTTCCACTGGTTGAGCCCGTTGCCGTCGGCACTGCCGTCGAACGAGGCTTGGGCCCACGTCTGTGGCGCCGGCGGAGACGGTTCACGAAGCGATGCTGCACCCGCCGGCTGCAAGGCGTCCCGCGCTTGCAGCGCAGCGGCCTCGGCGCGCTCGATCTGATCGAAGATGGTGCCGTTGCGCGTGTGCAGAACGACGCGAGCAGTGGCCAGCAGCGTCTTGTAGGTCGCCTCGTCCATGAGGTCGCGGCGCACCGCGAAGATGTGCTGGCGGGGTCCTAGCTCCTTGCCGCGCAGGCGGCTGTTTTCGCACAGCGTCTCGACCGCCCGTTGCAGGTCCTGCACGTAGGACGAAGCCTGCTCGTTGATGACGACAAAGTCGATCATCATGCCTCGGGCGCGCATGTATTCCTGGAAGCGGAGCGCCTGGGCAACGATTTCGAGATCGGCGACATCGCCGATCCTGACCAGGAAAATCGGAAAGTCGCCGGATATGCTGGTCGGCCATAGGCCCGATTGCCTACCGAGCCCGGAAGCGATCGATTCGGCCGGAAGCCGCAGGAACGGATCCGGATAGATCAGGTAGCGCGCCAGATTCTGCACATTGGCGGCATCGGCAAGGCTGAGACCGAGATGCCGGGTCTGCACCTGTGAGCGGGTCCAGGCGAGCATCGCCTGGCGCGCGAAGGCTTCCGGATGATCAAGCCGCGCAATGGCTTCTTCGAGTTCGGCACGGTTGGCGCCGACGGCAGTCCAGAAGGTCAGCGCTGTCTTCTTGTTGGCCGGCACGCGCACCTGTCGGCGAAGTGCCGCGACCGGATCCAGCGTGAAGCCGGAATGGCCGCCAAGCTTGGCGCCGGGATCGAAGGCGGCGGCCTCGGTAATGGTGCGGCCGCGGCCTATGAAGGCGCGCCGGTCGGTTTCGGCCTCGGCGTCGCGCGTCGACCCAGACGGGTCGGTGACGAAATGCACCATGGCGACATCAGGCTCGTCCGTTTCCCGCTTACGTCTGGTGGCGAAGATCGCTGCGTTATTCGCAGCGATTTCGGTTTCCACGAACATTTTCGAGAACGCCGGATGCGCGTTGTCGGATGCTTCGGAGCCCAGCACCAGTTCAGCGAACGAGGTCACTTCGATATGCCGGTCGACCGGGCCGTCATTGTAGAGCGTCACCCGCCGGCCTTCGCCATTTCCTTCCGAAATGACGATGCATTCGACCTCCGAACGCAGTGATCCCACTGACTTGACGAAGCTCGCCTTGTCGTCGGAGAACAGCGTCCGCACCTCTTCGTGGGCGGCACGCTTCGGCTCGGCGGTGGCCGACCACCAGTCGCCGGTGCCGGAGTCGCGCAGGAAGATGTAGGAGCCAAGCCGATCCTCGGTCGGGTCCGGCTGCCAGCGCGTGACGGCAAGCTCGCCCCAGCGACTATAGCCGGAGCCGGTCGCGGTAACCATGACCGAGTAGCGGCCATTGGACATGACGCTGGTCGAACGCAGCGCCTTGAGCGGGTTGAGCACGATGCGCGTATCGGGGCTTTCGGCTTCCGTTTCGTCCTTCGACCGTTCGTCGGCCTCGGTCCTGACGGTGGCGGTCGGGATGTCGCGCGGCGCTCTTTCCTGCAGCAGCAACTCGGCCGACTCGATCACCGGATCGCTGTGGAAGCGGTCGCGCAGGCGTCCTTCGAAGATGGCGTCGGCGACGGCGGCGATCGACATGCCGGAATGGTGGGCCATGTAGTTCAGCACGACGACATGGTCGGTGCCCTCCGGCACGCGTTGCGGCGTGAAATCGACCGCATCGTAGAAGCCGTGCCGGCCAAGGGCGCCGAGCCGCCTCAGCCTGGCCAGGTTCTGCACCGATTCACGCGGGGTGAACTGCGCCGCCAGCACGGTCGCATAAGGGGCAATCACCGTGTTCTGGCCAAGACCTCGCTTCAGGCCCAGCCCAGGCACGCCGAAATTGGTGTACTGGTAGGTCAGTTCGCGATCGCGGGCGTTGTAGGCCGCTTCCGAAATGCCCCAGGGCACGTCCTTCGAGCGGCCGTACTGGATCTGGCGCTTGATGATGAGCTTGCTGGTCTGGTTGAGGATGCTGCCTTGCGGCTCCTTCATCACCAGCGGCGGCATCAAATACTCGAACATCGAGCCGGACCAGGACATCAGCGCGCCCTTGAACCCGATCTCGACGATCGGCCGGCCGAGGTGGAACCAGTGCTCCGTCGGCAGATCGCCCTTGGCTATGGCGAACAGGCTGGTCAGCCGCGCCTCGGAAGCCAGCAGGTCGTAGCAGCTCTCGTCGAGCTGATGCTCCTCGACCCGGTAGCCGATCGACAGAAGCTTGCGTTCCTTGCGCATGAGGAAGGAGAAATCCATCTCGAAGGCAAAGCGACGTGTGCGCTCGCGCAACGACAGAAGCTTGGCCCGCAGCGCCTCGACGGCAGTGTCGTCGCTATGCGCGTCATGGACATGCGCTTCGCAGGTGGCTTCCAGTCTCGCCGCCCAGTCGGCGATGGTGTCGCTCTGCGTCGATGCGGCCTCAGTATGGATAGCGATGGCGAGCTTGCGGATCTCGCCGGCCAGAACGGCCAGGTTGATGGTGCGGATCGACGCCATCTCGGGCTGTGCCTTGATCGATTCGACCGCGCGTCGCATGCCATCGAGGCGATCGGCAAGTCGCTGGCGCAACGGCCGCAACTGACGGCGGTCGTCAGGCAACTCGGCCAGGCTTTCGTCGAGGATCGTCACGGTATCGAGGATACCCTCGAAGTCGCCCTGAAGGTGGACTGCAGGCGCTTCCGCCCATTCGGCACAGGCTGCCGCCACCGCCACCAGATGGCCGGCGAGATTGCCGCTATCGACGGCGGAAATGTACAGCGGATAGAGCGGCTTCAGCGTCGTCGTATCATACCAGTTGAAGAGATGGCCGCGCTCACGCGGCATGCTCTCGATAGTCGACATCGTCGCGTCGATGCGGGTGGTGGCGTCGGACAGGCTGATCCAGCCGAAATCGCGCGCCGAAACAACTGACAGGAGATAGACGCCGATATTGGTCGGCGAGGTGCGGGGGGCCACGACAGGCGCCGGGCTTTCCTGGAAATTGTCGGGCGGCAGATTGTGATGCTCGGCCGTCACGAAGGTCTCGAAATAATGCCATGTGCGCCGCGCAATCGTGCGCAGCACATGGATGTCCGCCGCCGATATGCGCAAACGGTCCTCGGTTTCGGCCGAGCGGCTGATAAAGAAGGCGAAGGCCGGCGAGCCGATCCAGAACAGCGCGAAGAAGAAGGCGACGAAAGCTCCGGTGGAATCGGCCACAACAGGGATGGCGAGGCCGACGACGCCGACGATCACAGCGCCGTACATCATGCCGTAATAAGAGCCGAGATCGTTGTCGCCGATCTTGTGAGCCTGCGAGGCAGTGCGCCATTCGAGCATGTTCTTCCGGCTGACGAACAGGCGGTAGAGCGTGCGAATGATGGCATCGCCCATCATCCAGGCCAAATGCGCCATCAGCACGATCTTCAGAGCCACCAGGGCGGTGCCGAAGACGACGTCGCGCGCCAGCGCCGAGAAATGACCGCGCGGCGTCTGGTCGCCGCTTTTCGGCAGGATGGCGTGGACGATGTCGAACGTCGGCGCCATGAAAAGTGTGAGGATCAGCAGCGCCTGCCATTGCGCGGCCTGGGTGAAGGGCAGCAGCGTCCAGCCGGCGATCGCGGCCATCACCCAGAAGATCGGCGTCAGCGACCGGCGCAGATTGTCGACCATCTTCCAGCGCGACAGCGCCGGCACGCCGGAACGCGGATTGAGAATGAAGCCCAGAAGCTGCCAGTCGCCGCGCGCCCAGCGATGGTGGCGCGACGCGTCGACCGAATAGCGGGTCGGATAGTCCTCGACCAGTTCGACGTCGGTGACCAGTGCCGCGCGCGCCAACGCGCCTTCGAGCAGATCGTGGCTGAGCACGGTGTTTTCTTCGATGCGGCCCTTCAGCGCCGCCTCGAAGGCGTCGACGTGATAGAGCCCCTTGCCGGTGAAGGAGCCGTCGCCGAAGACGTCCTGGTAGATGTCCGAGACGGCAAATACGTAGGGATCGAGGCCGCGATTGGCAGAAAAGACCCGCTGGAAGAAGGATGCATCGTCGCCGCTGGTCAGCGAAGCGGTGATGCGCGGCTGCAGGATGGTGTAGCCGGCGGTGACGACGCGCTTTGCCGCATCGTAATGCGGGCGGTTGAGCGGATGGCAAAGCTTTCCAGCCAAACTGGCGACGGCATCGCGGGTGGTGCGCGTATCGGCATCCAGCGTCATCACATGGATGACGTTTTCCGGCAACGACACGTCCAGCGGCAGAAAGGTAGTGTCGCTGTCGCCACGCAGCAGAAGATTCAGTTCGTGGAGCTTGCCGCGCTTGCGTTCCCAGCCCATCCAGGCGCCCTGGGATTCATTGTAGAGCCGCCGGCGGTGCAGGACGTAGAAACGCGGCGCTCCTTCGCTGGGATAGCGGGCGTTCAGCCGCGCGATCTCGTCGCGA
Source organism: Mesorhizobium sp. WSM4844 (assembly GCF_055811775.1). Classification (NCBI taxonomy): domain Bacteria; kingdom Pseudomonadati; phylum Pseudomonadota; class Alphaproteobacteria; order Hyphomicrobiales; family Phyllobacteriaceae; genus Mesorhizobium; species Mesorhizobium sp. WSM4844. The sequence goes on along the minus strand of NZ_JBVVQB010000070.1, from coordinate 21,593 downwards.
GCATATTGGAGGATCTCGATATCCGCCGCATCGATTTCGGTTTTGCTGTCCGGCCAGTCCGAAAGCAGAGCGAAATGGATTTCGTCCGCCGTGTTGGCCAGGTGGTGCACTTCGATGTTGCGGATGTTCTCCTCGACGTCGTCGCGCGAGCCGATCAGCGAAGGCACCACCACCAGCGTGCGCGCCTCGGGCGGCATGCCGCGTTTATAGTCGTAGCCGACGAGGCGCGTCGGCTTCAGGAACAACGATACGACGGTGTTGAAGAAGGCAAGCGCGCCTTCGCTGGCCGGCACGGCAAACAGCGCCAGCATCAGGACGATCGACGGTATGGACAGGCCGAGACTGGCAAGGGCGTTGCCGGAGAGGACAAGAAGCAGGACCGTCAGCGCGAACACCGGCACGACAATGCCCAGCCATCCGGTCTTGCGGAACGCCCGTTTGATCGTGACGCTGACCGTCGGCCGATAGCCGATCGCCTTTTCCAGTTCCAGCCGGCGCGGGCCGACCAGAAAGAACCCGACGTCGGTGTGAGCGGTCGGACCGGTGACGGTGGTATCGGCGACAGCGGCATGGCCGGCGAGTTCGATCGCCTTTTCAGCAACGCGGAATTCGGAACGATCGGAGCGGCGCGCCATTTCCTCGATCGCGGTCCGGTACTGGTCGCGCGAGAAGAAATCCAGCGCGGCAAAATCGGTGCGCTCGCGCAGCAAGGTGTCGATGCGGCTGACATCTTCGAACCAAACCGTCCAGTCGATATCGTTGATGAGCCTGAGGCCGCGGATGATGTTGCCGGTGGTCACGTTGCCGCTGGACAACGTGCGATGCTCGCTGATGATGATTTCCTCGGCATCGGAGCCGGACCTTTCAAGCTCGCCCTCCAGCCATTCCAGCGCCCTGCCGGCATTTTGCGACCCGTCGCGCAGGCGGTAGAGCAATTGAGTGGCAAAGGTGGTGTCTTGTGCATGGGCGACGTAGTTCGACAGGATCGCCTGACGGTCGGCGGTTTCATCGAGTGCCAGCACGCGGTCTGCGACCTCGTTGGCAATCTGGCGCATCTGCCGGGTACGACTGACCCGGACCGCGATCCGGCGAAGATTTTCGATCAGAACGAAGCGCAGCAGCGATGGCAGCGCCCAGAGCTCGCCGATCTTCAGCGGCTCGACGGCCTGAAAGCCTTCGACGATCGCCTTGAACATGGTCGCCGAGACCGAACTGTCCGAATGGGCGACATAGGTCCAGGCCAGCGCAAGGGCGCGCGGCACGCTGGCGCCGTCGGACAGTTTCAGGGTCGGCAACTGACGATAGAAGCGGCGTGGCAGGTCACGCTTGACCTGGAAGATGGTTTCCTCGACCAGATAGTTGTTGTCGAGCAGCCATTGCGCCGCCGGCGTGATCGTCTCGCCTCTCGCCTGCGCGGCATTGGTCGAACGGTAGACTTCGAGGATCTTGCTGGCGCTGTCGCGAACGCGTGGCTGGAAATCGAACGGCTCCAGGCCGAACAGATCCTTGACGTCGCCCTTGGCGAGGCTTGCACCCAGTGTGCGCAGGCGCTCTTCCGGCAGGAAATTGGAGCGTATCGGCTCTTCCGTGATGGCCGGAAAGCTCGCGCTCGTCTTTTCCATTTGGGTGGGGTCTGTCTGTATATTCATTGAAAATTCCGCATGGGGGACGCGTTAGCGGCGTCACCGCCACGGCAATGTCCTAGAACCGGTTGAAATAGAATTGGTTGCATCGAAACAAGGGCCGAAAGTTTATTTTCGCACCAAGACCTGCAGACGAACCACCTCCCTCCCGCCGGGAGTTGATCGACGGAAGGATTCAGGCTTTTTCGTGATCTGGGCTTGAGCTTACGGCATATTTTGCCGGTGTTGTGATCATGTTTCGAAACAGGCGTTAATCGTTTGCCGCGACGCAATCGATGCGGATCACGAACAGCGTCGCCGGTCGCGTAGGCTCCAGGCGCTGTGACAGAGCGTCCGGCCCAAGCAACAGCGTGTCGCGCGGCCCGATGCGGACAGGCGCCGCGCCGGCCACCGTGATCTCGCCGTCAAAACACAGGATGAGGGTCGCATCGGCGGCCGACTGGATGTCCGTTGGGGCTGAAATCACCAGGCGATCGACGGCATGGCTCATCCGTCCGCGCCGCGTCATGACGTTGAGATCGGTGATCGGACCGGCGATCAGCGCCGCTTGAGTCGGCACATCGGCCGGAAACGAAAGCGGGGCGGATGTTTTGGTCAGCGTAGTCGTCGGGCCGCCGGCGATATCGAGGACAATCCCCTCACCTTCCAGCACGGCCAAGCTTCGGTCCACTCCGGCAAACTCGGAGAATGGCCCGCCGCTTTCGACGCGCGCCATGGAGACGCGCCAGTCGAAATCGTCGGGCGCAGCACCTGTGGGCGAGACGGCGATTTCCGTCGTCATTCCGCCGCCGTTCTTCCACGGCATGGACCGGTATTCGGCTGCCCGCAGGATGCGCAAGGCGCGGTTCAGCCGAGGATGCCTGGCAGGTTGAGCTGGTGCTCCCTGGCGCAGTCGATGGCGAGGTCATAGCCGGCATCGGCGTGGCGCATGACGCCGGTTGCGGGGTCGTTCCACAGCACCCGCTCCAGGCGTTTGGCCGCTTCGCGTGTGCCGTCGGCGACGATGACCATGCCGGCATGTTGCGAAAAGCCCATGCCGACGCCACCACCATGATGCAGCGATACCCAGGTTGCGCCGGACGCGGTGTTGAGCAGCGCATTGAGCAGCGGCCAGTCGGACACGGCGTCGGAGCCGTCCTTCATCGATTCCGTCTCGCGGTTGGGCGAGGCGACCGAGCCTGAGTCGAGATGATCGCGGCCGATGACCACCGGCGCCTTGAGCTCGCCTTTCGCCACCATCTCGTTGAAGGCGAGGCCAAGCCGGTGGCGGTCGCCGAGACCGACCCAGCAGATGCGCGCCGGCAGACCCTGGAAGGCGATGCGCTCACGCGCCATGTCGAGCCAGTTGTGCAGGTGGGTGTTGCCGGGCGTCAGCTCGCGCACCTTGGCGTCGGTCTTGTAGACGTCCTCGGGATCGCCGGAGAGGGCTGCCCAGCGAAACGGACCGATGCCGCGACAAAACAGCGGCCGGATGTAGGCCGGCACGAAACCCGGGAAGGCAAAGGCGTTGTCGAGCCCTTCCTCCTTCGCCACCTGGCGGATGTTGTTGCCATAATCGAGCGTCGGCACGCCGGCGTTCCAGAACGCCACCATCGCCTCGACATGTTCGCGCATCGACGCGCGCGCCGCCTTTTCGACCGCCTTTGGGTCGCTGGTGCGCTTCTCGCGCCATTCGGCAAGCGACCAGCCCTTGGGCAGATAACCGTTGAGCGGATCATGCGCCGACGTCTGGTCGGTGACCAGGTCGGGGCGCACGCCACGTCGCACCAGTTCCGGCACGACGTCTGCGGTGTTGCCGACCAGGCCAACCGATTTCGCCTCGCCGGCCCGGGTCCAGCGCTCGATCCTTTCCAGCGCCTCGTCGAGCGTGTCGGCGCGTTCGTCGACATAGCGGGTGCGCAGCCGGAAATCGATGCGGTCGGGATCGCATTCGATCGCCAGGCAGCAGGCGCCGGCCATGACCGCGGCCAACGGCTGGGCGCCGCCCATGCCGCCGAGGCCGCCGGTCAGGAGCCATTTGCCCCTGAGGTTGCCGTCGTAATGCTGGCGGCCAGCCTCGACGAAGGTCTCGTAGGTGCCCTGCACGATGCCTTGGGTGCCGATGTAGATCCACGAGCCGGCCGTCATCTGGCCGTACATCATCAGGCCCTTCTTATCGAGCTCGTTGAATTTCTCCCATGTCGCCCAGTGCGGCACGAGGTTGGAATTGGCGATCAGCACGCGCGGCGCATCGGTGTGGGTACGAAACACGCCGACCGGCTTGCCCGACTGCACCAGCAGCGTCTCGTCGTCTCCAAGCGTCTTCAGAGAGGCGACGATGCGATCAAAGTCGTTCCAGGTGCGCGCCGCGCGGCCGATGCCGCCATAGACGACCAGTTCGTTGGGATTTTCGGCGACGTCGGGATCGAGATTGTTCATCAGCATGCGCAACGGCGCTTCAGTCAGCCATGTGCGGGCATTGAGCTCGCTGCCGCGTGGGCTGCGGACTTCGCGGATGTTGTGGCGAGGATCGGTCATGGCGTCACTTTTCCTTTCGAATGAGCTGCGCGGCGATGCGTCAGCGCCCGGTCCAGGCAATCGCGCTTTCCAGGATCCGCTTCAGCGTGGCGCGGATCGGCGCGGCGAATGCCGGGTCGTAAAGCACCGGCCAATTGTCGGGCGTGCCTTTGCCCTCGGGCTCGCGCATATAGCCGCGGTTGGACAGTTCCATCTGCAGCGCATGAACGCCGTTTTGCGGCTGGCCGAAATGGCGCGTGATCCAGCCGCCTTTGAAGCGGCCGTTGACGACAAAACTCTCGCCGGTCTCGGCGAGGATCTGGCCGACCATTGCCTGCAAGCCCGGATCGGCGCTTTTGCCGTCATTGGTGCCGAGGTTGAACACCGGCAGAGTGCCTTCGAACAGCCGCGGCAGCATCGAGCGGATCGAATGGCAGTCATAGAGGACGATCTTCCGGTGCACGGCGCGCAGCCTGTCGATCTCGGCCTGCATGGCGGCATGGTAAGGCACAAAGTACTTTTCGCGGCGCTCGTCGACCTCCGAGGCATCAGGCTCTTCCCCGACACGATAGAGCGGATCGCCGTCGAAGGTCTCGGTCGGGCACAGGCCGGTGGTTGCCTGGCCGGGATAGAGTGAGACGCCGGAGGGATCGCGATTGACGTCGATGACGGTGCGCGAGATCGCGGTATGCACCACCGTCGCGCCGAGGTCTTCGGCAAACTCATACAGCTTGTCGATCCACCAGTCGGCGTCGCGGCGGCCGAGCCAAGGCGACACCAGCCGGTTCTCGAGGCCGGCGAGATCGATGCCGGTGTGCGGGATCGAGACCAGCAGGGGGGCGGTGCCGCGCTTTACAGTGAGCCAGGAGGGCGCGTTCATGAATGGTCTCCCTGCGCTGGCGCTTTGCGGCGACCTATAGAGGCGCACATCCTCACGACGCGATTCCCGGCAGCGCCACCGCGCCCGCTGCCTTCGCGACAGCGCCGCTGCGCACCATGGCGATGGCTTTTTCCATGTCGGGGTGGAAATGCCGGTCATTGTCGAGATGCGGCACTTCGGCCCTGATCAGTCTGCGCACCGCTTCGAGCGGCGCACTCGATGCCAGCGGCGCATGGAAATCGCAGCCCTGCGTGGCGGCCAGCAATTCGATGCCGATGACGGCCGTCGCATTCTCGATCATGCCGATCAGCCGGCGCGCGCCATGTGCCGCCATCGAGACGTGGTCTTCCTGATTGGCCGAGGTCGGGATCGAATCGACACTGGCCGGATAGGCCTTTTGCTTGTTTTCCGAGACGAGTGCCGCCGCCGTCACTTGCGGGATCATGAAGCCGGAATTCAAGCCGGGCTTCGGGGTCAGGAAGGCCGGCATGCCCGACAGCGCCGGGTCGACCAGCATGGCGATGCGCCGTTCCGACAGCGAGCCGATCTCGCAGACGGCGAGCGCGATCATGTCGGCGGCGAAGGCGACTGGCTCGGCGTGGAAATTGCCACCGGAAAGTGCTGTGTCGTCCTCGGCGAAGATCAGCGGATTGTCGGTGACGCCGTTGGCCTCGGTGCCCAGCGTGCCGGCGGCCTGGCGCAGCACGCTGAGCGCTGCACCCATCACCTGCGGCTGGCAGCGCAAGCAGTACGGGTCCTGCACGCGTTCGTCTCCGACCCGGTGCGATTCACGGATGGCACTGCCGGCCATCAGGTTGCGCAGCGCCTCTGCCGTCTCGATCTGGCCAGGATGCCTCCTGAGCAGGTGGATCCGCGGATCGAAGGGGGCGTCGGAACCCTTGGCGGCATCGGTCGAGAGCGCACCGGCGACCAGCGCCGACTGGTAGAGCACTTCGGCGTCGAACAAGGCGGCCAACGCATAGGCGGTCGAAAACTGTGTGCCGTTGAGCAGCGCCAACCCTTCCTTGGCGCCAAGCGTGACCGGCTCCAGCCCGTGCGAGACAAAGGCGACCTTGGCCGGGAACCGGCCATGCGGGGTAAAACATTCGCCGACGCCGATCATCACCGCCGTCATGTGCGACAGTGGCGCAAGGTCGCCGGATGCGCCGACCGAGCCTTGCGCCGGCACCACCGGAATGACGTCGTTGGCGAGCATCGCTTCGAGCAGCTCAATGGTCTGCGGCCGCACGCCGGAGGCGCCCTGCGCCAGGCTGGCCAGCTTCAGTGCCATCATCAGCCGGCAAACAGCGACCGGGATCGGTTCGCCGACGCCGGCGGCATGCGACAGCACGATGTTGCGTTGCAGCGTCTCGAGATCGGCGGCGGGGATACGGACGCTGGCCAATTTGCCGAAACCGGTGTTGATGCCATAGACCGGCTCACCCTTGGCGACGATGCGGGCGACGGCCTCGGCGCTGGCCTTGATCTTTGGCCAGCAGGCCGCGTCCAGCTTCGGCATGGCGCCACGATAGATTTCGCGCCAGTCGGCCAGCGTCGTGTTGCCCGGCTTGAGTCTGAGTTCACTCATTGTCCCCTCCAGATGCGGGCATGCAGCGGGTTGAAACCCATGCGGTAGACGAGCTCGGCCGGGCGCTCGATGTCCCAGATCGCCAGGTCGGCCGATTTTCCAGCCTCCAGCGTGCCGGTTCTTCCGAGCAGTCCGAGCGCACGGGCGGCCTCGCGGGTGACACCGGCAAGGCATTCGTCAACAGTCAGACCAAACAAAGTCGCCGCCATGTTCATGGTCAGCAGCAGCGAAGTCAGCGGCGAGGTGCCGGGATTGCAGTCGGTGGCGACCGCCATTTTGACGCCGTGCTGGCGAAACAGGCCGATCGGCGGCTTCTTGGTCTCACGGATGAAATAGTAGGCGCCGGGCAGGATCGTCGCCACGGTTCCGGCCCTCGCCATCGCCGCTGCACCCGCCTCGTCAGTGTATTCGAGATGGTCGGCCGACAGGGCGCCATAGCGCGCCGCAAGTTCTGCGCCGTGCAGATTGGACAATTGGTCGGCGTGGAGTTTTACCGGCAGGCCTGCTGCTTTCGCTGCGTCGAACACGCGAGAAATCTGCTCGGGCGAAAAGGCGATGCCTTCGCAAAAACCATCGACCGCGTCGGCCAGGCCCTCGGCGGTGACGGCCGGCAAAATCTCGTTTGCGACCAGATCGATAAAAGCGTCCTTGTCGCCTTTCGCTTCAGGCGGCAGGGCATGCGCACCGAGGAAGCTCGTTGCTACCGTTACTGGACGGTTTTCGCCCAGGAGCCGCGCGGCGCGCAGCGATTTCTTCTCGTTTTCGAGATCGAGCCCGTAGCCCGACTTGACCTCGATGGTGGTGAGGCCTTCAGCGATCAGCGCGTCGAGGCGCGGCAGCGACTGCGCAACCAATTCCTGCTGGCTGGCAGCGCGCAGCGCCTTGACCGACGAGACGATGCCGCCGCCGGCCCTGGTGACCTCTTCATAGGTGGCGCCGGCCAGCCGCATCTCGAATTCGTTGGCGCGATTGCCGGCGTGGATCAGATGAGTATGGCAGTCGATCAGGCCGGGTGTGATCCAGCGGCCTTCGCAATCGACAATCTCGACGTTCTGGCTGAACGCTGCCGGCATGTCGGTTTCCGGGCCGGCATAGACGATCAGGCCATCGCGCGCGGCGATCGCGCCGTCTTCGACGATACCCAGTCCGGCGGCGCTGTCGGCCATGGTCGCCAGTCGCGCATTGCGCCAGAGGCGGATCTCCCCTGCCCGGCTTTTGCTCTCTCCAGCCATCATCTTTTCCGTTTCAATCGGCCGCGGTTATGTATATACATATTGAAACGCACTGCAAGTGGTATCATTGCACGGGACACTGGGAATCGGAGAGAAAAACGTGACGGCGATCTTTGCGGAACAGGCGCTTCTGCCCGACGGCTGGCATTCCAATGCCCGGATCGTCGTCAGTGATGGCCACATCGCCACGGTCGAGCCGGACACCGCATCCCAGCCCGGCGACGAACGCCATGCGATACTGCTGCCAGGCATGCCGAACCTGCACAGCCACGCCTTCCAGCGCGGCATGGCCGGTCTAGCCGAGCTGCGCGGCCCTTCAGCCGACAGTTTCTGGAGCTGGCGCGAGGTGATGTATCGCTTCGCGCTGTCGATGACGCCGGATCAGGTCGAGGCGGTCGCCGCGCAGCTCTATGTCGAGATGCTGGAGGCTGGGTTCTCACGCGTCGGCGAGTTTCACTATCTGCATCACGACCGCGACGGCCAGCCCTACGCCAACGTCGCCGAAATGGCCGACCGCATCACCGCCGCGGCTGCCGACACCGGCATCGGGCTGACGCTGCTGCCGGTCTTCTATGCACATTCCTCTTTCGGCGGCGCAGCGCCGAATGAAGGCCAGCGGCGATTCATCAACGATATGAATCGGTTTTCGCGGCTTGTTGAGAAATGTCACGAAACCGTTCGCACCTTGAATCACGCGGTCGTCGGCATCGCCCCGCATAGTCTGCGCGCCGTGACACCGGAGCAGTTGGAAAACATCGCGACAATGGTACCGGGCGGACCGATCCACATCCACATCGCCGAGCAAGTGAAGGAGGTCGAGGACTGCCTTGCCTGGTCCGGGGCGCGGCCGGTCGAATGGCTGCTCGCCAATGCCAGGGTCGATAGTCGCTGGTGCCTGATCCACGCCACCCACATGACCGAGACCGAGACGGCGGCCATGGCGAAAAGCGGGGCAATCGCCGGCCTCTGCCCGATCACCGAGGCCAATCTCGGCGACGGCACCTTTGCAGCACCTTTGTTCAAACAGCATGGCGGCCGCTTCGGCGTCGGCTCCGACTCCAACGTGCTGATCGGCCTGCCGGACGAATTGCGGCAGCTCGAATATTCGCAGCGTCTCGCCCACCGTGCCCGCAACCTGCTGGCGGTCGCCGGCGGTTCGACCGGGCGCGCACTGTTCGATGCCGCGCTCGACGGCGGCAGCGCAGCGCTCGGCGCAAGCCCCTCGCGGATCGCCGCTGGCGCCCCAGCCGATTTCATCTCGCTCGATGGCAAGCACCCGTCGCTTGCCGGCAAGACGGGCGATGCAGTGCTCGACACCTGGATCTTCGCCAACGGTTCCAAGGTCGATTGTGTCTGGGTGCATGGCAAGAAACTGGTCAGCAGTGGCAGGCACGCAAGGCGCGATTTTATTGCCGAGCGTTTTCGCAAGGTGATGACGGCGCTTTCGGCATGAGCATGATCCAGACAATGGATGCGGACGGCGGCGAGCCCCTCTCGCTGCATCAACGCATCCTGTCCGACATCAGCGAACGAATCCTGTCCGGCGCCTGGGCGCCCGGCCACCGCATCCCGTTCGAGCACGAACTGACGGCCGAGTACAAATGTTCGCGCATGACGGTGAACAAGGCGCTGTCGCAGCTTGCCAAGGCCGGGCTGATAGAGCGCCGCCGCCGCTCTGGCAGCTTTGTCCGGCGGCCGCAGTCGCAGGCCGCGGTGTTGGAAATCCATGACATCAGGATCGAGGTCGAGGCGCTCGGCCTGCCCTATCGCTACGAGCGTGTGGCGCGACATAAAAGGCGCAGCAGCGCCGAGGATCGCGCCTTGCTGGAACTCGACTCCAACGGGCCGGTGCTGGCGCTGGAATGCCGGCATTTCGCCGGCAAGCGGCCGTTCGCCCACGAACAGCGGCTGATCAACCTGGCCGCTGTGGCCGAGGCCGCCAACGAGGAGTTTTTTGCCGTCGCGCCTGGGCCGTGGCTGATCGCCCGCGTGCCATGGAGTGCCGCCGAGCACCGCATCCGCGCCGTAGCCGCCGACAGACACATTGCGGCCGCACTCGAAATCGAGGCCGGCGCCCCCTGCCTGGTGGTCGAGCGACGGACATGGAGCGCCGAGCACCCGGTCACCCAAGTCCGTTTCACCTATGCGGCCGAGAGCCACACGCTGGTCGCGCGGTTCACGCCGTCGCAGGGGTAATTTTTGCGATATTGAAGATTGGCGAACCCCGGCGTGACATCCAATCTCCCCCACGTGGGGGAGATCGGCAGCTTCACGGCATCTCAAATCGCTGCGGTAATAATAATCTCGACCAGATACTCCGGCCCGGCAAGCTTGGCCTCGCCGGTGGCGCGGGCCGGGGTATGGCCCTGTGGCACCCACTTGTCCCATTCCGCGTTCATCTCGGCAAAGGTGCTCATGTCGGCCAGCCAGATGATCGCCTGCAGGATCTTGGTCTTGTCGGTGCCGGCCTTGGCCAGCAATTCGTCGATGGCCGCCAGGATGTCCCTGGTCTGGGTGCCGACGTTTCCGCCCGGTTCGCCGACCTGACCAGCCAGATAGACGGTGTTGCCGTGGATGACGATCTGGCTCATGCGTGGGCCAACATCGATGCGACGAATGCTCATTGGACGTTTCCTTCCTTTGTGGGTCGCGCCTCTTTAGAGTCGCGGTTCGCTGGGGGCAAGGTTGCATGAGCGAATCCTCTTGAGCCAGCAGGCGTGGGGCGAAAATAGGCACACGCAAATTGCTCCGGTCGCCGCAATTCCGCCGGATTGACTTGTTGACTAATGTAATAACATCACATATCCACCGCCGCTGCCGTACTAGTGGTGTCCCACGGATCGTCACATGACCAAAACCTGCCTGACATTCCGCGACCTGACGCTGGGCTACAACAGCCATCCGGCGATTCATCATCTCGATGGCACGATCCGCCGCGGGTCGCTGACTGCCGTCGTCGGCGCCAATGGATCGGGCAAGTCGACCCTGATGAAGGGTATCGTCGGCGTGTTGAAGCCGATGGCCGGCACCGTTGTCCGGGCGCCCGGCGTGCGCGCCGCCTATCTGCCGCAACAGTCGGAACTCGACCGCTCCTTTCCCGCCCGGGTCGTTGATCTGGTTTCGCTCGGCCTGTGGCCACGGCGCGGGCTGCTCGGCCGCTACACCAGGGAAGATCGCGATTCGGTCAGCCAGGCGCTGATGGCCGTCGGCCTCGGCGGCTTCGAGAAGCGCCCGATCGACACGCTGTCGGGCGGCCAGCTGCAGCGCACGCTTTTCGCCCGCGTGCTGCTGCAGGACGCCGATCTCATCCTGCTCGACGAACCGTTCAACGCCGTCGACACCAAGACCGTCGGCGACCTGATCGCGCTGATCAAGCGCTGGCATGGCGAGGAACGCACGATCCTGGTTGTCGTCCACGATCTGGAACTGGTGCGCCAGAATTTTCCCGAGACGCTGCTGCTGGCGCGCCAGCCAATCGCCTGGGGCGAAACCAGGGAAACGCTGCGGCCGGAAAACCTGTTGCGCGCGCGCCGCTTCCACGAAGCCTGGGAGGAGAACGCGCCCTGGTGCGAGCCCGACAAGCAGGGTGATCACGGTCACGGCCCCGGGCACGACCCTGGGCACAACCATGCGCACGACCATCATCACGGCCCCGGGCCGCGGGCAGCATGATGGACATGCTCTACGGTCTTCTCGTCGCTCCGTTCGCCGAATTCGCCTTCATGCAGCGGGCGCTTGCCGGCTCGCTGATGCTGTCGCTCGGCGCCTGCCCGGTCGGCGTGTTCCTGATGCTGCGGCGCATGAGCCTTTCCGGCGACGCCATGGCCCACGCCATCCTGCCGGGTGCTGCCGCCGGGTTCCTGTTTTATGGGCTGGAAATCCTGCCGATGACCATCGGCGGGCTGATTGCCGGCATCATCGTCGCGCTCGGCGCCGGCGCCGTCTCGCGCTTCACCATCCAGCGCGAGGACGCTTCGATGGCGGCCTTCTACCTGATTTCGCTGGCGATCGGCGTGCTGATGGTGTCGATCCGCGGCTCCAGCGTCGATCTCATGCACGTGCTGTTCGGCACCGTGCTTGCGCTCAACAATGAAGCGCTGACGCTGATCGGCGGCATCGTGCTGGTCACGCTGGTCAGCCTCGCCATCTTCTGGCGGGCGCTCGTCGCCGAATGTCTCGACCCGCTGTTCCTGCGTTCGGTCAGCCGGCTGGGCAGCCCGGTGCATTTCATCTTCCTCGGCCTCGTCGTGCTCAACCTGGTCGGCGGCTTCCAGGCGCTCGGCACGCTGCTATCGGTCGGGCTGATGATGCTGCCGGCGGCTGCCGCCCGCTTCTGGACCATGCGCGTCGAGCCGATGTGCGTGCTGGCGGTGCTGATCGGCTTTGCCTCTTGCGTCGCCGGGCTGCTTTTGTCCTACCACGTGTCGCTGCCTTCCGGCCCGGCCATCATCCTGTCGGCCGGCGTGGTCTATTTTGCCTCGATCCTGTTCGGCACGCGCGGCATCCTGCGCGCCCGCATTATCCATCACCGCCACAGAACCGCCTGATCCCAAAGGAGTGCTGTCCATGCTGAAATCGATCCGCGCCGCCCTGGCAGTGGGCGTTATGACATTGTCAGCCTTTGGCGCGTCGTCGGCCCTCGCGGAGCCGTTGAAAGTGGTCGCCAGCTTCACGATCATTGCCGATTTCGCCAAAAATGTCGGCGGCGACCGGATCAATCTGACCACCATCGTCGGGCCGGATGGCGATGCCCATGTCTACGAGCCGAGCCCGGCTGACGCGGTGGCGATGGCGGGTGCGGATGTGGTGCTGGTCAACGGCCTGCATTTCGAAGGCTTCTTGCAGCGCCTGGTCGACGCCAGCGCCACCAAGGCGACGATCGCCGTTTTGACCAAGGGCGTCACGCCGATCAACTTCAAATCCGAATTCGCCGATGCCGACGCCGCTGAAGGCGAAGATACCGATCCGCATGCCTTCCAGTCGATCGCCAACGCCAAGATCTATGTGAAGAACATCGCCGATGCCTTCTGCACCGCCGACGCTGGGGGTTGCGACAGCTACAAGGCCAATGCCGCCGCCTATGCAAAGAAACTCGACGCGCTTGAGGGCGAAGTGCAGACGGCGATCCAGTCGATCCCGAAGGAGAAACGCGTCCTCATCAGCTCGCATGACGCCTTCGGCTATTTCGAGAAGGCCTATGGCCTCACCTTCCTGGCGCCCGAAGGGGTATCGACCGAGTCGGAGCCGTCCGCTGCCGACGTCGCCAAGCTGGTCAGCCAGGTGAAGCAGGACAAGGCGGCGGCGGTCTTCGTCGAGAACATCGCCAACGCGCGGCTGATCGAGCAGATCGCCAGCGAGACCGGGGTCAAGGTGGGCGGTACGCTCTATTCAGACGCGCTGTCGCAGCCCGACGGTCCGGCCTCGACCTATATCGACCTGATGCACAACAACATCGCCCAGATCAAAGGCGCGATCCTCGGAAGCTGATGCCTTCCTAGCCAGCCGGGCCGCGTCGGCTCGGTTGGATTCTCCGTCGAAAATAACTATCTGCGCAGTGGGATTTCATTCTGCGCGGATTGCCGATCTCGTCGGGGAGTCTTAAGACTGCGGCCAAACCAGTTTTGCGAGGAAACATGGAATATCGTCAGATCACCGAGGACTATTCGGTCTCCGGCCAGATCCAGCCCGAAGAAGTCGCCGCCATCAAGGCCGCCGGCTTCAAGAGCGTCATCTGCAACCGGCCTGATGACGAGCAGCCCGGCCAGCCTTCGGCGGACACCGTCAAAGCGGCAGTCGAAGCCGCCGGGCTTACCTTTCGCTACATCCCGGTCATCAGCGGCCAGATCACCGCCCAAAATGTCGAGGACCAGGCTGAGGCGCTCGATGAGCTCGAAGGCCCGGTGTTCGCCTATTGCCGTTCCGGCGCACGCTGCACCAACCTTTTTGGGCTGATCCAGCAGTCGAAGGGCTAAATCGGCAGCGCGCCGGTTTCCTTCAGCGTTTCCAGCACGATCGCCGTCTTCACATGCTGCACGGATTCGTGCGGCAGGAGCACGCCGTTGACGAATTCCGACAGCGATTTCAGGTCGGGCGTCACCACTTTCAGGATGTAATCCATCTCGCCGGTCAGCGCGTGCGCCTCCTGCACCTGCGGCAACCGCGCCACCAACTCGCCGAAGCGCCGCGCGTTGTCGCGGTTGTGGGTGGCGAGCGTCACCGAGATGACGTTGACCAGTGAGAAGCCGAGCTTGTCGCGGTCGAGCACCGCGCGATAGCCCCTGATATAGCCGTCCTCCTCCAGCCTCTGGCGGCGACGCGAACATTGCGACGCCGACAGGTTCACCCGTTCCGACAAATCGTTGTTGGTCAGCCGTGCGTCGCCCTGCAAGAGAGCCATTATCTTGCGGTCAAACTGGTCTATGCGCGCCTCATCCATGATTTTTTCATCCACCATGCACAATTCCCGCATGATCTATTCGTTTAAAGCGTTTGAATGCAAGCACCATGCGCCTGCTCCGCGCTATATTAGCGTCAAAATGGCCCTTTGCGGCCAAGCAGCTTTAGGAGGACAACACCATGGGTCCCTTCCCGCACGATGCACCGCCCGCAACGATCAGCAAGGCCAATCCAGCCGGCACCGACGGCTTCGAATTCGTCGAGTTCGCGCATCCCGAACCGGAAAAGCTCGCCGACCTTTTTACCCGCATGGGCTATGTACCGGTAGCCAAGCACCGCACCAAGAACATCACCGTCTGGCGGCAGGGCGACATCAACTATGTCGTCAATGCCGAACCCGGCTCGCATGCGATGAAATTCGTCGACAAGCACGGCCCCTGCGCTTCCTCGATGGCCTGGCGGGTGGTCGATGCCAAGCACGCGTTCGACCATGCTGTCGCCAAGGGCGCCACACCCTATGAAGGCGTCGACAGGGCGCTCAATGTGCCGGCGATATCAGGCATTGGCGGCTCGCTGCTTTATTTCATCGAGGTCTACGGCGACAAAGGCTCGGCCTACGAAGCCGAATTCGATTGGCTGGGCGAGCCCGACCCGAAGCCGGAAGGCGTCGGCTTCTATTATCTCGACCACCTCACCCACAATGTCTATCGCGGCAATATGGACAAATGGTGGGATTTCTATCGTGACCTGTTCGGCTTCAAGCAGATCCATTTCTTCGACATCGACGGCAAGATCACCGGCCTGGTCAGCCGCGCCATCACCTCGCCCTGCGGCAAGATCCGCATCCCGCTCAACGAGTCCAAGGACGAGACCAGCCAGATCGCCGAATATCTGAAGAAGTACAATGGCGAAGGCATCCAGCACGTCGCCGTCGGCACGGACGAGATCTACGGCGCCACCGACAGGCTGGCAGCCAATGGGCTGAAGTTCATGCCCGGTCCGCCGGAAACCTATTACGAGATGTCTCATGCCCGCGTGCACGGCCATGACGAGCCGATCGAGCGGATGAAAAAGCACGGCATCCTGATCGACGGCGAAGGCGTGGTTGACGGCGGCACGACCAAGATCCTGTTGCAGATCTTCTCGAAAACCGTAATCGGGCCGATCTTCTTCGAATTCATCCAGAGGAAGGGCGACGAGGGTTTTGGCGAGGGCAATTTCCGCGCGCTGTTCGAATCGATCGAGCAGGACCAGATCAAGCGCGGGGTGCTGAAGGTGCAGGCGGCGGAGTGAGGTGCGCCTTCAAATTCCTTGCGGTTCGATCAATTATGACCTAAATTCTGGTCATAAGAGGTCTGACCATGAATGTTCCGATGGCAAAAGCGAAGGCCCAACTCTCAGAGTTGGTGAAACGTGCGCAGGCCGGTGAAGAGATCCATCTGACGCGGCATGGCGAGGTTGTGGCAACCTTGAGCGCTCCCGCCCGGGCTGGCGGGAGCAAGGGCCTTTTTGGAGCCCTGAAAGGCCAAATTCGGATATCGGATGATTTTGATGAACTCGGTCCCGAATGGGACGAGTACATTAAATGAGCCACCAATATCTGGTGGATACTCATATTCTGCTTTGGGTACTGAACGCAGACTCGCGCCTTTCGGACCACCATCGCGACATCTTTCTTGCGGGCGAGGATGTGGTCGTCAGCGCCGTCTCGGTAGCAGAGATCGCCATCAAGAAATCGCTCGGCAAAGTCACGCTCACAGGCAACATAGTGGAAATCTTGCGATCGAACGGCATTCCGATCCTCAGTGTGAATGAACTACACGCGGCGAGGCTTGAGCATTTGCCGCTCCATCACCGCGATCCTTTCGACCGTCTGCTCATCGCACAGGCTCAAATTGAAGGCCTGACGTTGGTCACTGCGGATCGGCATTTTTCAGCCTATGACGTTGCGTTGGTCTGATCACAGATTCAGCCGCTCGACCTCCGCCTACCTCAACTTCAAATCATAGTTGAGCAAAAACTCATCGAGTTGCGGCGGCTTTACCGAGGTGCCGGACATCATCGCATGCACCTGGCCGCGATGATGGATCCCATGGATGAAGAGATGGGCGAGCAGATCGCCGATGCCCTCCGGTATTTTCCGTCCGCCGAAGTTTGCTTGGTGAGGCCGGCGGCCTTGCGCAGAATGTCGTTGATGCGGCTCTGCCAGCCGGGACCGCCGGCGCGAAAGCGAGCGACCACATCACTGTCGAGGCGCAGCGTCACCCGCTTCTTCGGATTGTCGAGCGCCGGCCGCCCGCGCGAACGGCAAATGCTTTCGGCAAGGTCCGGAAAAACGTCAGCGAATGGACGAGCGTTTTTGAAATCCTCCTCGGTCCATTCGGGGTTGTCCGAAACGGCGTCCCATTTTTCCTTGCTGTAGCCGCGCCCCCAGGTTCGAATTTTGTCTGCAGCTTGGGTTTTGTCATCGGACAACCATCTTTCAGCCGGGCCCCAATATCTTGACGTAGGAAAAACTCGTCATCCAGCGCGGCAATAATTAAGTCAGAATTTTCGTAACCACAATTAATTGCCGCCATCAATCGCCAGCCGCTCGACCTCCGCTTTCCTCAGTTGCAGATCATAGTCGAGGAAGAACTCGTCGAGCTGCGGCGGCTTTACCGAGGTGCCGGACAGCATCGCGTGCACCTGGCCGCGATGATGGATGTCGTGAATGAAGAGGTGGGCGAGCAGGTTGCCGATGCGCTCCGGTATTTTTCCGTCCTCGCGCCGGTCGGTGATGACGCGGCGATCGAGATCAGCCGCCGACAAATGATCGCAAAAAGCGATCAGCCGCCGGTCGGCCGCAACTTGTGCGGCAAACAGCGCTTGTGGTTCATCGAACGGCACGAAATCATCATGGGCCGCGGCGCCAACGCCGCCCTCTTCGAGAAAATCGAGATAGAGATGATTGACCGCCAGGATGTGGTTGAGCGTCGCCTTGAGCGACGGAAAGAAGCTGGTTCGCTCCGCTTCGAATTCACCTGGCTCAAGCTGCAGCACGGCACGGTAGAGCCGGTCGTTCGACCAGAGATTGTTGCGCGCCATGCGGTTGAAATGATCCAGCAGGTTCATCGTTTCAGACGTCCTCCCAGTGCAATCTTACCTGATGTATTTCTCGACCTTCTGCTCAATCGCACCAAAAATCGAATGTCCGATCCGGTCCTTCATCTCGATCCGCACCGTGTCGCCAAGGCGCAGGAACGGGGTCGTCGGCTCGCCGGCTGCGATCGTCTCGATCATGCGCAACTCGGCAATGCAGGAATAGCCGGCGCCGCCCGCCGAGACGGGCTTGCCAGGGCCGCCGTCGAGCTTGTTGGAGACCGTGCCCGAACCGATGATGGTGCCGGCGGCCAGCGGCCGGGTTTTCGCGGCATGCACAATCAGCGCCGGAAAATCGAAGGTCATGTCCACGCCGGCGTTGGCGCGGCCGAACGGCTTGCCGTTGAGGTCGACCAGCAGCGGCAGGTTGACCTTGCCGCCATCCCAGGCCTCGCCAAGTTCGTCCGGCGTCACCGCGACGGGCGAAAACGCCGAGGACGGCTTTGATTGGAAGAAGCCGAAGCCCTTGGCAAGCTCCGGCGCGGTGAGGGAGCGCAGCGTGACGTCATTGACCAGCATGACCAGCCGGATCGCGGCTCTTGCCGCATCGAGGCTTGCGCCTATCGGCACATCGTCGACGACGACAGCGACTTCCCCTTCCATGTCGACACCAAGAGCCTCGTCGACCGTGCGGATCGGATCACGCGGCGCGATGAAACCGTCCGAACCACCCTGGTAGATCAGCGGATCGGTCCAGAAGCTTGCCGGCATCTCGGCGCCGCGCGCCTTCCGCACCAGTTCGACATGATTCACATAGGCAGAGCCATCGGCCCACTGGTAGGCGCGCGGCAACGGCGAATGGGCATCATGCTCGTGAAAGCGCGCTGACGGCACCGCATTGTTCTCCAGCGATTCCGCTATTGTCGCCAGATGCGGCGCGATCCGGTTCCAGTCGTCGAGCGCCGACTGCAGCGTCGGCACCAGAAACGAGGCATCGGTGAACCGCGTCAGGTCGCGCGAGACGACGACCAGCTTTCCGTCGCGCGTCCCGTCCTTCAATGTGGCAAGCTTCATGCGGTTTCCTCTCCTGATGCGGCTTTGGTGCCGCTTTGAATTTTGTTCTTATGATCTCTTCCGAAAACCGGTTCTCACTTTTCGCTAACGCGGTCCTTCGGTTCGGGATCATGCTCCAGTCCCACAACAAGGCCGTCGCGGGCGATCGTCAAGTCTCCGGCCCATGTTTTCCTGACGGCGGCGATCCAGTCGGCCTCGCCGATCTCGGGATCATCGGCCGGGATGAGGTGGTTGAGCACCAGTCTTTTGGCTCCTGCGTCACTGGCGATGCGCCCCGCCTCCTCAGCAAAACTATGGCTGGCGAGCAGATGCTCCCTCAGCCGCGCGCCATTGCCGGTTTTCGCGACGAGCCGCTCGATGCCGTCTTCCAGCATGGCTTCATGGACGAGAATGTCGGCGCCTTTGGCGAAATCCGCCAATGGCGGAAAGAACGCCGTATCGGCGGAAAACACCACGCTCTGTCCGGCATGCTCGAAGCGCAGCGCAAAGCAGTCGGTCACCGGCGGATGGTCGACGCGCAGTGCCAAAACCTTCAGGCCGCGCTCCTCCATCACCCGGCCTTCGCCGAACTCGATGATCGAAACCAAATCTGCGATATCCGGCCGGCCTTCGTCGACTATGCGTATCTCGATGTCGAATTCCATCGCCTGGCAAAAGCGCTGCCAATAATGGCCGGTGCCGGGCGGGCCGAACACGGTGACGGGTGTCGCCAGACCCGCCGTCCAGGCGGTGTGGATCAGCGGACCGAGTTCCAGCACATGGTCGGAATGCAGATGCGTGATGAAGACCAGGTCGAGCGACTTCAGGCTGATGCCGGTCTCGGCCAGCCCGCGCGTCACGCCAAGCCCGCAATCCATGACGATGGTACGTCCGCCGAATTTCAGCAGCGACGAACTCGGCCACGGACCGCCCGGCCGGAGCGCCGGGCCGCCCTTCGAGCCCAGCAGCACCAGCCGATCCCGCATTGGATCAGCGACGCTCAAGACCAGTCGCCCTCGGGCGTGCCGTTGAAGCGCTTCTTCAGATCGGCCCAGCAGTCGATGTAATTGTCCTGCCGGGTTTCAACCTCGGCGGCGTAGCGGGTCAGCATCTGTGGGAATCGCGTCTCGAACATGAAGGCCATGGTGTTGTCGAGCTTGACCGGTTTCAGCTCGGCGCGCGAGGCCTTTTCGAAGCCAGACGCGTCAGGCCCGTGGGCCAGCATCAGATTGTGCAGGCTGATGCCACCGGGAACGAAACCCTCTTCCTTGGCGTCGTACTGGCCGTGGATCAGGCCCATGAACTCGCTCATGATGTTGCGGTGATACCAGGGCGGGCGAAACGTGTTTTCGGCCACCAGCCAGCGCGGCGGGAAGATGACGAAGTCGACGTTGGCGGTGCCCTCTTCGCCGCTCGGCGCGGTCAGCACCGTGAAGATCGACGGATCGGGATGGTCGAACAGGATCGCGCCGACCGGCGAAAACGTTGCAAGATCATATTTGTAGGGCGAGTAGTTGCCGTGCCACGCCACCACATCCAGCGGCGAATGATCGAGTTCGGTGACATGAAACTGGCCGCACCATTTCACGATCAGCCGGCACGGCGTCTCCTTGTCCTCGAACCAGGCGCAAGGTGTCTTGAAATCGCGCGGATTGGCCAGGCAATTGGCGCCGATCGGGCCACGATCCGGCAGCGTCAGCTTGGCGCCGTAGTTCTCGCAGACATAGCCGCGCACTGTTTCATCGACCAGTTCGACCTTGAACACGAGGCCGCGCGGCAGCACGGCGATCTCGCCCGGTCGCAGTTCGATGACGCCCATCTCGGTGACGAAGCGCAGCGCCCCCACTTGCGGCACGATAAGCAACTCGCCGTCGGCGTTGAAGAAATGGTCGTCGGCCATCGATCGGTTGGCGACATAGACATGGGCGGCCATGCCGGTCTGGCCGAGCACGTCGCCGGCGGTGGTGATCGAGCGCATGCCGGCAATGAAGTCGGTCGGTTCCTTCGGCATCGGCATCGGGTTCCAGCGGTACTGGCCAAGCGCCAGTTCGTGATCGCCGACATTCGGCGCGCTTTTCCACAGCGGATAATTCGCCGCCTTGAAGCGGCCGGTGTGCCTGACGCTCGGCCTGATGCGATAAAGCCAGGAACGCTCATTGGTGCCACGCGGCGCGGTGAAGGGCGAGCCCGAAAGCTGCTCGGCATAAAGGCCGTAGGCCGGCCGCTGCGGCGAATTCCTCCCTTGCGGCAGCGAACCGGGCAAAGTCTCGGTTTCGAAGTCGTTGCCGAACCCCGGCATGTAGGAAAAGGCCATGGCATCCTCCCTGGATTGACCAAATTGGTTTCGTTTGTAACCATTGAAAATGTAACTATCAATCGTGATGGAGCAGACCATGGAGGCTGACACCCTCGAACTCGAAAGCTTCCTGCCCTACCGGCTCTATCGCCTTGCCGATGCTGTCAGCCGCGAATTTTCCAGGGTTTACAAGGACCGCCACGGCCTGACGCGGCCCGAATGGCGCACGCTGGCCGGGCTCGGGCAGCACGGCACGATGACGGCAACAGCGCTCGGCGAACAGTCGGCCATGCACAAGACCAAGGTTTCGCGCGCCGTCGCCGAGCTCGAACGACGCCGCTGGCTGACGCGAAAACCTGATGAAAAAGACCGCCGTGTCGAGCATCTGACGCTGACCAACGCGGGCCTTGCCGCCTATCGCGAGATGGTGCCGTTGGCAAAAGCGTTCGAGCGGGACTTGCTGGGTAGGCTGACCGCGAGCGAGCGAGCGGCGGTCACGGAAGGGATGGCGGCACTTAAGGGGGCATTGGATAGATCAACGACGCAGCTATGAAACTGCTACGCAGCGATCATTCCCACCCCTCCAACGTTTCCGGAACGGCACCCGGCCAACATCTCACCAATCCATCACCACCTTTCCGGAATTGCCGCTCTTCATCGCATCGAACCCGGTCTGGAAGTCGTCCACGCCGATGCGGTGGGTGATCAGGCCACTGACATCGAGCGGACCCTGCACCAGCGCGATCATCTTGTACCAGGTTTCGAACATTTCGCGGCCGTAGATGCCCTTGAGATGCAGCATCTTGAAGATGACCTTGTTCCAGTCGATCTCGAAGCCGGTCGGCGCGATACCCAGAATGGCGATCTTGCCGCCATTGTTCATGGTGTCGATCATGTCGCGGAAGGCGGGTGCGGCACCCGACATTTC
>NZ_JBVVQB010000069.1:0-32255 GCF_055811775.1 Mesorhizobium sp. WSM4844 | reverse complement strand
CGGCCGCGCGGCTACGGTCTGTTCGGCACGAAGGTGCTGCTGGTCGAGAACGACGTCGAGGTGCTGCAGGCGATGACATCCCTGCTCGAGCGCTGGCAATGCCTGGTGCGCCCCGCCACCTCGACCGATGCCGCGCTCGAGATGCTCGGCGATACCGACTGGGTGCCGGACATCGTCATCGCCGACCAGCATCTCGACGGCGGCGACCTCGGCACCACCACGATCGCCGAGGTCCGCGATTATCTCGGCCGCGCCGTGCCGGCGCTGATCGTCACCGCCGACGGTTCGGAGACCGTCGCCAAAGCCGCCCGCGCCGCCGGCATCGAGCTGATGCGCAAGCCGCTGAAACCGGCACAACTGCGCGCCCTGCTGGCGCATCTCTTGGCTTGATCCCAAAGACAGTGGCAGAAGACTGCGAGCGACAAGAAAGCAGTGCACTGTCGCCGTACCGTAATTCCGCAGCCAGCGCCTAAAACCCCGCCTGACCGCGGAACAGCTCGGCACTGTCGAGCTTCGAAACCTCGATGACGGCTTGCGTCCGAATTACGGTGACAGTGCACTCTATCATGTTTGCACAGCCGTGATTGCGTGTAAAAAAGGCTACAGCCGGTTGCTGACTTCGACGAGGTTGCCGTCGGGATCCTTGAAATAGACCGACAGGATGGCGCCGACGGCTCCGGAACGTTCGCCCGGCCCAGCGACAATCTCGATGCCTTGCGCCGAGAGTTGCTTCACCACCTCGTCGATCGGCGTATCGGTGAGCACACAGAAATTGCCGCTGCCCGGCACCGTGTCGCGTGCGATGTCGGGAAAGGCACGTGCGTCCTGAAGACTGATCTTATTGGCGCCGAAGTGGAGCGACCATTTGCCAAGCCGCTCCTGTCGCGGCTCCATGCCAAGCACCCGTTCGTAGAAGCGGCAGGCGCGCTCGACATCATCGACCGCAAGAACGATATGATCGAGCGCTGTGGCTTTCATCGTGCCCGTCCTGTCTATCCGCAGCCGGCGCCTAAAACCCCGCCTGGCCGCGAAACAGCTCGGCACTGTCGAGCTTCGAAACCTCGATGACGGCTTGCGTGCGGCTGTAGACATTGAGCTTGCGCAGGATCTCGGAGACATGCGCCTTGACGGTGGTTTCGCCGACCTGCAGCTCGTAGGCGATCTGCTTGTTGAGCAAGCCCTGGCGCAGCATCTGCAGCACCCGCAATTGCTGCGGCGTCAGTTTGGCAAGCCGCTGCACCATCTCGGCGCGGTCGGTGCTGTCGGCGTCCGGCGGCTGGCCCTCATAGGTTTCGGGCACGTAGATCGCGCCTTCCATCACCGAGCGGATGGCGGCGGCCAGGTCGCTCTTGCGCGCCGATTTCGGGATGAAGCCGGCAGCACCATAGGACAGCGCCTCGGAAATGATCTTGGGCTCCTCATGCCCCGAAACGATGACCACCGGCAGGCGCGGATAGCGGGTCCGAAGCTGCAGCAGTCCGTCGAAGCCATGCACGTCGGGCATGCTGAGGTCGAGCAGCGCCAGATCGAATGGCTTGGCGTCCGCCAGGAGCTCGAACGCCTCGGTGATCGAACGCGCCTCGACAGTGTCGACGTCCGGATAGGCCATCTGCACAGCGCTGTGCAGCGCCTCGCGAAACAGCGGGTGGTCGTCGATGATCAGAAACCGGGCGCGATCGTTGACTGCGGTCATGGCGTTCGTTTCAGTTCAGGGCAGGATAGAATAGCCCAGCGACCATGGCCAGATTATTGGCAAATAGTACATCGCCATCCCTGGCCGAAGGGCGGAGATGGCAATTTCCGGACGAGCATGCCTTGCCCGGTCGTCCAAATCGGCCGAATGTGCAGGAATGAGCGACCTCGTCCTGCATAACTACTACCGCTCCTCCACCTCCTACCGGGTGCGGATCGCACTGGAGATGAAGGGCCTGACCTACCAATATGTGCCGCATCATCTGCGCCACGGCAAGCATCTGGAGCCCGCCTATCTCTCGGTCAATCCGCAAGGACTGGTGCCGGCGCTGATCCTGGGCGATGGCACGCTGCTGACGCAATCGCTGGCGATCATTGAATTTCTCGACGAGACCAGGTCCGAACCGCCGCTTTTGCCGCAGGACGCGCCGGGCCGGGCCCGCGTCAGGATGCTGGCGCAGATGATCGCCTGCGACATCCATCCGGTGAACAACCTGCGCGTGCTGACCTCGCTGCGCACGCTGTTCGGCGCCGGCGACGAGGACGTCGCCAACTGGTTCCGGCACTGGGTGAACGAAGGTTTCCAGCCGCTTGAAAAGATTCTTTTTTCATCGCCTGAAACAAAGACATTCTGCCATGGCGACATGCCGGGGCTGGCCGACATCTGCCTGGCCGCTCAGGTCACCAGCAATGCCCGTTTCGGCGTCGACCTGACGCCCTACCCGACGATCACACGCATCCACGCCGCCTGCATGGCGCTGCCGGCCTTCCAAAGGGCCGCACCCGAGAACCAGATCGATGCCGAGTAGAGCAGCTTGAGGAATTGCCGATGAAAGCCGTTGTCTTCGAAAAATTCGGTGAGGTGCCGACGATCCAGACCGTTGCCGATCCGGAGCCGTCACCGGGCGGCGTTGTCATCAAGGTCGAGGCGACCGGGCTCTGCCGCAGCGACTGGCATGGCTGGATGGGCCACGACGACGGCATCCGTCTGCCGCATGTGCCGGGCCACGAGCTTGCCGGCGTCGTGGTGGCCGCCGGCAGCCAGGTGACCCGCTGGAAGACCGGCGAGCGCGTCACCGTGCCATTCGCCGTCGGCTGCGGCCGTTGCTTCGAATGCAGCTCCGGCAACCATCAGGTCTGCGAGCACCAGACCCAGCCCGGCTTCACCGGCTGGGGCTCGTTCGCCGAATATGTCGCCATCGACCATGCCGACACCAATCTGGTCCGCTTGCCGGACGAGATGGAATTCGCCACCGCCGCCAGCCTTGGCTGCCGCTTCGTCACCTCGTTCCGCGCCATTGTCGACCAGGGCCGGGTGACGCCAGGCGAATGGGTGGCCGTGCATGGCTGCGGCGGCGTCGGCCTGTCGGCGATCATGATCGCCAGCGCCATGGGCGCCAACGTGATCGCCATCGACCTGACCGACGAGAAGCTGGACTTCGCCAAAAAAATCGGCGCGGTGGCGACGATCAATGCCGCCAGGACGCCGAACGTGGTCAAGGCGGTCAAGCAGATCACCAATGGCGGCGCGCACATGTCGATGGACGCGCTCGGCCATCCGACGACCTCGTTCAACTCGATCGCCAACCTGCGCCGGCGCGGCCGCCATGTCCAGGTCGGGCTGATGCTCGGCGATCACGCCAGGCCGCAGATCCCGATGGACAAGGTGATCGCCTTCGAGCTCGAAATCCGCGGCAGCCACGGCATGCAAGCCTACCGCTACCAGGCGATGATGGAGATGATCCGCACCGGCAAGCTGAAGCCAGAACTGCTGGTCGGCAAGCGGATCAGCCTCGAAGAGGCGCCGGCCGCCTTGATGGCGATGGGCGGCTTCGAAGGCATCGGCATCGGCGTGGTGACGAAGTTCTAGCCGTGCGGCTCTCCCTTCTCCCCTTGTGGGAGAAGGTGGCCGCCCACGGGTCTTGCCTCCGGCAAGCCCGAGGACAGGCTCCGCGGCCGGATGAGACACATCGCCCGGCGCCGGGCGCCATCGTAGATGAAAGGTGCGCGGGCCGCTTTCTCTGGTATATCGGCTTTAAAATCGATCCCTTGGCCCAAGCCGCTATCTGATTGAAATGAAACAGAGTTTGAAGTTACTTTCATGGCAGGGGTGCTCCAGCTTGGCACCAACAGCACTCCGGCCAGCACCCCTCTTCCGTCTTGGCGCTGCGCGCCAATCCACCTTCTCCCACAAGGGGAGAAGGAAGAAGGGCTGGCGCCTACCGCGCATATTGCTTCGCACCGACCACGCAGAGCACGACGGCGGCGGTGACGGCGATCATGGCGG
Source organism: Mesorhizobium sp. WSM4844 (assembly GCF_055811775.1). Taxonomy (NCBI): domain Bacteria; kingdom Pseudomonadati; phylum Pseudomonadota; class Alphaproteobacteria; order Hyphomicrobiales; family Phyllobacteriaceae; genus Mesorhizobium; species Mesorhizobium sp. WSM4844. The sequence continues at coordinate 28,276 of NZ_JBVVQB010000069.1, read as the reverse complement.
GGCTGACTTGCTCGTGCAGCAGCATTGCCGCCAGGCCGAGGCCGAAGAAAGGCTGCAGAAGCTGCAACTGCCCGACCGCGGCGATGCCGCCTTGCGCCAGCCCGCGATACCAGAACACGAAACCGATCAGCATGCTGAACAGCGAGACATAGGCCAGGCCGATCCAGGCGGCCTTGCCGACGTTTTCGAGTGACGGTGGCATGGTGATGAGCGTCAGCGCCAGCATGACCGGCAGCGACAACACCAGCGCCCATGAGATCACCTGCCAGCCGCCAAGTTTGCGCGACAGCGCGGCGCCTTCCGCATAGCCCAGTCCGCACACGATGATTGCCGCCAGCATCAGCATGTCGCCAAGCGGCGACGCCGAGACGCTTTGGGTCACCGCAAATCCGGCAACCAGGGCGCTGCCAAGGCATGAAAACAGCCAGAAGGCCGGTTTGGGGCGATCGCCGCCGCGAATGACGCCGAAGATCGCGGTCGCCAGCGGCAACAGGCCGATGAAGATGATGGAGTGGGCCGAGGTGACGTGCTTGAGCGCCAGCGCGGTCAGCAGCGGAAAGCCGACCACGACGCCAAGCGCCACGATAGCCAGCGACAGCAGATCGCGCCGCTCCGGACGCTTCTGGCGAAAGACGATTAGAAGCGCAAGGCCGAGGATGCCTGCCGTGGCAGCACGGGCGACGGTCAGGAACGCCGGATCGAAATCCATCACCGCAACCCGCGTTGCCGGAAGCGATCCGCTGAAAATCAGCACGCCTACGAATCCGTTGATCCAGCCGCCCGCCGTCTTGTCCATTGCATGCCCCTGATGTTCTCGCCCTCTATCGGGCCGGACCTATGGCGCCGCCAGAGACAATGAGGTACAGTTTGATGAAACTGTCATGGCAGATTGAGCAGTACGGATGGGCGAGCGGACGACGGAAAATGTGGGCAGCGGGACGCTTGTCGAAAGCGTCATGGCGACGATCAGGCACAGGATCGCCGCACGCAGCCTGACACCGGGAACACGATTGCCTTCGATCCGGGCTTTCGCGAAAACCATGCAGGTTTCGAAATCCACAGTGGTCGAAGCCTATGAGCGTCTTGCCGCAGAAGGCATCATCCGGTCGCGTCCAGGTTCGGGCTTTTATGCCGCCGGACCGCTGGCTCCCTTGTCGCTGGCCGAGATCGGCCCCAGGCTTGACCGTGCCGTCGATCCGCTCTGGGTTTCGCGCCAGTCGCTGGAAGCCGGCGACGGCGTGCTCAAGCCCGGTTGCGGCTGGCTGCCGGCCGCGTGGATGCCGGAGGCCGGATTGCGCCGGGCACTGCGGACAATGGCACGCGGCGATGATGTCTCGCTGACCGATTACGGCACCCCGCTCGGGCTGCCGCCGCTGCGGCATCTGCTCGCACGACGCATGGCAGAGCATGGCATCGAGGCGTCTCCCGACCAGATCATGCTGACGGAATCGGGCACCCAGGCCATCGACCTCCTGTGCCGGTTCCTGCTCGAACCGGGCGACACGGTGCTGGTGGACGACCCCTGCTATTTCAACTTCCATGCCCTGTTGCGCGCTCACCGGGCCAAGGTGGTCGGCGTTGCCTATACGCCGTCGGGACCGGATATCGAGCTGTTCGCGCAGGCGCTGGTCGAGCACCGGCCGCGCCTCTACATCACCAATTCCGCGCTTCACAATCCAACGGGTGCAATTCTGTCGCCGGTCGTCGCCCATCGATTGCTCAAGCTCGCCGACCAATCCGATCTGACGATCATCGAAGACGATATCTTTGCCGACTTCGAACACACCCCCGCACCCAGGCTGGCGGCGTTCGACGGGCTTGGTCGCGTCGTCCATATCGGAAGCTTCTCCAAGACGCTTTCGGCGTCGGTGCGCTGCGGCTTCATCGCGGCTCCGCGCGACTGGATGGAAGGACTGACCGATCTCAAGATCGCCACGTCATTCGGCAGCGGCAGGCTTGCCTGCCAACTGGTGCTGACGCTGCTGAAGGACGGCAGCTATCGCAAGCACGTCGATCTGCTGCGCACGCGGCTTTCCCGCGCCATGGCTGAGACAAGCACCCGCCTGAAGGCGATCGGCATCGTGCCGTGGATCGACCAGCCGACCGGCATGTTCTTGTGGTGCAGACTGCCGGAAGGCGTCGATGCAGCTGATATAGCCCGCCGCGCCTTGCCGGCCAATGTCGTTCTGGCGCCCGGCAATGCGTTCAGCCTGTCCCAAACCGCCAGCCGTTTCCTGCGCTTCAACGTCGCGCAGTCGGCGGACGAGAGAATTTTCAGGACGCTCGAAGAGGCGATGTCGCGTTGATTTTTCGCTGCTCTTCGCCCCTCACGGCCCTGCCCGCCTGCGCCGCCGCTCATAGAGCAAACTCGTTTTATACTAGCCACAACCTAGACACAGCATAGCAACGCTCCAACAAGCCCTTGCGTGATATGAGAATTTTGCGTTACGCCGCTAACTAAGCGGTGCAGAGACCTAGCTACGTATTGTCACCGTGATCTGCAATTTTACTTCCCAAGAACTTCCCAAGTTCGGGGCCAACCACGGAGACAAGGCAATGAAACTCACCGACAAAACCATCAGCACCCTAATACCGGACGGCAACAAGGGGGAAAAGCGGCTACCGGATCACCAATGCCCCGGCCTCGTCGTCCGCATCAAGCGTGGCAAGCGCGGCGTCAGGCGGACGTTTGAGGTGTTTTATACCGATCCCTTCGACGGCAAGTACAAGCCGAAAAAGATCGGCGATGTCGGCGGCTTGACGCTGGAGGACGCCCGGAAACGGGCCGGCACGTTCTTGGCCCGGATCAAGCTTGGCGACAACCCGATCAGGGAGGAGCAGGCCAAGCGCGCGGCTGAGCAGGCCGAAGCGGAAAGGCTGGCGCGGCGCATTACTGTCGAGACGGCGATCGATCAGTTCATCGCCTACAAGAAGACGGACAGCCGGCGTAAGGGTCGCGAGCATCGCCCGATGCGCGCCAAGAGCCTGCATGATCTTGGCCGCTATCTGCACGTCAACGCCGCGCCGCTCCATTCCATGGCGCTGGAGGACGTCAAGCGCGAGGACACCGACGAACTGATCGAAACCATGAGGCTGAAGTCGCCGCATCTCGCGGTGATGCTCCATAGCGCACTGTCCGGTTTCTTTTCGTGGGCCGTCAGGAAGGGCAAACGCAAAAACGCCAGCCCGATGATCGATCTCGACAGGCCGGATACGCCGCCAGCACGCGAGCGGGTGTTGTCCGACGCGGAACTGGCGGAAGTCTGGAACGCCTGCGACGACACCGACTTCGGCAGATTGGTCCGCCTGCTGATCTTGACCGGCGCGCGCCGGCAGGAACTCGGCTCATTGACATGGCCCGAGATCGATCCCGACGCCAAGGCTATCCGCCTGCCCCCGTCCAAGACGAAGAATGGCTGCGGCCACACCATCCCGTTGTCGCCCCTGGCTCTGTCCCTGCTGCCGCCACGGCCGGCGGATGGCAAGGGCTTCGTGTTCAATTCCGGTCCGAACGGCTTCTGGTCATGGTCTACGAACAAAATATTGCTCGACGCCAAGATCAACGCCGCGCGCGTCGACGCCGGCATCGCGGAGCCAATGGCGTGCTGGCGAATTCATGACTGCCGGCGGACAGCGGCGTCCGGAATGGCCGCGCTGGGCATCTTGCCGCATATCATCGAGTGCATCTTGAACCATGTTTCAGGCTTCCGCAGCGGCGTCGCCGGCACATACAACCGGCACCCATATGAGGCCGAAATGCGCGAGGCGTTGGGCCAGTGGTCCGCCTATGTCGAGGGCGTGGTCAGCGGCAGCGTCGTTCCGCTGAAGCGCGCCGGCTGAGTATATACTGCCGTCTCACGGCCCGCCTGAGCGTTCCTGCCCGGGCGGGCCTTCTGCTTCCTACCGGGGAGACAGGCCGCTGCTCCCCTGTGGCCCGGCTACGCAATCGGTCTTTTGCCCCGATCAGCACCACAACCGTTCCCCACCAAAACTGAAGGTGACGCCGGTTTTGCTCCAACCCCAAGCTGGCGTTGACCTTCGCCGTTCGCCAGACGCTTAGGGTCAGGAAGCGGCGGTCACGCTTTACCTGCCGCCTAGCGACGGTCTGGACACGCGCTGGTATCGGGAGTATCTAAGTAGCGGAAATCATTACGTTTTTTTAACCGCTGCGGTTACACCGCTCAACCTTATGAAGGGTTTAGAGGAATGCCAGAAGCCATCGAAACCGACTCGCCCACCCGCATCCGCAAGCTCTATGACCTGTGGCAGCGCGATCTCTCTCACCTGATTAGCTTCAACGTTCTCGAAAAGGCTTGCCGGGCGGGCAAGGGTCCGATGATGACGAGGCTGTCCACGCAAAGGCGCGGCGTCTCAGAAGAGGATTGGGCTGCGTGGTTGCGGTCACGCCGGGAGCCGTGGAAGTGAGCGGCACCGAGCATTCTGAAACGGGTTCCAAAAAGGGTCGCGGCCAGTCGCTCAGGTCCATCGAGCTGATCGACGCCATGTTCCAGATCGCCTTGGCCGGACAGCCGATGAGCGGGCGTGGCGTCGGTTACAAGCTGTTCACCCGTGGGCTTATTGCGTCGATGTCTACCAGTGAAATGCAGCGGGTCTATCGCCTGCTCAAACAGGCACGCGAGGATGGCACCATCCCGTGGGAGTGGATCGTGGATGAGACGCGCGATCTGGAGCGGGCGCAGGTCTGGGATGACCCGGAGCAGTATGCCCGCGCCGTCGCAAGATCCTATCGGCTCGACTTTTGGAATCAGCAGCCGTGCCGCGTCGAGGTCTGGTCGGAGAAGGGCACCGTGCGCGGCGTGCTCGATCCGGTCCTTCGTGAATACGCCGTGGGCTTCCGGGTCATGCACGGCTTCTCCAGCGCGACCGCGATCTATGACGCGGCGCAGGATGACGATGGCCGGCCGCTGCATGTGCTTTACGTCGGCGACCACGATCCTTCCGGTCTGTGGATGAGCGAGCAGGACTTACCGACACGCCTGCTGAAATATGGCGGCAATCACGTATCGATCAGGCGTATCGCCTTGCTGGCCGGCGATTGCCGCGACCTGCCATCTTTCCCGGCGTCCGACAAGAAAAAAGACCCGCGCTATGAGTGGTTCGCAGCGAGTTACGGCACCCGCTGCTGGGAGCTTGACGCCATGGACCCGAATGATCTGCGTGAGCGCGTCAGGCAGGAAATCGTCGCGCATATCGAGCCGATTGCGTGGGAGCGCTGCACCCGCGTCAATGAGGCTGAGCAGGAATCGCTGCGGACGATCATCTCAGGCTGGACCGCGCTCTATCGCGAGACGCCGAAATGACCGCCTTCCTGCTCAACCATCACACAAGGGAGAAACGACAATGACCACGGATGAAGAGCGCGCCGCTATCGGCCGGCGCATGAGGGCGGAAGCGGACAAACGCCTGCGCGAATCGCGTGAGGAGCGTGAACAGCGCAAGCGTGACGCCATCGCCGCAGCGATCAAGGCCAGCGGCGGCAGCATCACGGCGGAAGAGCTGGCGGCGGTGGTGCGGGAAGCACTGGAACGGCGGTGAGATCCCAACAGGAGGAGACGATGACAGCAGACGAAACTGAGATGTTTGTGGCGTCGTTCCGCAACGCCGTCAAAGCCGAAGTCGAATGCATGGCTTTTGATGGCGAACCGGAAGGAACCTTGTTTGGCGACGCCATCAAGAAATGGATGATCTTCGACGGTAGCATCCATATCCCGCCAACCGTGGTGATGGAGGCGATCAGGCGCACCGTGGATGGGGTCTACGGAAGCGGCCCTATCCCGAAGGCCATTGCGGCGGAGATCGATCGCTTGCGGACGATTGTGCGGCTGCAATAAGCCAGCCGCTCCGGACACAATAGCGGCAGAGCGGGCGAATCGGGCGGCACTGCGCGGTCTGGCGGCGGCCACGGGAAATAGGGTCGGGATGGGGAGTGGGATGCCGCCTCCTGCGGTGGGAGTTCAAACCCGGCAGGAAGCGGCTGAGGGGGTGAAGTCCAACCACGGAGCAAACACCTGCATGTGGGGTATCATTTTACCATCACAAGTTCAAGCCAAAAACTGTTGCGTGAGCCGGCGGCCGGGCGTAGTATTGGGCATCTTTTTCTTACCACGGAAAAGAGACGTGAGACGGGAACGCCTTGTTTTTAACCGGGCGCTCGTCTGACGTACTTTCATTGTCAGAAGGCGAGCGCCCCCAGAGATTGGGAGTTCGCCTTTTTTGTTTCACGCATCGATCTACGGCAGGCTAGGCCAAGACCCGGTAAGCCGCACCTCGCAGGCCGGCAACCTCTGGGCCACCGCATCCATCGCCACAGACATCGCCACGGACGAAGGCGGCCCGCCGCTCTGGCTGAGCATCGTCGCCTTCGGCAAGGTCGCCGAGCTGCTGCTTCGCCACGACAAGGGCGATCTGCTTTCGATATCCGGCAAGCTTCAGGTCAATCGCTGGCGAGACCGCGACGGCAACCAGCGCGAACAGCTTCAGATTATCGCCGATGCCATCGTTTCCGCCCGGTCAGTGCGACCGGCGGGCGGTCGCAAGCGCCAACGCCAACAGCCGAGGGAGGAACAGCTCTCTCACGCATAGCCACTGCCGCATAGCCAGCCCGCCTACAGGGCCGTTCGCCGGGAACATGACCGGCGTTGAACAAACCGGAGGGCACCGGACCTGCACAAAGACCCCGGGTGATGACCGGGAGCCGCCTCCATGTCAGTGGCATGGCATGAAGGCGGTGCCGCCAAAGAGGATGCAGCAGGGCGTACAGTATGACCGCGCCCGCCCGGCCATTGGCATTTACGCCTCAACGCCGGAACCTGCAATGCCACGTGCCAAGCGATAGCCGACCCGACGAGCATGTCACTTGAAGCGCCTCGCCCGTGACAGGGCGAGGTGTGCCTACGCTCCTGCCTCGCCTCAAAGCATGGCCGGGACGGAAGAGAGCGAGAGGACAGAGCGAGGCGGAAAAAAAGGCACCGCCCTACCAAGCGCAGACGGTTGAAGGTTGAAGCTCTTCAACGTTGAATGGTTAGCGCTAGGGCAACAGGCTTCAGAGCGGGCGGGCGAATTTGGCGAACTTTGGCGCGAATCGGCTGAAAAACGGCGAAAAGTCGGCGAAATCGGCCGTTTCCAGCACTCGCGCGCGAATCCGCGACTCAGTGCTTCGTGGCGTCCCGCTCTTCGATCTCGGCTTGCCGCTCGAACCGGCTTGCCATGGCGTTCAACCGTTCCGCCAGCACCTGCCTCGGATCGGCCATCTCGACCTCGACAGGTCCGCCATCGACGCCGGTCAGCTCGATCTGCTGGCGTCCATAACCCCTATGCCGCGCTTTGTGATCGAGATAGTAGCAGATTGCTTTCATGTCGCCGTTCCGGACGGCGCGGATGAGGGCGGACTCGGCCATGTCGCCGATCTCATCATCGATCTGGCGGCGCACGTCTTGCAAGTGGGGGTGTTCGGCGAGGAAGGCGGTCAAGGTGGACCGCGCGCAGTTCAAGCGTCGTGCGGTGACCGTGATCAAGCCGGCTGACTTGCGCAAGGCATCCTCGACGCGCTTCACAGAAAGCTTTCGGTGTCCGGTGCTGGGCATGGTGGGAATATACCGTGAGCGGCCGGCTGGTGCAAAGGGCCCGGGTTTGTGATGAGCGGCAAACGACGGCGGTGCCGGGGAAGAAGAAGATCAACTCTGAATCAAGGGATGAAATCACATGGGTTCAATCATCCGGTTTTTTCTCATTTGTGTCCTCTTTTACGGCCTGCCCGCCGCTGTCGTGCTGGCCGCCCTCTTCGGTGCCGATAGGTTCGTCCCCGGCTTCCACGGCTTCGCTGTCTCCGATACGGGGATGTGGATAGTACTCGTCGTCGGGGGCATGCTCTACTATGTCGTCCTGGGCTTCATGGGTCACATAACACGGGATTGGGATTTATGGCGCGACTGATCGTAACGCGCGTCCCTGCGCCAGCTTGGCGGCGTCAGCTCCGGTGAGTGGGGGTGGCAACATTTTGCCAGCCGCTAATCTACGGGTAGCGGCAGCATCACCTGACCTTTCCGCGTAAGCCATTGTAACCGTTGCGGTTATCGCGCTGGCCCATCTTCAAAAGCTGGGCTGAGTACGGTATAGGTAGTGGACCATGCAGCGAAAGCCGCCTTCCGCCATCGAACACCTCGTCGGCCGTGTACTGGAAGCGGTCTCAGCCGGCCGCAGCGGGCGTCCAGAGCGCGGCGATGGCTTTTCCCGCCCCGTACTCCCGGCTAGAGCTACCGGCCGTCCTGAGGCCCCTGAAAGGGCGAGGCCGGCCAGTATATACCTGGACGGGGCAGACCCATGAAAGTCGGCGATATCGTCAGCGCAGGTAAACTCCGGGGCGTCATCACATCCGTCAAGGGTGGGCCGGGTGGCGAGGCGCAATACTTCGTTTCGAGCTTCGCGCTTCTGCCGCAAGGCAACTGGTTCAGCGGCGATGAATTGCAGGCCGAACCGGCTCCGGAACCGCTGGCGGTCGGCACCAAGGCAACTGTCTTCGGCCAGCCGGGCGAGATCGACGGCTATGACGCCGTGAGCGACACCTACAGCTTCACTGCCGAGATCGTCCTGCCGTCCGGTCTGGTCCGGGCGGTCCATCATTATCCGCGCATCGAGGCGTCCACCGTCCTGCGCTGGAACCTTCAGGAGAGAAAGCCATGACGACGACACCAACGACCAACGGCAGCGGCCAGACCAACGGCCATGCACAGCCAACCGGCGGCCCGGTCTACAGCGGCGCGCTTGGCCACAAGCCGACACCCATTCAGCCGCCGGCCGCGCTGCATGCCGCGAACGTCCGACACTTCGATGCCGCCGAGCAACCGGATGTGGCGATCAGCTTGATGGCCGGAACGCTGGACGCCGCCCGGTCGGCAGTCGAGAAGGCGGTGACGGCCCGCAACGCGCTGTTGGGCGACGTGAACCTGACGGAACCGGCCCGCCATCTTCGCATCAAGCAGGAGATCGTCAGGACCATTGGCCCGCAGATCGGGCAGATCGACGCGCGAGTTGAAGCCGTGAAGGATGAAATTGCGAAGATCAAACTCGATATCAGCGTGCCGAAGTTCAGCCCCCTCGTTGCCGACAATTTTCTTCAACAGGCGATCATCAACAGGCTGGCCTCGATGAAGCCGGCCGAGAGAAGCGCGGTGCTCAGCGAGGCGTTGAACAGCGGCGACGACAGGACGTTGAGCATCGTTCTGGGCTCACCACCTTGGCTGAGCGGCTTGTCGCAGAACGAGCATGATCATCTGAAGGCGCGCTTTGGCTTGCAGCGGCACGCCGGGCAGGTGAAGCGGATCGAGCGGCTTGAGAAAGCGCTCGAAGCGATGCAGCGCGCGAGGAAGGCGACCGAAGCTTTTGCCGGCACCCTGTTCAACCAGCAGCTTGCCAGTGAAGCCGAACAGGCCGCTGAGCGCACCGCCGCAGCGCTGAAGGGGTAACGATGCCGGTCTATGCAATCACCAGATCGGATGGCGTCACTACACGTATCAAGGCCGCCGCCATCGAGCAGGACGGTTCCGGTCTGAGGCTGTTCGACGTGAAGGACGGCGAACGCTGGTTGATCGCCACCTTCAAGGATGGCTCCTACCAAACCTGCGAGCCGGAGGAGCCTGCGGAATGACCTTTACGGTCGTTGACAGAGATGGCGAGACGGTCCTGATCGAGGCTGAGGCGTATCATCGGGACGGGCACCTGCTCCGCTTCTACGATGGCACTGGCCGGCTGGTCGCCGCCTTCGCCAGCGTTCGCTCCTGCGCACCGGAACCAGTCGAGGAGGAGCTGACGGAATGATAGTTCGCGCCTGCCCGGATGCCATCGGGAATTGTGGCGCGACGGGGCTGCCCGGTTCCCCTGATCCTTCTGGCCGGGCAGCTCCACCAGATCGGGCACGTCTGCGCAGGTTGGCCAATGCCCGAAAGGCCGGGCGTATTCTCGACAGTTTCCGCCCGGCCGACTTTGAAATTTCATCGGCCGGTCCCTCACGCGAAAAGACGCCCGGCCGGTGGGATAGGGGCCGCCCGTTTGTCCTGGGCGTGCGGCCCCCCTTTGCAGGAGAAGGCCATGTTTATTGCAACCGCCGGCAGCTCTTTCATCAATGCCGATCACGTCGAAAAAATCACCCTGTCCGGAAAGCGCGCCGATCCGCAAAGGGTCGTGCTCTGCCTGTACTCAGGAGAGCAGTTGACCGCAATGATCGAGCGCGCAGAGCTGGCCAAGCTAACCGGGGAGGAGCGTCTTGACACCGCTGTCAAGACGAAAGCCAAGAGGCCAGCTGAGCCAAGCGTCCCACGCCACGTTCGTCAGCCGGCATCGGCGGCCTGAATCCAGCCGGCTTCTCCGGTCCCAGACTCGTTGCCACAACAACTCCCGCATGTCATCCTTCGGGAGCGCGGGGGGGCCAACAAATGCGAGCGGCGTTTGCGATATTGATAGTACTGGCGCTGTCAGGGTGCCAGTCTGATGGCAAGGCCAAGACGGTCGAATGGCTTCAGCAGCAAGGAATGGACCAAGGGTCGGCCACGTTGCTCGCTAGCAACAAGCCCGCACTTCGCCAATATCTCCTCAACAAGTCGATGGCGTCTCAGGACGATGCCTACTGCAAATCGCTCGGTGCGTCCGTTGGGTCGGATGCCTATGTGCAATGCCGGACTAGCGTCTCTGCCAATCGACCAGTAAACGATCCTCCACCGAGGCGACGACAGCTCTCATGCACTTCACGCGTTGTCCTTGGCACACTCAAAACGACCTGTGACTAAGCGCCTCGCTGCAGCCGAGACGGTGTTATCGCATGGGATGGGGGGCGAATGAATCTGTTTGGTGTCTCTTCAGGCTGGTGGTCAGTTATTGGATTGACAGCCGACCTAGCCGGCGTCGCCATTTTGGCGTGGGATTTGATCCCAGAGTATTGGCAGTTTAAGGCGCGGAAGAGCATTGCTTCTGGCCGCAGGCATCTAGCCGAATTGGTTGACCTTACAAAAAAAGGTTCTGTTGAGTTGACGCGTGCATTGCGCGATTCGGCAGTTGCGGAGGCGTTACTGGCGGCGGCCTATCTCAAGGCAGAGCCGCATGAACTAAAGCTTAGCTCGGATGCCATCAGCGAGCTCAAGCAAGTCTTCGACCAACTAGAGAAGGCTGAAGCAGAGAGTCGCCTAGCTGCTCGCCCAAGCCGACCACCCATCTTGTTTGGCATACTGCTGATAGCCTTGGGCTTTGTCCTTCAAATCGTCGGGTCTCTTCCGTTTTAAAGATCGTGGCCAGCTAGGCGCGGGAAACCTTGCGACCGCAAAATGTTGAAGATCGGCAGCTACATCAGTGCGGCGTCCCCTACGCGGGCGATTTATCCCCAGCTATTTCCGGGATGCTTCCCCGGTCCGTCCTAACCCCAAAACTTGGGAAGTGACCGAACGCGCAAACCCTTATCCAGCAAGGCTTTGCGGCTCAATTCCGAGGCCGCCGCCGCTTATAGAGCATGACCAGGGTTTCGGCGGTCAGCGCCGGCTTCTTCTCACCTTCGATCTCAACGATGTTGGCCGCCTTCATCAGATACTGGCCGGGGCCCTTGTCCTCCATGGACAACAGCGTGATCCGCAGCCTGATGCGCGCGCCGGCCCTGACCGGCGCCAGGAACCGCACCTTGTCAAAACCATAATTGAAGACGGCTTGCGTGTTTTCCGGCACGATGCCCATGTCGAGCGCCAGCGCGCCGATCATCGACAGCGTCAGATAGCCATGCGCGATGGTGGCGCGGAACGGGCTCTGCCGCTTCGCCCGCTCTGGATCGACATGGATCCATTGGCGGTCGCCGGTGCATTCGGCGAACTGGTCGATGCGGCTCTGGTCGACCGTCGTCCAGTCCGACACGCCAAGCTCCTGCCCTGTCATCGTCCTGAGCTGTTCGTAGGTCGGCGGCGGCCTCAGCCGTATTTGCGTCATTCCTGCTTTCCCGATCGCTTGCCCTGCCTCCGGACCACGAACCGGCCGCCTCTGTCAATTCGCTCGGTGTGTTCCGCCGCGATATCCTCGGCCGGATCGCGCCAGTGCCGGTGTAGAGCTGGCAACAGGATTATCGAGCAAAAGGAACTTTGTGCGCCTCGGCGGGACCAATACCAAGGCTTTCGCCAGCCGGGATGACGACAGAAAAGTCCAGCGGCTTGGGAGACAGCCTACTTCTTGTCGTAGCCGCTGCGGATTTCCTCCATCGCCTCCTTGATGCGCTCGCGCAGGATCTCGACCGATTCGGTGCCGGATTTCCTGGCCAGTTCGGCCACCTCGCCGGCATTCTTCAATGCGGTTTCGAAGGATTTCCTGGCGAACGCCGTTTGCTTGGCCATCAGCTCCCGAGGATCGCCCGGCGCCCTGTAGTCCTGTGCCATGTCGGCGATCTCGTGCAGCGTGTCCTGCAGCAGCTCGCGTTGCCTGGAGAGCATCGACGACGCTCCGGCAGCACTTGCCCTGGCCGACTTTTCGAGTGCCTCGAGGTTCTTGCGATGATGGCTGAGGATCGCCTCGACATCGACGTTCGGCAGCTTCAGGTCGCGGCCGAACCTGCCGACCATGTCGATGAAGGTGTCGGATTCCGGTCGCTTTGCCATGGTGGTTTTCCTCTGTTGCTGCGAATTCGGCAGCTGAAGAGAAACAATAGAGCAGCGGAGCTTCGCGGTCCATTCGGCCGCGCACACATCGCGCCTCAGCCGACGAGGAACAGCCGTTCCAAAGTGTGGAGCACGACGCCGGCCAGGCCACCGATGACCATGCCGTTGAAGCGGATATATTGCAGGTCCCTGCCGATGTTCATTTCGATCAGCCTGGTCAGTTGCGCAAGGTCCCAGCGCTTGACCTGATCGGCGATGAATTTCGAGACGCCGCTCTTCTGGCTTTCGACGAACGACGACAGCGCAACGATAAACCCCTGGTTCATGTCGGCCCTGATCTGGGCGTCGCCGGCAAGATGGCGGCCGACCTCGACGAACATGCTAGCGAGATGGGCGCGGATCATCGAATTCGGCGCCTTGGCGTCCTGCTCGATGAACACACTGAGGCTTTCCCACATGTCGCCGGCCAGCGCCTTCAGCTCCGGCCGGGCGAGGAAATCGCGCTTCAGTTTCTCGGCGCGCTTGGCGTATTGCTTGGATGTCCTCAGCCGCTCGACGAAGCTCAGGACAAAACGGTCGAATTCGGCGCGCATCGGGTGGTCGGGATCGGCCCGCACCTCGTCGAGCAACGAACCGGCTGAGGCGACGATCTTCTTCAGCAGATAGGCGTCGGCGCGAAACAGGTTGAACAGCGACGGCAATTCCTCGCGGATCTTCTCGCGCATCGTCGCCAGCGCCGCCTCGTCGCTCAGGAAGCGGCCGACGACCTTGGTGAATTCGTCGAACAGTCTTTGGTGGCGGCGATCATCGGTCAGCGCCGACAGCAACTCGGCGGCGAGCGGCGCCAGCGGCACCTTTTCGATCTGCTCCAGCATTCGGCTGCTGACGAAGCCGCGCAGGCCGGATTGCTCGATCGCCGTCAGTGTCTGCGGCACCAGCCGGCCGACGAAATGCGACAGATCGGCGGCGCGGTTGGGGTCGGCCAGCCAGTCGGCGACGAGTGCGGAAAAATCGACCTCGGCAAGCTTTTCGCGCACCGGCTCGGGCGCCAGGAAATTGACCTCGATGAAGCGGCCGAGATTGTCGGCGATGCGGTTCTGGTTCTCCGGGATGATCGCGGTGTGCGGGATCGGCAGGCCGAGCGGCCGTCTGAACAACGCCACCACCGCATACCAGTCGGCCAGCCCGCCGATCGTCGCCGCCTCGGCGAAAGCGGCGACGAAACCCAGCCACGGATAGCGGCCCTCGAACGACTTGGCCACCGCAAAGATGAGGACGCAGAGCGCGAGCGCTGCGGTGGCGACGAATTTTGTGCGCCGAAGCGCCGAAAGCTTGGCCTCCGCGTCGGCATCGAACCGGGCGGATGCCAAAGCCGGTGATGATTGTGGCATGGATGAACTGCTCCTGGTCGATGTCGCGGACTTAACTTAGTAATCCGCCCACCCGAATGCGCGCCATATCAGGGTCATGGTTTCACGACCGCCCATACAAACATGATAAAAATATTCAACTATCATGCGGTGCTTGTCTGGAATTATTCCAAGGTATAGGCCATATTAGGGTTGAGCTATTGCTTCGTGAGGACACAATGCGGCTGACACGCCAGACCAACTACGCCATGCGCATTCTGATGTATTGCGCCGCGAATACCGACCGGCTGAGCCGTATCCCGGAGATCGCTGCCGCCTACTCGGTGTCCGAGCTCTTTCTCTTCAAGATCCTGCAGCCTTTGGTCGAGCATGGTCTGGTCGAGACGGTGCGCGGCAGGAACGGCGGCGTCAGGCTCGGCCGCCCGGCCGAATCGATCACATTGTTCGACGTCGTGCGCGTGACCGAGGAGAGCTTCGCCATGGCCGAATGCTTCGAGAACGACGCCGCCGAATGTCCGCTGGTCGACAGTTGCGCACTGAATTCGTCGCTGCGCGAGGCGCTCAACGCCTTCTTCGCCGTGCTCGAGCGCTATACGATCGCCGACATGGTGGCAGCGCGCCCGAACGTGCGCCACCTGCTCGGCATCGACATGCTGGTGCAAAGGGCGCCGGCCGCCTGATTTTGCGCTTTACCCCGAGGGTTTGCGCTGCCCCTCACCTGCCTGCCGGCATCCTCTCCCCGTATAGTGACGGGGAGAGGGCCGCTTCATCGCCGATTTCGCCATTCTCCATCGCTGCAAGAAGGCCGCCGAGGCTGCGGCCAGCCCCTTCTCCCCGTCCCTATACGGGGAGAAGTGCCCGGCAGGGCGATGAGGGGCAGTGCCGACCCTTGCAAGTTGGAACGCGTTGGTTGCAGCCCGGCTGACTATCAGACCGACCTAAGCCGCTGACTGCGGCAGCACGAACGGCATGTTTCCGGCCGGCAACACGCCGACCCGCAGCCGGCAATCGAATACTTTTTCGATCAGATCGTCGCTGAGCACGTCCTGCGGTGAGCCGGTGGCGGCAAGCCTGCCGCGGTGCATGACGAAGATCCGGTCGGCATACATCGCCGTCAAGTTGAGGTCATGCAGGATCGCGACAACGCCGCCGCCCCGCCTGGCGAAATCGCGGGCGATGTTCATGATGATCAATTGGTGCTTGATGTCGAGGCTGGAAACCGGCTCGTCGAGGAAGAGATAGCGCGGTTTGCCGTCGAGGACCGGCGCCCAGACCTGGCAAAGCACACGGGCCAACTGCACGCGCTGCTGCTCGCCGCCCGAAAGCTCCTGGTAGAAACGGCCGGCAAAGCCGTCGAGATCGACGCGCGCCAGCGCCCGTTCGGGCAGGCGCGCGTCCTCGCCGGGCAGCGCGCCCGAGCGCCCGCCGAGCAGGCCAAGCCTGACGATCTCGCGCACCGTGAACGGAAACGACAGGGTCGTCGCCTGCGGCAGCACGGCGCGCAGCATGGCGGCCTCGACCGGCTTCATCACCGACAGGTCGCGACCGTTGATGGTGACCTCTCCCGAATAGGCAAGATCGCCGGACAGCGCCCTCAGGAAGGTCGTCTTGCCCGAACCGTTGGGACCGACGATGGCCGCGATCTCACCGGGCCGCATGTCGAAATCAACATTGGCGACGATGCCCTTGCCGCCGATCGCTACCGAGACATCCCGCGCTTCGATCATGAAACCCCTCTCACAGGCCCCCCTCTCATAGGTCGATAACCCCACGCTTGCGCAGCAGGATCCAGAGGAAGAACGGGGCGCCGGCGATCGCGGTGACGATGCCGATCGGCAGCTCCGCCGGCGCCACGATGGTGCGGGCGACGGCGTCGGCCAGCAGCAGCAGGCAAGCGCCAAACAGGGCCGAGGCCGGCAGCAGATAACGATTGTCCGGGCCGATGGCCAGGCGCAGCAGATGCGGCACGACGATGCCGACAAAGCCGATGCCGCCGCTGACGGCGACAGACGCCCCGACCGCCGCCGAGACGCCGACGATGGCCGTGTATTTCAGCCGCTGAACCGGAATGCCGAGATGGCCGGCGGTGGCTTCGCCCAGCGCCAGCGCGTTGAGGCCGCGCGCCAGGAACGGCATCGCCGCCAACGCCAGCACGATCACCGGCCCAACGGAGCCGATTTTTTGCCAGGTCGCGCCGGCGAGCGAGCCGAGCTGCCAAAAAGTCAGGTCGCGCAACTGCCGGTCGTCGGCCATGAAGATCAGGATACCGGTCAGCGCCATGGCAAGGGCCGCCAGCGCGATGCCGGCGAGCAGCATGGTGGCGACCGAGGTTTGGCCGCGCCGGGTGGCCACCTGATAAAGCACCAATGTCGTCACCAGCCCGCCGCAGAACGCCGCCAGCGGCAGAGCGAGTGTGCCCAGCATCGAAGTTATCGGCGCCAGCACTGTGGCGCCAAGCACGATGACGGACACCGCGCCGAGGCTCGCTCCGGCCGAAACGCCGATGAGACCGGGGTCTGCCAGCGGGTTGCGGAACAGCCCTTGCATCACCGCGCCGGAGACGGCCAGCGCTGCGCCGATCAGCACACCGAGCGTGACGCGCGGCAGGCGGATGTCGTAGACGATCAGGCGGTCGCGCGCGCTCAGCGCCTCGTTGCCGGGTGCTGCACCCAACAGCCAGTCGCCGACGACGCCGACGGCCGAGGCATCCGATGCGCCTGAGGTCAGCGAAAACAGGACGGCAACGGCAAGTCCGAGGCACAAAGCCAGGATGGCGATGCGCGCGCGCCCCGAGCGGTCGCCGTCGGATGCTGTCGCCATAGTGCTCGAACCAGCGATCGATTGATCCACCATCGGGCGCCCGCTCAGTCCGCGGCCTGCCCGCCGTAGAGCGAGGCGGCAAGGTCGCGGATGACGTCGGCGGTGCGCGGCCCGAAGCCGAGCAGATAACCGCTATCCATGCGGACCACCTTGCGCGCCGCACCCGCCGGCGTCGACCGGATGGACGGGTTCGCGAACAATTCGTCGTCCGATACGCCGGGACCGGCATTGTTCATCATCAGGATCACGTCGGGCCTGGCGGTGATGACAGCCTCGTCGGACAGTTGCTTGTAGCCGGAATAGCCGTCGATCGCATTGACGCCGCCCGAAAGTCTGATGATGCCGTCGGCGGCGGTGTCGCCGCCGGAAGCGAGGATCTTGCCGCCCCGCATTGACAGCACGAACAGGACGCGCTTGCGGTCCTTGATCGCGGACGTCTGCTTTTCGGCGGCCTTCAGCTTGGCGTCGATCTCGGCTGCCAGCGCATCGGCCTTGGCGTCGGCGCCAATCGCCTTGCCGACGATGCGGATCTTTTCGAGAATGCCTTCACGGTCGTAGCGCTCGGGCACCTCGATGAACGGGATGCTCGTCTTCTTCAGCACGTCGACGGCTTGCTTCGGCCCGCTGCCGTGCAGCGCCAGGATGCCCGACGGATTGACCGACAGCACACCTTCCGGCGACAGCTGGCGCATGTAGCCGACGTCAGGCAGCTTGAGCGCCGCTTCGGGATATCGGCTGGTCGAATCGCGAGCGACCAGCCGGTCCTGCTCGCCGAGCGCAAAGACGATCTCGGTGATCGAACCGCCAATGGCCGCTATCTTCGACGGGTCCGCAAAAACCTCCGTGCCTTCGGCGGCGCGGGCCGGCAGCGCAAAGGCCACGCAAAGGCACATCGTGGCCCCAAGCGCCATTCCAAAAACACGCGCCCGTTCAAGCAAAGCAGCCATTGTCGTTGTCCTCAGGCTGCGGTCGGGCTTGGAATGCGCGGCAGGTTCTCTGCCAGAAACCGCCAGTCCTCGCGCTCGCTTTCGCCTTCGTGGCGCTTGCCGAAGAACTGGATGATCATCTTGCCGTCGGCGCCATAGGCTTCGAGAGACGTGACATGGCCATCCTTGGTCGGCTTGCGCACGCCCCAGACCTCTTGGATGTGGTCGGTCCGCAGATGCAGGTGGAAGGTCTCGTCCAAGACGTTGATCCACGGCCCCATCGGCTTGATCGACTTGATCGGGCCCGAATGGATCTGGATGCAGCCGCGATTGCCGACAAAGCACATGATCGGCATCTCGCCCTCGGCGGCATGATGGAACATGGCGCTGACTGCATCGTGGTCGAGCAGCCAGGCGTAATCCTGGCCAACCATGCGCAGCGCCTGGCGGCGGTCGAGCTTCAGCGTCTTCAGCATGCCGAAGAACTGATGCACGTCGGTCAGACGGCTCCAGCGGTCGCGCAGATCGTCGACGTCAGCGGAAGCGGCGGAAGCCTCGGCCTCGCTTTCAGGCCCGCCTTCTGAAATCGACCCTTCCTCTGAAATCGCGACGCTCGACTCCTGGTTCGGCGATTCCAGCTCGGCCACCAGCTTCTGATAGGCATAGAGGTTCGACGCCGGCCGCAGATGCACCTTGTGCACCGCCTCACCTGCCGCATCGAAGAACTGCAGGCTGCGCCTGATATCGCCGCCGTCGCGCTTTTCGACGGCAAAGCCGTGCGCCCAGGCTTTCGGGAAGATGCGCAGGTCGATGTTCTCGCCGAGCACCATGGCATTGTGGTTGCCGGTCACGACCTTGTCGTAGACGCCGATCTTCTCGTGCACGGCGCTTTCATTGCGCGTCAGCGCCATGACCTCGCCGACGGCCTCGAGGCCGGTCAAAAGATCATTGACGCGCGGCTCGACGCGGAGGACGCCGTCGCCGCAATGCGCGGCGACCAGCTCGGCCTCCGAAATGCCAAGCTGGGCGGCGAGATCGCGCTCGCGCGTCTTCGGATTGTCTGCCCGCGCCCGCCGGATCTCGTGCGGCGCGGGCCTTACGCGCTGGTCCATATTTTTATTACCTACTTGTTGAGGATGAGCTTGCCCTGGCGGGTGATTTTTAGCCGGTAGAGCGCTCCGTGATGCTCGATGCCGATCTCGTGCTCGCCCTGGAACAAGGCGTTGCTGGACAGGGTCCTCACCGTCAACGCAACCCGATCGAAACGAGCCGAATTGTCGTCGGAACGGCGGACGTGATCGCGAAAGTCATTGGGCCGAAAGTCTTTGGGCCGAAAGTCTTTGGGATTATGCGTGTTCATCTGGTTCGATCCCTTTCCTGGGCCGGGCCTGGTCGGCTGGCGCGGCGGTGCGTGAAATGCCGATTCATTTCTTGACTTGAATACTCATGTTTACTAGTCAGTGCAATACCGGACTATATGAGTCAAGATTTAAGAAGCCGGACACGACGAAAAATGCCGGCGCGTCAAGCCGGCCAGCATCGAACCAGGATTTTTGGAGTTGGGGCATGGGGTTGGGGAATTGGGGACGGCTGGGTCTGGCGAATAGCAGCCCAGATCCGGGGCATAGAGGTCCGGCGCATCGATCGATGGCAACGGGCATGGCGGCATTGCTGGCGGGCGCTGCGGCGATCGCTTTGCTTACCCCGTCGGCCAATGCTCAACAGGCCGCCCAAACTGCAACAGATCGGCAGCAGGCCGAACAGGCGCAGGCGCCTGAACAGCCGGCCGCGGCAGGCGCAACGCTGCTCGACCAGATCCTGGTCGTCAGCCGCACCGGCGAGACGGCGATCGATTCCCTGGCTTCGGTCAGCCATGTCGATCAGGAGCAATTGCAACGCCGCATGGCGACGACGCCCAACGACATGCTGTTGGGTGTGCCGGGTGTAGCGGTCCAGGCCGACGCAAGGCGCGTCTCCTCCAGCATCAACATCCGTGGCTTGCAGGATTTCGGCCGCGTCGCGGTCATCGTCGACGGTGCGCGGCAGAATTTCCAGCGCTCCGACCACGGCCCGCAATCGACCTTCTATATCGGCCCGGAACTCATCAAATCCGTCGACGTCATTCGCGGCCCGGTCGCCAACACCTACGGCTCCGGCGCCATTGGCGGCGTCGTCCTGTTCGAGACCAAGGACGCGGACGACTATCTTCGCGACGGCGAGACATGGGCGGCGTCCGCGACCGGGCGCTATGAGAGCAATGGGGAAGGCTGGACGACCAGCGCTGCCGGCGCCTACCGTTTCAACGAAAACTGGGATGTCCTCGGCAACATCGTCTATCGCGACTACGACGACTACAAGGATGGCGGCGGCGATACGGTCGACGGCACCGGCTTCGACGTTTTGAGCGGCTTGCTGAAGACAACCATCCGCCCCAACGAAAACAGCGAACTGAAGCTGGGCTGGAATGGCACGAGCGACGGCTGGAACGAGGTCAGCGGCGGCACGCCGGTGAACGACGTCGACCTTGAGGCGAATACCTTCACGGCGCGCTACAACATCACCGATGCGGACAAGAGCTGGCTCGATCTCCACGTCAACGCGACCTACAACAAGACCAACATGGAGATGACGAGCCTGGTTCCGCAAAACCGCTTTGATCCAGTCACCGGTCTTCCCATCGTCCTGCCGGCGGGCTCGATGTCGACCTTCGATGTCGGCACTTCGGGCATCGACATCTGGAACACCTCGCGGTTCGAGACCGCCGGAATTGCGCACGAACTGACCTATGGCGGCGACTGGGTTGGCGACGATGTCGAGACCGGTGGCGCCGCAGGCGGCGCCAGTTTCTATACCCCTTCAGGCAAGCGAAGCGTTTCCGGCGCCTACATCCAGGACAAGCTCACCTGGGACTGGCTCGAAATCATCGCCGGGCTGCGTTACGACAGCTACAAGCTCGAAAGCGATGTCGGCGAAACCTCAGGCGACCGGCTGTCGCCGCGCATCACCGTCGGCGTCTCGCCGTTCGAAACCGCCAGCCTTTCGGGACTGCAATTCTACGGCACCTATGCCGAGGGATATCGCTCTCCGTCGCTGTCGGAAACCCTCATCAGCGGCAACCATCCGGCAGGCGTCAGCTTTCCCTTCCTCCCCAATCCCGATCTGAAGCCTGAAACCGGCAAGACCGTCGAATTCGGTATCAACTACAAGCGCGATGACATCCTCGAAGCCGGCGACGCGTTTCGTTTCAAGGCCGCCTACTTCAACAACGACGTCGAAGACTACATAGCAGATGTAACGCTATCGGCATTCGACCCAACCAGCGGCTGCCCGTTCGGCCCCGGCATCCCGATCTGCGTCCAATACCAGAATTTCGCCAAGGCCAAGATCAACGGCTTCGAGATGGAAGGTGTCTATGATGCCGGATGGGGCTATGCCGGGCTTTCCGCGTCGATCATCGATGGCCACACCATCTCCTACGACGGCGAGCGGGCAGACCTCGTCACCGTCCCCTCTTCGCAGGTCACCGGGCAACTCGGCTTCCGCTTTCTGGAGGACAAGCTGACCGTCGGCGGAGAGGTGCAGTATAATGGCAAGCCGAAGGGCAACTCGGTGGCCAAGGACTACACGCTGGTCAACGTCTTCGCCAGCTACCAGGCGACCGACAATCTCAAGGTCGACTTCCGCGCCGACAATTTGTTCGACGACAAATACACCAACCCGTTGAATGCACCAGCCACTGTTGTAGTTTACGAGCCCGGCGTCACGCTGAAGCTGGCGGCGACAATGCGATTTGGAGGCTGACGACAATGACTAGCTTGACGGCATCGCTTCGCCTGCTGACCTCGGTGCTGGCCATGCCGCTTGCGATGGGTCCGGCGTGGGCGCAACAGTCTGCGCCGGCCCCTGCTCTCACGCTTGAACTCAATGGCGCGCAGGCCTCCGAAAAAGGCTGCCGTCTGACCTTCGTGGTCAACAACACGCTCGGCGCCGATCTCTCGAAAGCAGCGTTCGAGATCGCGCTGTTCAACGAGGCCGGTGTCGTCGACCGGCTGACGGTGCTCGACTTCAAGGACCTGCCGGCGGGCAAGACCAAGGTGACGCGTTTTGATCTTGCCGGCGCCGACTGCGCCAAGGTCAGCCGCGTGCTGATCAACAGCTCGACCGAATGCGCCGGCACCGGCATCCAGCCGGACGCTTGCATGCGTGGACTGAAGACCGAGACCAAGACTGGCATCGCCTTCGGGGTCTGAGAAGGCAGACCGCGCTGGCCAGCCTGTTGCCGCCAGGGCAAATGATGTTGATTTGACAAGTCCGCGCCGGTTGCGGCAGGTCTCGCCGCGAGCCATGCAGAACATCAGTCCCCTCCCCGACGCCGATGGCGAACTGGCGATTGCGCCGACCGGACCGCTTGCGCCGGCCCGACCGTCAGCCATCGGCCACAAATGGACGGCGGCGATCGTCGCCTCCTGCCTGTTTCATGCCGCAGTGGCGGCCGCTTTTCTCATCGCACCTGCCGGCACGTTTGATGCCGGGGACGCAATCGAGATGGAAGGCGCCGATCAATCCGGCCCCAACGTGGTCGGCAGCGACTTGGATCGTCAGGGTGCGTTGAACGTCACCCTGGTGCCCGACCCGCGGCCAGCCAAGCCTGAGGTCAAGCCCCAGATCAAGCCAGAGCCGCCTGCCGACCGGCCCACCGGTGACCGGCCGATCAGGGAAATGGCCACGCAGCCGCCCGCGCCCTTGCCGCAGATTGTCGAGCAACCCACTGCCACGCCAGACGTGCTGATGGCCGAAACCCCACGGCTGGACGAGCAGAGCGTGGCTCCGAAGATCGAAACGCCGGCAGAGCCGGCTGCTCCGGCGCAAAGCACCGAGGCGCCTCCTGCCGATGTCGGACAGCCGCCGATCCCGACGCCAAGGCCGAGCCCGACATCAGGTCCTGTCGGAGCCGGCGAAACCAACGAGGCCCGCGGCGCCGCCGATGGCGAGGAACGCGACGCGGTGGCTTCCAGCAAGGGCAAGGAGCAGGCAGCGGCAGGCAATGCGATCGAATCCGGCTACAGCGGTGAAGTCCAGAAGAAGCTTGCCCGCGCCAACCGTCATGTTTCGAAAGCGATACAGGCGAGCGCTCGCAACAATGCCAGGGTCGTTTTCGTTGTCATGGCCGACGGCAGCATCAGCGATATACAGCTTGCCGAAAGCTCAGGTTCTGCGGAGCTTGACCAATTCGCGTTGACACTGGTGCGCAAGCAGGCGCCGTTCCCTCCCATTCCAAGCGAAACCGGCAAGTCAAGCTGGGTGTTTAAAGCGCGGATCGGTCCATTTTAACAGCCTCGCCTCATCGTTTCGGCCACCATCAACCGTCACAATTCACCAATCCCGAAAGGACAGCCAATGTACATCGCCATGAACCGCTTCAAGGTCCAGAACGGCTCCGAGGAGGCCTTCGAGGACGTCTGGAAGAACCGTGATTCAAGTCTTTCGGAGATGAAAGGCTTTAAAGAATTTCATCTGCTGCGTGGTCCGGTCAACGAGGCCGAAGGCTACACGCTGTTCGCCTCGCACACCGTGTGGGCGAGCCATGAGGATTTCGTCGCCTGGACCAAATCCGAGAATTTCCGCGCCGCGCACCGCAACGCCGGCTCCACCAAGGTGCACTATCTCGGCCATCCGCAGTTCGAGGGCTTTTCGGTCGTCGAGGGCGCGTAAGCAGTCTCGGGCGACCCATGGTTCCTCGGGCCTTTGCCGAACGATCGCCGCAGCGCCCTGACGAAGTAGGGCGCATCGGCGAAGCTGCCGATCTCCCCCGTTGCGGGGGAGATGTCCGGTAGGACAGAGGGGGGTGCTGTCCCTCCAGCCTGTCAAACCGTCACAACCACGCCCTCAGGCTGGTTTCCGGTTGGAATGCATCAGGAGCGAAAGCTGGCGATCCTTCACACCCCCCTCTGCCCTGCCGGGCATCTCCCCCGCAAGGGGGGAGATCGGCAGCTTCGCCGGCAGCGCAAACCTGAAGTGATTGCCCTGCCCGAGATGAGCGCACCCGGCCTTCCCTTACGCCGCGGCCAGCAGGCTGGCGTTGCCACCGGCGGCCGTGGTGTCGACGCAGACGGCGCGCTCATGCGCATAGGCGGCCGGGTTGAGCACTTCGCTGACCAGCGGCACGATCGGGCCGGCGCGGTCGGCGATCACCTTGCGCACGATGCGAGCGGCCTCGGGCGTGCCGGAAAAGGCAACGACGTCGACACGCAGCGCGCGTGCCTCGACCGGGTCGGGCCGGCCGTCGATGGCCGCCAGCGGCAGGCCCTTGCCGGTCAGTGATGACAGTGCTGCCGGCGCACCCGGCGCGACGGCCAGCACCGCATTGCCGGCGGCGAGCGCCTGGATGGTCTGGGCAAGCAGCGTGTCGGCGTCCGGTCCCAGGCACAGCGCGCGGCCGCGCGGCGACAGCGACAGCGTGTTAGCCTCGCCGGTCGGTCCGGGCAAATCGACCTGGCCGAAATCGATGCTTGCGGCGGCACCGATGGCCGCAGCACCCTTGCCGCGCAAATGCTTCCTCAGCACCGCCACCCGGTCAGCCCGCGTCGACCAGCCGCCGAGCGTCGGGTCCGGCAGATTGTCGGCAAGTTCGGTCGCCGTCACCTTGCGGCCGTCAAGAACAGGCGTGCCCGCCTGCGGCCCCTTGCGGAACCGCCTGAGATAGTGCGGCCCGCCGGCCTTCGGTCCGGTGCCGGAAAGTCCTTCTCCGCCGAACGGCTGCGAGCCGACCACGGCGCCGATCTGGTTGCGGTTGACATAGATGTTGCCGGCATGGATGCCGTCGACGAAATGCTGGGCGCGGCCTTCGATGCGGGTGTGCAGGCCGAAGGTCAGGCCATAACCCTTGCGGTTGATCGCGGCGATGACCCCGTCGATATCGTCGGCGTCGAAGCTGGCGACATGCAGCACCGGCCCGAACACCTCGCGCTCGATGTCCTCGATGCCCTTGACCCGAAACACATGCGGCGCCACGAAGCGGCCATCCTTCGGCGCTTCGAGCTTGGCGATCAGCCGGCCTTGCAGGCCCATCTCAGTGCAATAGTCGCGGATCGATTTTTGTGCCTCCTCGTCGATGACTGGCCCGACATCGGTCGATATCCGCCAGGGATCGCCGAGGCTGAGCGCTTCCATCGCGCCTTTCAGCATGTCCAGCATCTTCTTCTCGACGTCCTTCTGCACGTAGAGCACGCGCAGCGCCGAGCAGCGCTGGCCGGCGCTCTGGAAGGCCGAGGCCAGGATGTCGCGCACCGCCTGCTCGGGCAGCGCAGTGGAATCGACGATCATCGCATTCAACCCGCCGGTCTCGGCGATCAGCATGGCGTCGGGCGCGGCAGTCTCGGCCAGCTGCTTTTCGATCAGCTTGGCGACGTCGGTCGAGCCGGTGAAGCAGACCCCGGCAATGCGCGGATCGGCGGTCAGCGGGCCGCCGACCGAGGGGCCGTCGCCGGGCAGAAGCTGGATGACGTCTTCCGGCACGCCGGCTTCGCGCAGCAATTCGACCGCGCGGAAGGCAATCAGCGGCGTTTGCTCGGCCGGCTTGGCGATGACCGAATTGCCGGTGACGAGTGCTGCCGCAATCTGGCCGGTGAAGATGGCGAGCGGAAAATTCCATGGCGAGATGCACGCGATCACGCCGCGCGCCTCGGTTCCCGTTTCGGCATTGGCCGCCTCGGTCGCGTAATAGCGCAGGAAATCGACCGCCTCGCGCACCTCAGCGACGCCGTCGGCCAGGGATTTGCCGGCCTCGCGTGTGGCGAGCGCGAAGAATTCGATGGCGTTGGCCTCATAGAGGTCGGCCGCGCGGTTGAGGATGGCGGCGCGCTCGGCGACGGCGCGCTTCGCCCAGGCCGGTTGCGCCTCCATGGCGATGCGCATGGCGGTCGCAACCTGTTTGGCGGTAGCCTCGCTGACCGTGCCGACCACTTCCTCGGGCTTTGCCGGATTGACCACCGGACGCTGATTGCCGTAGCCGGCGGCACGGGTGATCGGCCTGGCGTGCCAGCGGTCCGGTCCCGCGAATTCTGCCCTGGCCTTGTCGATCGCGGCCAGCGTCACCGGATCGGTGATGTCGAATCCCCTCGAATTGCGGCGGGCAGCACCGAAGATCGCCGATGGGCTGGGGATCGCCGGATTGGCGGCGGGACCCTGTTTCTCGACCGTCTCGAGCGGGTCGCGGGCAATATCCTCCGGCTCGACCTCCTCGTCGGTGAGTTGGTGGACGAAGGAGGAGTTGGCGCCGTTTTCGAGCAGCCGGCGGACCAGATAGGCAAGCAGGTCGGAATGCGCGCCGACCGGGGCATAGATGCGGCAGCGCGTGCCCTCGGCCCGCCGCACCGTCTCGTGCAGTGCCTCGCCCATGCCGTGCAGGCGCTGGAACTCGAAGGAGTCGCGATCGCCGGCCATCGACAGGACGGCGGCGACGGTGTGGGCGTTGTGGGTGGCGAATTGCGGATAGATGCGGTCGGTCATCGACAGCAGCTTTTTCGCGCAGGCCAGGTAGGACACATCGGTGTTGGCCTTGCGTGTGAAGACCGGATAGCCGTCGAGCCCGAGCGCCTGCGCCCGCTTGATCTCGGTGTCCCAATAAGCGCCCTTGACCAGCCGCACCATGATGGTGCGGTCGTGCTTCTTCGCCAGCGCATAGAGCCAGTCGATGACGAAGGCGGCGCGCGGACCGTAGGCCTGGACGACGACGCCAAAGCCGTTCCAGCCGGCAAGCTCCGGCTCGGCCAGCACCCGCTCGATGATTTCGAGCGACAGGTCGAGGCGGTCGGCCTCCTCGGCGTCGATGTTGAGGCCCATGCGCGAATGGCGCGCCGCCAGCGCCAGCGACAAGAGCCGCTCGGCCATCACAGGCAGCATTTTTTCCTTCTGCGTCGCCTCGTAGCGCGGATGCAGCGCCGACAGCTTGACCGAGATGCCGTGATTCTGGCGGATGTCGGGGCCGTTGGCGCCGGCATCGAGCGACGAGATGGCGTCGGCATAGGCCTTGAGATAGCGCAGTGCGTCGGCCTCGGTGCGGGCCGCCTCGCCCAGCATGTCGAAGGAATAGAGATAGCCTTTCTGGGTCATCGGCCGGCCGCGCTTGACGGCCTCGGCAATGGTGCGGCCGAGCACGAACTGCTCGCCCATTTCGCGCATGGCGGCGGCGACCGCCCTGCGGATGACCGGCTCGCCCAGCCGGCGCACCATGGCGCGCAGCGTGCCTTCGATGCCGTCCTCGCCTTCATCGAGCACCCGGCCGGTCAGCATCAGCGCCCAGGTCGACGCATTGACGAAGATCGAGCTCGAGCCGCCAGAATGCGCCGACCAGTCGTGCGGCGCGATCTTGTCGGCGATGAGGTCGTCCATCGTCTCGGTATCCGGCACTCGCAGCAGCGCTTCGGCCAGGCACATCAGCGCGACGCCCTCCTTGGTGGACAGGCCGTAGGCGGACAAAAAGACTTCCATCAGCCGCGGATCGGACGAGCCGCGCACCGCCCGCACCAGATCGGCGGCGCGGGCCGAGATTGCCTTGCGCTCTTTCGTCGAAAGCCCTGTCGCCTCGGCCAGCCGCTTCACGGCCTCGTCTTCGTCAGGCAAGTAATTGGCACGGATCTGCTGGCGGATGGCTTCGAGCGCTGGCATGACGGTCCTGTGGAGCGAGCATCAGTGAGCGGTCCGGCGGTCACCGGACCGAATGACGCAAGCTAGCATAAAGCGTAATTTCGATCGGTCCAAAGAAATCGACAGGAGAGGTCGATTGATCTATCATTCGGGCGGATTTCCTCCAATTTGACCAGATATTTGATGACAGAAGACCAATTGGACCGCATCGACAGGAACATCCTTTCGGCGCTGGGCAGCGACGGCCGGCTTTCGATGTCGGAACTCGCGGCAAAGGTCGGCCTGTCGAAGACGCCGGTGCAGGCGCGGGTCAAGCGGCTGGAAAAGGACGGCATCATCCGGGGCTACCAGGCGATCGTCGACCGTGAGCGCATGGGCGAAGGCCATGTCGCCTTCGTCCAGGTGAAACTGTCGGACACCCGCTCGGCCGCGCTCGACGCCTTCAACCGCGCCGTGCAGGCGGTGCCGGAGATCGAGCAATGCCACATGATGGCGTCGAGCTTCGATTATCTGCTGAAAGTCCGCACCACCGACATCGCCGCCTACCGCCGCGTGCTCGGCGAGCGCATCTCCGCCCTGCCCCACGTCGCCCAGACCTCGACCTTCGTGGCGATGGAGACGGTGAAGGATCGGTAGGCGCTGCGGTGCGGTAAGAACCTTCGATGCCGGCGGGACAGCGCCCCCCTCTGTCCTGCCGGACATCTCCCCCACTTGGGGGGAGATCGGCGGCTTCGGCGACAGTGCCCCTTTCCTTGAATGTTGAAAATTGGCGAAAGCCGAGGGGACAGCCAATCTCCCCACTCGTGGGGGAGATGTCCGGCAGGACAGAGGGGGGCGCGAAGGATCGCTACCGAGCAGCTGAGTCCCTTCACTCCGCCAG